>NZ_CP012559.1:0-310060 GCF_000831645.3 Companilactobacillus heilongjiangensis
GGAAACGAAGATGCTTGATCCCAAACTAGCGTCATGATTGTCTGCAATCCGCACAATCCAAGTGGTCATATTTGGGATAAGGCAACGTTAACTAAGATTGGGCAGATGGCTAAGCAACATAATGTCCTAATTATTTCTGATGAAATTCATGGCGATTTAACGATGCCAGGTCACGACTATGTTCCATTTGCTTCATTAGATTCTGATGTGACTGACAATAGTATTTCCCTAGTTTCACCAAGTAAAACGTTTAATGTGGCTATTCTGCACGCCGCAACAATGATTATTCCAAATGAACAATTGCGTCAAAGAGCTACCAGAGCTGTTTCCGTTGACGGTATAAATGAACCTGGAATTTGGCAGTCGATGCCTCAATTGCAGCTTATACTGAAGGTCACGAATGGCTTCATGAATTGCGTAAATATATCCAAGGTAATCGTGAATATTTGGAAAAATTTGTTCAAGATAATATCCCCGAAATCAAAGTTATCCCAGCTGAATCAACCTATCTGGCATGGATCGATTGTCGACAATTGACTGATAAATCGGATGACTTTAATCAATTCTTGCGTGACGAAACTGGTTTGTATTTGGCTGAAGGTACTAAGTATCGTGGCAATGGGAACTGTTTCTTAAGAATGAATTTGGCTACACCTAGATGTAACGTTGAAGATGGTGTTGAGAGATTGAGAAAAGGTATTAATAAGTTTACTAATAGGAAATAAAAAAACGCTGAGACTTAAAAAATCTCAGCGTTTTTGCTATTTAATTAAAACCATAATAATTGGCACAACGATTAAACTCAACAAAGTGGTTTCGGTAACCATGATTGCCGCGTAGTCTGAATCGGCGTGATAAAGTTTGGCAACAACGGGGGCGTTTGTCATAACGGCATTGCTGCCTGAACAATGAAGACTTGTCTCATCAATGGTGTAGCAGGTATGAAGAGGAACAACGCTGCCATTAACAGTGGAGCACATAAGAAGCGTCCAAAAGGATGCCCATTGTCTTTGTGGAAAGAAATATTTTTGAGACCGGCGTTATAGATTGAAATACCGATGAATATCATTGATAACGGAATAGTTAGCCCACCCAAGTATTCAAAGTCAGACATCAAGAATTTTGGCAAATGAATATTGAGCATTACTAAAATCAAACCAATGATGAATCCCATTAATGGTGGGGAGAATACTTTCTTGAGAGTTGTCTTGAGTTTGAAATGACCCTTAATTTCACCATCCATTTGGATTAAGTATGTTCCAATGTCCAGAAAAATGTCGTGTTAGCCATGTAATAAACAAGGACGTAGGGTAAACTTTTTTCTCCAAAGAGTGCCATGTTGACGGGTAAGCCAACGAAGACGGTATTGGAGTTAAAGAACATGGAAGAGAAGAGTCCTTTATGTTTGGGGTCAATTTTGAGGATTTTAATCAGGAGAATTGAAATAAAGATCAAAATGGTCATTGAAATGACAGGAATTGCCAAGTCGGGCAACAATTTGATCAACTTTGCGGCCGTAAAATCTTTAGTAATGGTCGAAATCATGTATGTTGGCAAAGCCACTTGTGTGACTAACTTGGCGATTAATCTAGTTGAATTTTCAGAAAACCAACCAAGTGCACTGAGGCCGTAGCCCACAGCGATTAAACCGATGATTATTAGAATTCCTTGAATACTGGAAAAGAAAACACCCATATAAAGGACACCTTTCATATTATATATACGGCTTATGTTACACTTTTTGAAAAATTTTGAAAAGAGAATATTGTAGTGAAAATAGGTACGGTCCAATATAAAAAGTGGACGAGTCTAAATTCTTGTAAAATGTAATCGCTGTCTTACAATAGAACCATAAGATAATAAGTACCTTTTAAATAGGAGGAATTGATTATGGCTTATAAAACAGTCAATCCATATACAAATGAACTCGTAAAATCGTACCCTGACGCTACATCTGAAGAAATTGAAACAGCATTGAGCACTGGACATGCACTATATAAACAGTGGCGTGATGAACCTGTCGAAAGTCGAGCTGTTATTTTGCACGAAATTGCTGACCGTTTGCGTGAGAATGAAGACGAATTGGCAAAAAATCGCAACAACTGACATGGGTAAACTTTACGCTGAATCAAAAGGTGAAGTTGAACTCTGTGCCATCATCGCTGACTATTATGCTGACAACGGCACCGACATGTTGAAACCAACTCCACTCAGCAGTCGCAATACTGGGGATGCCGAAATTTTACACCAAGCAACTGGTGTTTTGATGATGGTTGAACCTTGGAACTTTCCATATTATCAAATCATGCGTGTCTTTGCCCCTAACTTTATGGTCGGCAATCCGATGATTTTGAAACATGCTTCAAATACTCCTGGCTCAGCTGCCGCATTTGAAAAGATTGTTAAAGATGCTGGTGCTCCCGAGGGTAGTTTGACAAACTTATTTGCCAGTTACGACCAAGTAGCTGATATCATTGCTGATCCTCGTGTTCAAGGCGTTGCTTTGACCGGATCCAAGCGTGGTGGGCAATCAGTTGCCGAATCAGCAGCCAAGAGTTTGAAGAAGAACTCAATGGAACTCGGTGGCTCCGATGCCTTTGTTGTTTTGTCAGACGCTGACGTTGATAAAGCAGTCGATTTGGCATGGCGTGTCCGGATTTATAACGCGGGTCAAGTATGTACTTCAGCCAAGCGATTTATCGTTGCTGACAATTTGTACGATGAATTCTTGAAGAAACTAAAAGCTAACTTTGAAAAATTGGTTCCCGGCGATCCAATGGATCCAAAGACTACGATTGCCCCAATGAATTCCAAGCGTGCTAAGGAGAAGTTGCAAGGTCAAATTGACAAAGCTGTTGCTGGTGGTGCTAAGGTTTACTATGGCAATCAACCAATCGACTTGCCTGGTCAATTTATTCAACCAACTATTTTGACTGACATTGCTCCTGATAACCCTGAATTTTACGATGAAATGTTTGGACCTGTTGCTCAAGTATTCAAGGTCAGTTCTGATCAAGAGGCAATCGATTTAGCCAATGATTCTGAATTAGGTTTAGGTGGAATCGTTGTTTCAGCTGATCCACAACATGGTAAAGCGGTAGCCGAAAAGATTGAAACTGGGATGGTATTTGTAAATTCATTCTTAGTTTCATTGCCTGAATTGCCATTTGGTGGTGTTAAAGGTTCTGGTTATGGACGTGAAATGAGCCAATTAGGTTTGACGGCATTTACTAATGAGAAGTTAGTGGTTACAGCTCAAGAACCAGACTGGACCAATCCAGCCGGTGGGTTGGCAGTTTTTAAATAAACTAAGCGAGCCGCCTTTGGTGGCGAGGTATGGAGTACCGCTATGGGACCGGTGCGAGCCAAGGTCTCGCGCCTCGATTTTGAGCTTTGCAAAAACCGCAAATCTCAAAATACGTCGGTGGAGTATGAGCAGAAAATCACTGCTCTAACACCACCTGCACTGCGGACTACATTACTGACACCTCCGGCTAGAATATTTTTTAAAAACTTTGGTTTTAATAAGAATAAATTCAAAAAAAGCGGACTACCAAATTCTGGTAATTCGCTTTCTTACTGTGCTGATAATTTATTGTATATATCATTGGACATATCTTTTTCGAACACTTCTCTGTAAGTGTAGACGTAAGCCCCTTTGGCAGTGACTTCTAGGAAATGGCCTTGTTTCAATTTTCCCATACCAGTGAATTTGATTGGATGTTCGTTCCCATTTTTGTCGTAACTTGTCAGTGTGTAGTCATAGTTGCCATAGCCATCTTCGTCACGTCCTTTGGCATTGTCAATCTTGACGTAGTAAGGTTGTTTCTTGACTAGGAAGTTGTATTGTCCCAGCATTGATGCGAAATCATCAGTCTTATCTTTTGTATAGAAACAAGCTCCAACATAGACTACTCCGACAATTGATATTGTTAGCAAGATTGAATGCAATAATTTTCTCATAGTTAACCACCTCTTGATAATAGTTTAAAATGGTGAGAAATTTTTTGACATTTGAATTCCTAACATTTCACTTACAAATATGTAAGGCATTTTATCTGAAAACGATTACGCGGTATAATTAAGATATTAATAATTGTGATGGGAGAAACATTTATGGACGAAACAAAAAAGTTAGTAAACAATGATTTTGAAGATATTATGTTAAACCGGCACTCATATCGTAAGTTCCAAAGTGATGTAGTTATTCCACGTGAAGAGATCACTGAGATGCTCAAGGAGACAATTTCAGCCCCTTCAGCATGTAACTTACAATCATGGCACTTCGTTGTCTGTGATGACGCTAAGGGTAAGGAAAAGGCACACTCAGTTATGATGCCATTCAACTACCCACAAATCGACAGTGCTTCCGCAGTTATCTTCGTTTTAGGTGATACACAATCACACTACAAGTACCGTGACGTTTGGAATAAAGCTTGTGAGAATGGTCAAATTTCTCCAGAGGAACGTGACAAAGTCTTCAAGACATTCTTGCCATTGTACGAACACGCTGACAGAAGTTTCTTGGAAAAGGACGCTACAATCGACGGCAGTATGGCCGCAATGCAATTGCTATTGATTGCTAGAGCTCACGGATATGAAGCAAATCCTATGTCAGGTTACTTCTTTGATAAAGTTGCCTCAACATTTGACTTGGATAGCGAGCGTTATATCCCCGTTACAGCTGTTGCTATTGGTAAACCAGAGAGTACATATACAAAGTCGGTTCGTTATGACATTAAAGACGTTAGTGAATTCATTTAAAAAATAATATTGAAAACGAAAAGAGGAACTTCACCATACTTGATTATCTCAAGTGTGATAAAGTTCCTCTTTTCGTGTGATTAAGTTAGTACATTTTATTCTAAAAAATTAGTTGGAAGAGCTGAGTGTATTCATCAGCTCTGGAAACGGCAGCGACTAATCTAATTCTTCATCATCAACTTCTGTTGGTTCAATTTCAGCTGTAACAGGAGCTTTATTGCGTTCTTTAAAGAAATAAATTATCGTCATAACGACTAAGAAGACGACACCAACCATTAGTGAAACAGTTGTTTCTGGATTTAGGAACATGAAAACTAATATAATTAAGAGAGAGATGATTGCTAGGTAATTACTGATTGGATAGAGTGGCATTTTGAATGGGTGAGTTTCCATCATTTTGTGATTGATTTTTCTAAATCTCAATTCACTCAAGAGGATAACGAACCATGGCACCATACCTGGCAAGACGCTGGAACTGTACACGACAACGAAGATGTTGCTTGATGTGTGTAGGAATAGTGGCAATGTGTAGTTCAAAATTAGTCCGATTAGAATACCGACAGATATCGTTATAACGGGGATGTATGGAACGTTGTGTCTCGAAAGCTTTACGAATGACTTAGGTAAGTGTTTTTCCAAACCGAGTGTATAAAGCATACGACTGGAACTGAAAATACCTGAGTTACATCCGGACATGGCAGCTGTCAACATAACAAAGTTAATGATTTCGGCCGCAAATGTGATACCAACTTTAGCAAAAGTTTCAACGAAAGGTGATCCAATTGTACCTAATTTATCCCAAGGATAGATTGAAACGATAACGAAAATGGCACCAATATAGAAAATTAAAATTCTACCAACGATTGAACGGATGGCTCTAACGATATTTTCTTGAGGATTTTCAGCTTCACCAGCGGTAACACCGATAACTTCGATACCTTGATATGAGGCGACAACAATCGAAAGCGCAAAAACAAAGCCTTTCAGACCACCAGTGAAGAATCCACCGTTTGTCCAAAGATTACTGATACCAACGGGATGACCGCCGTTACCAACACCGAAGACGATAACGAAGAAACCTAAGATAATCATCATAATAATTGTGAAAACTTTGATCAAAGCGAACCAGAATTCCAATTCACCGTAAGCTTTAACAGAAGTTAAATTGGCTAAACATAACGTTACTACAACGATGACACCGGCAATCCATTTCGGCATCGTTGGGAACCAAAACTCAAGATATGTTCCGACAGCGATAACTTCACTGATACCAACAACTAGATATTGGAAAACATTGCTCCAGGCTGTTAAATAACCAACCACAGGATGTAAGTATTCGGTCGCATATTTGGCAAATGAACCAGTAGCAGGGTCAACGTAAAGCATTTCACCCAAAGCACGCATTACCATATATAGAATCAATCCAGCCAATGCGTATGCCAACAACACTGACGGACCAGTCCATTTAATAGTAGAAGCTGATCCCATGAACAGACCAACCCCAATGGTTCCGCCCAAAGCAATCATTTGCATTTGTCTTGAAGACAAACTGCGACTTAGTTTTTCCTTAGCCATATATATACCTCATCCTCTTTTGTTCACGTTTCATGAACACTTGTATTAATAATATGGATTATATGATAACGCAGTCTTGTGAAAATGTCATATGTTTTTTCACATTATAATGAAAAAGATAGGTGTAAAGTTAAATGATTAATATTTTTGATAAATATTCTTGTTTTGTGATTCAATATAAATTTGTTTATATATATTTACAAATCGTCCTATAAATTAGATAATATAAGGTAATAGTAAAGAGACTTTTCGAATCTATATAATTATGCGGGATATAAGGCAAAACTTTACCTTTTATTCCGCATAATTTATCTAAGGGATTTGAAGATGTAGCGAGGACAAAACTATGGATATTAATATTTTTATTGAACGGAGAAAGTCATTAAAAATGTCGCAGGTAAAGCTGTGCGAGGGTATTTGTACGCAATCGACCTTGAGCAAATTTGAGAATAACGGCCGTGTACCTTCATTGAATATCTTGAATAAACTTTGTGAGCGCTTGGGATTATCAGTGGATGATCTCTATAAAAATTCAACCGACTCCACAGCTCATATGCGTCGGGTGATAGAGCAGATTGAAAAGAAATTTATGATGGAAAGTTATCCTGAAGTAGCTCAAGGTTTGAGTGAAATCGATGTTAATACGATCAATAACACGACCTTAAAACTCCAGTATTACTACCAAAAAGGCTTATTTACGACGTTAACTAATGGCAAGCCGGAAGAGATGTTTTTCTACTTCTCACAGATTTTGGACGATTTAGACGAAAAACATCAGACAATTTATTCGTATATCGCTTATATTGGCTTGGGAACCTTCTATTCTCGAATCAATCAAATCAAAGAAGCTAATTTTTATTTTGAAAAAGCTTGGAATTTTATCAAGTTACATGAAAACGAAACTTACCCTAAGAATACAGTGAACGATTATCTGCGCTTATTGACAGTTATCTTTTTCACGGCTTCCTTCTATATTAAGGTGGAAGATTATGATAAGGGGACTGATTTAGTTAACCGTGGAATCAAGTTGTGTGCTGAGGAACATATGACATACTACTTGCCACGTTTGAAGTTGTTGGCGGCCAAGATTGCTATTGGTCAAAGTAAGTCTGCCGAAGAGGTTAAAGGCTTGTTGACGGAAGCTGCGGCTTTTGCCAAGATCAATCGGAATGAAGTAGTTGAATTGAGAATTAATGCATTACGTAAACAATATGAAAATGAAAAATAAAAAAATTCCTAGCAGGATAATTTTCTGCTAGGAATTTTTTTATGCTCTTTTACGTTTTAGTTCACAGATTGAAATGAATCCTAAGATCAATACTCCCAAAATTGAGTAGAGAATATTGGCATCTTTGGAACCGGTCTGAGGCAAAAGACTATTTGAAGTATTAGTCCTTTGATAAGGAACAGATGGAACCATTGGATTGTTAGGTGTGAAGTCGGTAGTTGTGTCAGAACCGCCGCCACCGTTATCTGTATTTATTTGGTCGCCAGTACCGCCATTGCTACCGTTGTTTCCATTATTACCACCAGGATTGTCTGGAGTAAATGGAGTGCCAGGGTTATCAGGATTATCTGGGTTTCCTGGTGTCTTTGGTGTGTGAGTATTGGTAATCGTTATAACGTTGTTATTGGTTGATTGAGCAGCAGTATAACCAGAAACAGCATCTTCTTGAACGCTGTAGTTGCCATTCTTGTCCAAGTTATTCCAAGTGTATGACCAAGCATTGAGTGAACTCAATTGAACCGCTTGACCAATTACTGAGCCATTCTTCAAAAGATGAACGGTTACTTGGCTAGGACGTAGATTATCCTTATTATTGCTGTCATTCCAAAGTTTATTGACAGTTAGATTAGTTTTATCGTCTTTTGTAGTTGTTGTGCTTGGCGTGTGAGTGTTGGTGATTTTCACATTGGTGGCGCTTGTCTTATCAATGTTAGATGTGTAACCAGAAACGGCATCTTCAGAAACCGTATAGGTCGAAGCCTTGTCGAGTCCTGTGAAGTTGTGGGCCCAGTTGTTGTCTGCGTTTAGAGCAGATGAGTCAACTTCTTTACCATCTTTGAAGAGGTGAATAGTAACTTGACTAGGGCGAAGATTATCTTTGTTGTTACTATCGCTCCATGTCTTAGTTACATTCAAGTTAGTTTTGTCATCAGTTGTGGTTGTTGTTGAAGGTGTGTGGGTATTGGTAATCTTTACGTCAGCTGGATCAGTTTGATTAATGTTAGTTGTGTAGTTATCAACATCATCTTCAGTAACATGATATTTCGTAGACTTATCAAGTCCAGTGAATTCGTGGGTCCAGTTGTTGTCCGAATTGAGGACTGTTGAATCAACGTTGGTATCGTCAGCATTTAATAAATTAACTGTTACTGATGAAGGACGAAGCTTGTCTTGATTATTATTATCGCTCCATATTTTAGTGACCTTCACGTTAGTTGTTGTGTCACCAGTGTTGCCACCAGGTGTTTTGTCTAACGTATTGGTGATTGTTGTGACAGTATCATCTGTATTATCGACAATCTTTTTGTCATAATCATTAACATTATCTTCATCAGCTGAGTATTGAATAGCTTTGCCATCAGCGTCATTCTTAGCTAAACCAGTCCATGTATAAGACCATTTACCATTAGTATCAGGTTTGATAGTTACAGGGTCGCCGGTTTTTGTACCATTGGCTGTTAAGTACACCGTGATAGAACTAGGACGTTTGGAACTATCATTATCAGACCAAATCTTGTTGACGGTAAAGTCGCGTGTATCGTCGGTTGGTGTGGTTGTTGATTTATATGTATTGGTGATGGTTTCTTTTGTTTTATCAATTTCAGATGACATGGTATATCCATCAGGTACGGTTACTTCTTGGGCCGAGTAAGTTATTTCATTGCCGTCAGCATCATATTTTGGTAACTGGTTAGTTTCGCTTGCGGTATTGTTTGGATCATTGGCGCCAAATTTATATGTCCAGTTATTATCAGAATTCAAGGTAACTGGATCGCCTAGTGGTTGGTCACCTTGTTTATTGTCATTTTGATATAGTTGAATTTGAACAGAAGCAGGGTTGGTAACATTTTTATTGCCGCCGTCGTCCCAAACTTTGTTTACTGTTAAGCTTGTCGCAAGTGTATTAGTAATGGTTTTATCAAACTTGTTACCATTATTTGTTGTCTGAGTGGCAATATAACCTTTGGGTGCAGACCAAGTAAAAACATCTTTACCATCGTTATCTATATAACCGATTTCTGAAACAGTCCAATTGGCATTTGATGGTAAATTCTCCAAAGTATAGGTCCAATTATTGTCGGCACTCAAAGCGAAGACGTTATTTTTAGGGGCGCCATCACCATAAATACCGGTAAGAACAGGATTATGTTGATCTGCATTATTACCATCGTTCCAAACCTTAGTAACCTTCATTTTGGATAAAACGTTAGTAATATCATAATTGGTTGGATCAGTAATAGATGTGAAACCAGTAACAGGAGTCTCTTGAACGGTATAGTTGTAAGCATTACCATCATTATCATATTTAGGTAAGTTATTGAAAACATATGACCAATTGGTATCAGCTTTAATTGTTTTTGAAGCATAGGGTGTTGCTGAATTACCATTTTGAATCAAATTGATTGTGACAGAATCAGGTAACTGGGTCCCAGCAGGAACATTCCAAATCTTGTGACCCATAATTGAAGTTACTTGGTCACCATCGTGTGCATCACTACCAAGCGTTGTATTCGGTTGGTTGATTGTAATATTTTGTAGTTCATCTTTATTGGAAAGTAAGTCACCAGTATTTGAATAAGAGGTTGACTTTTCAGCTAAATTATCGATTTTAGTGTAGTAAGTGATGATTGCAGTTTGATCAATAGTACCTAAGTTTACATCAAACCCATCTTCAGTTGTTGTTGCGTTGATATCTGCAAATTTGTTTACAGCATCATTAGTGATATTACCGGTCGTATGATCAGCGGTGGCAGAATTAACTGTAATCGGATGATCAGCATCATTTAATAGGGTTTGATTTTTCCCTAATGTGTCTCGATAAATGGCATCAGGAATTTTTTCGCCCTTATAGTTAACTCGGACGGTCCATTGAATAATGTCACCATTTTCGATGTAGCTACCGTACTTGTAAAGAATTTCATTAGGATCAGTCACAGAGGCTTGTCCGACTGAAGCACTGCCTGTCGAATCGCTATTGTTTGTAGCTGTACCACTAACGTTCCAATCAATAGGAACGTTTTGATGTTCTTGGACTAGGTTCAAATTCCAACTAGTACTGACGAAAAATGAACCTGTGACAGTATCAGTCTTTGATTTATTAGCTGCATAATTATTGAATTTGATGGTTACAGTTCGATTTGTTTTATTTAAGGTAGCTGTACCAATTTGTTTTCCACCAGGTATTTCAGTTACTGGTTGTGGTGCAGTAACATCACTGGTAATAACTAATTCTTTGGGAACGGTGACAGTAATTGTGTCACCCTCATTTACGCCACCCTCATTTACGCCACCCTTTGGAGTAGCAAATTCCCAGTAAGCTCTGATGGTGTCGTACGGATCAAAGGTGTTTTGAGGCTTACCCTTGGCATTTTGTAATTGAACCTTAGTAATAAGTTGACTGCCCCAATCTTTGGCAGTTGTTTGAGTAGCATCGGTATTTTGATCACTATTCGTTTGATTTGTTACGGATGTAGTCTCTGGAGTGGAACTATCAGCCGCATTAATGATATTTACTGAGCTGGTCATAAAAACAGATAGGATTATGATCAGTAGACTAAATATGTTATTTCCCTTTTTAAACATATTTATTTCTCCCCTCAATTCGATAATTCATGATTACTTACTAAAATACGTATATTAGTAATTTTACTACTATTGTCTCAAATATAAATATATTGATAATAAAGCTTAACAAAAAGTTGTCGATATATAAGCTATAATGACTTTATCTGTAACAATTTGGAGGAAAATATGGCCACACTTGAAGTTAAGAATTTGCATGTTGAAATTGAAGACGAAGAACGTAAAACCAAAAAAGAGATTCTCAAAGGTGTCAATCTTGAAATGAAAACTGGCGAGATTCATGCCATTATGGGTCCCAACGGTACTGGTAAATCTACTTTGTCGCAAACAATTATGGGGCAATCCAATTATCACGTTACTCAAGGGGATATTTTGTTGAATGGTGAAAGTATCTTGGAAATGCCTGTCGATGAAAGAGCTCGTAAAGGTTTGTTCTTGGCAATGCAGTATCCTGCCGAAATTCAAGGTGTTACTAACGCTGAATTTTTGCGTGCTGCCATCAATGCTCGCCGTCCCGAAGATGATAAAATTTCAGTGATGGATTTCCTCAAAGAATTAGATAAAAATTTGGAACTCTTAGATATGAGTCAAAAAATGACTGAGAGATATCTTAATGAAGGCTTTTCCGGTGGTGAGAAGAAGCGTAACGAAATTCTCCAATTATTGATGATCAAGCCCAATTTTGCCTTGCTAGATGAAATCGATTCTGGCCTAGATATTGATGCGCTAAAAGTTGTCTCCAAAGGTGTTAATTCCATGCGTGGCGATAATTTTGGTGCATTGATTATTACGCACTATCAACGTCTCTTGAACTACATTCAACCTGATGTTGTCCATGTAATGATGGGTGGTCGAATTGTCAAAACTGGTCCAGCTGACCTGGCTTTGAAACTTGAAAAAGAAGGTTACGCTGGTTTGCGGGATGAACTGGGACTTGATGTTAAATTGGTTGATGAAGATTAGGAGGTAGCGTTATGACGCCGGATAAATTAGTACAAATCGCTACTGAAAATAATGAGCCAGAGTGGTTTATTCAAAAAAGACGGATGGCTTTGGACGTTATGGATGAATTACCTTTGCCAGAAATCCAACGATTCGATTTTCATAATTGGCAAATGACGCCAGATGTTTCTAAACGAATTAGAACATCATTGCCATCCAATCAAAATTACGTATTAACTGATATTTTTGATGCAATTAATGATTATCCAGAATTATTGCAAAAATATTATATGCAAAAAGTTATTAAACCTGATGAAAATAAATTTACTGCTTATCACACAGCCTTTATGAATCAAGGGGTATTTCTCTACGTGCCCAAGAATACGGTGATTGATGAACCAATTGAAATTAATTTTGAACAGGATTCCCAGACACCATTTATTTCACATATTTTGATTGTGGCCGAAGAGAATACGCAATTTTCATTCATTCAAAAAATGACCACTAAGGGTGATCAAGATAGTGTTGCCAACTGTATCGTGGAAATAGTTGCTGAAGCCAATAGCAATATTAAATATGCGGCAGTCGATGAATTAGGAGAGAACGTTACTTCCTATTTAAGCCGTCGAGCTTACGTGGGACAAAACGCCTATGTTGATTGGTCAATTGGGATGATGAATAGCGGCAATACTATCGCTGACTTTGACACTGATTTGTATGGTGAAGGTTCGCATTCGGAAATTAAAGTTGTTGATATTACGTCTGGTCGTCAGCAACAAGGAATCAACACGCGTGTAACCAACTATGGCAAGCATTCGATTGGAAATATCAATCAACGTGGGATCATCATGGATCGATCACGCCTGATTTTTAACGGTATTGGTCACATCATTAACGGTGCTTCTGGTTCTAATGCCGAGCAACAAAATCGGGTCTTGATGATGTCTAGTAAAGCACATGGGGATGCTAATCCCATTTTATTAATTGATGAAAATGATGTTTTAGCAGGTCATGCGGCCAGTGTTGGTCAAGTTGATCAAAAGCAATTGTATTATCTGATGAGTCGTGGGATTGATAAGAAAACTGCTCAACGCTTAGTTATTCGTGGTTTCTTGGGTGATGTACTCGTTTCAATTCCATCAAAACAGATCCGCGAACAATTAGTTCAGACAATCGAGAGGAAGTTGGAAAATGGACAACAAGTTTCTGAAAATTCGTAATGATTTTCCAATTCTCAATCAAAAAGTTAACAATGAGCCATTAGTATACTTGGATAACGCCGCTACAAGTCAAAAACCACAAGCAGTGCTTGATGAAATGGTCCGTTACTATCAAAACGACAATGCTAATACTCACCGGAGTGTCCATACTTTGGGCGAGCGTGCTACCGAAGAATATGAAGCAGCACGTGGCAAGGTACAAAAGTTTATCAATGCCAAGGAAAGTCGAGAAGTCATTTTTACCAAAGGTACGACTGACAGCTTGAATTTAGTGGCAGCTACTTATGGTGAAGAAAATGTTTCTGCTGGGGACGAGATAGTCGTCTCATATATGGAGCACCACAGTAATCTGATTCCGTGGCAACAACTGGCTTTAAGAAAACACGCCACTTTGAAATATATTGAATTAACAGCTGATGGGCAGTTGGATATGGCTGATGCTGAACAGAAAATCACTGTTAAAACTAAGATTGTTGCCATCGCTCATGCTAGTAATGTGCTAGGAGTTACGAATGATATTCAAAAACTAGCTCAAATGGCACATCTACATAACGCCGTTATAGTGGCTGATGGGGCTCAAGCAGTCCCACACCAACCAGTCGATGTTCAAAACTTGGATGTAGATTTTTATGCTTTTTCGGGTCATAAAATGTTGGCACCAATGGGTATTGGCGTACTTTACGGTAAGAGTGATTTGTTAAAAGCAATGTCACCATATCAATATGGTGGTGAGATGATCGATTTTGTCGAAAAATATCAAAGTACTTGGACTGATATTCCTTGGAAGTTTGAAGCTGGGACACAAAATGTCGCTGGGGCAATTGGATTAGGTAAAGCAATCGACTATTTGACTGAGATTGGCATGCAAAATATTGCTGAATATGAAAAACACTTAGTTGAATATGCGTTACCTAAATTATTGGAGATTCCTGGTGTAACAGTCTATGGACCACAAAATCAAATCAATCGTAACGCCGTTATATCATTTAATTTAAAAAATCTCCATCCACATGATCTGGCAACAGCCTTAGATATGGATGGAGTAGCGGTCAGAGCGGGACACCATTGTGCCCAGCCACTGATGAAATATTTAAATGTAGTGGCAACAGCTCGAGCTAGTTTTTATATTTATAATACCGTTGAGGACATTGACCAATTGATTTATGCCATCAAAGATGCAAAGGAGTTCTTTAAAGTATGAGTTTGTCAGGGTTGAACAATTTATACCGTGAAGTGATATTGGACCATTCAGAGCATCCACATCACAAACACAATTTGGAACATGCGACAGATAAAGTGACTTTAAAAAATCCTACTTGTGGCGATGTAATTAACTTGGAAGTCAATTTGGTTGATGGGAAAGTCGCTGACATCGGCTTTACTGGTGAAGGGTGTACGATCAGCCAGTCGTCAGCTAGCATGATGACCGATGCGGTGATTGGCAAAACTACTGCTGATAGTTTGGAAATGGCACAGATATTTTCCGACATGGTGATGGGTAAAAAACGTTCGGATGCCGACTTGGAAAAACTTGGTGATGCGGCAATCTTGTCCAGTGTCATGCAATTTCCAGCACGAATAAAATGCGCCACACTTTGTTGGTGGGCCTTGAGAAAATCATTAGGAGAAGAAGTCGATGATTGATTTAAATGATTCAGATTATGAATATGGTTTTCACGATGACATTGAACCAAAATATTCTACTGGTCGTGGTTTAACGGAAGAAACGGTTCGTCAAATTTCGGCTGAAAAGCAAGAGCCCCAATGGATGTTGGATTATCGTTTGAAATCATATGCATTATATAAAAAGTTACCAATGCCCAATTTTGGACCAGATTTATCTGATTTGGATTTGGAAAATATGTATTATTATCAAAAAATGACTGATAAAAAATATCGGGACTGGAATGATGTCCCTGATAAGATGAAACAGACTTTTGACCGTTTAGGAGTTCCCGAAGCCGAAAGAAAATATTTAGCTGGTTCGTCAGCTCAATATGAATCTGAAGTGGTCTACCACAATATGCGTGATGAATTTGAGAAAATGGGAATTCTGTTCACTGATACGGATACGGCTTTGAAGGAATATCCCGAGCTATTCAAGAAGTGGTTTGGTAAATTGGTCAAGCCCAGTGATAACAAGTTTGCAGCTTTAAATGGTGCCGTTTGGTCTGGTGGTTCGTTCATCTATGTACCAAAGGGCGTGCGTTCCGATATTCCGATTCAGTCATATTTCCGCTTGAATTCTGAAAACTCCGGACAGTTTGAACGAACTTTGATCATTGTGGATGAGGGTGCCAAAGTTGATTACGTTGAAGGGTGTACTGCCCCCAATTATTCTTCTGACAGTCTGCATGCCGCGGTGGTCGAAGTGAACGTTCAAAAAGATGCGTATTGCCGTTATACAACGATACAAAATTGGTCCGATAACGTTTATAGTTTGGAAACTAAACGGGCCGCTGCAGAAGAAAACGCCACGATGGAGTGGGTCGACGGAAATTTAGGTTCCAAAGTTACCATGAAATACCCAAGCGTGTATTTGAATGGCGAAAATGCTCGTGGAACAATGTTGTCAATTGCGGTTGCCAGTAACGGAATTCATCAAGATTCAGGTGCCAGAATGATTCATAACGCCAGGAATACTTCGAGTTCAATTGTCTCTAAGTCCATTGCTAAAACTGGTGGCTCCGTTGATTATCGTGGGACCGTTCGTTTTGGAAAACATTCGGATGGTTCAAAGGCACACGTTGAATGCGACACTATCATCATGGATAACGAGTCTTCGTCAGATACAATTCCATATAATGAAATTGATAATGCTAACGTTTCAATGGAACATGAGGCTAGGGTTTCTAAGATTTCGGAAGAGCAATTGTATTACTTGATGAGCCGTGGAATCTCTGAAGCCAAGGCTACGGAAATGATTGTTATGGGATTTGTGGAACCATTTACGAAAAAATTGCCAATGGAATATGCGGTGGAATTGAATCGCCTGATCAGTTATGAGATGGAAGGTTCGATTGGATAAGGTAAGCATCCTAAAATAGGGTGCTTTTTTGTTGAACCCTGTATAATACAGTTAAATTGACTGTTTTGAAGAAAGTGGTGAGGAACTTGTCAAAAACAACATATTTGTTAGATAAAAATGATTATGAGCAGTATCGAGATTTGTTTTTTTACTCGTTTGATGAGCCTGAAAGTGACGCCGAAAAGGAATTTTTGAAACGTGAATTTGAGCATTCAAAAGTTTATGGAATCAAAGATGATGGGCAGTTGCAGGTATCGATTACTTGTGTACCTTTCAAAGTTAATTTCTTCGGTAAAGAGTTTGACATGTCAGGAATTGCCAACGTCATGAGTGCCCCAGAATATATGCAGAGTAACGGTGTCGATACCTTGATGGATCAAGCATTCACTGATATGTATCGAAATGGTACAACACTGTCATATTTGGGACCATTTTCTTACGATTATTACCGTCGTTTTGGTTATGAGCAGGTTTTTGAAAACTTGAAGATAACTATGCCATTTACGAAATTGGCTCGTTACAGCAAGCCCTCGATGGGTCGATTGAAGCGCTATAAATACTCCCAAGCTCAAGATGTGATTGGTGATTTATTTGCGTCAGTTAATACATCAGGAACAGTGGCTAGAAAAACTTGGTGGTGGAAAAATCTAGCACTTTGGTATCCGGATGATTTATTGGCGGTATACTATGATGCAACGGATGAAGTTCGTGGTTATATGCGTTATGCATTCCATAACGGTACATTTATCGTCCAAGATATGTATTATCAGACACCAGATACCTTTTTAGGATTGATACATTTTATAAATAAACATCGTTCGATTTATAAAGATATTGTTATTAATTCAACAGATACGAATCTTAGAATTAATAATTTTTCCACGAATCCAACAGATGCTAAAGTCGAAATTAAGCCAGCCAAAATGGCTCGAATCGTTGATATTAAAAAGTTCTTCACTGATTATCCAGTGCAAGTTGATAATATTGAGTCAATCAATTTAGAGGTCAATGATTCTTTGAGTTGGAATAATCATATCTGGACGTTATCTGTGAAAGATGGCGTGGTCAATATTGAAAAATCCGACAGTGAGATTCCCGAAGTAATCGTTGATATACAGACGTTGACTAAGGCGATGTTTGGTTACCAATCATTGACGGATTCATTTAAAGTGGGAAATGTTCTCGGAAATACAGATGAAATTGAAACTTTGGATAAACTATTTGTCCATGAAAAAGCTCAACTAAAGGATTTTTTCTAGTTAAGTAATAAAGATTGAGGATACTGAATATGGTAGAAAAGAAAGATCAAGTTAAGGAAGCGTTGGAAAAAGTCATTGATCCCGAGCTTGGTATCGACATTGTTAATTTGGGATTGATTTATGATGTAGAAGTTGAAAATGACCAACGAGCCGTTATAACGATGACATTAACGACAATGGGCTGCCCTTTGAGCGATATGTTGCATGATTCAATCAAAAATGCGGCTGAATCAGTTGAGGGAATTAAATCCTGTGAGATTCAGCTAGTCTGGTACCCCGTTTGGAATATAGGCAAGATGAGCCGTTATGCACGTGTGGCATTGGGAATTCCAGAGGGATTTGGCGTTTAAGAACCTAACAAAGCAGGAATAGACTTTATAAGTCGGATATTGTGCTGATAGATAATCTGTTTCGGCTGTATCTTATCTAAAAAATCAGTGGATTATTTATCCAAAAAGATAAATTAGTTGGAAGAGCAGAGAGTATTTACCTGCAGCGGAAGTGGCGTTATGGCTTTAGCCATTACACCACTGGGCGTGTTGGAGACTTTCCGGGTTTTGGAAAGGCTTCAACCGAGATTCGAGACCGCTCTTTGGTTTGAATCGTACCGCGCAGCAGATGAATACTCTCTGCTCTGGAAACGGCATATTTCAATAGACGGAAGCGACTTAATAATATATTTAATATCAGCTTGAAACATATGTTTGACTAAACTAATATTAGGAATGAGTATAAGAGAATACGGAGGGTTTATTTTGAAAAAGAGTACATCATTACTATTAAGTGGAGTTTTGGTTTCAGGTATGGTACTTGGAACAATTGTTACGCCCGCAACAGTTCACGCATCAGACGATGCAGCTGCCGTTACACAAGCTGATAAAGATGTTACAAATTCAGTGACTTATTATGATAGAGCAGGGGTTCAGCTGCCAATACCCCCAACTAAAGTAACTGGTACTGTGGGAGCTCCTATTACAACGGTTCCAGATGGCTATACTTTAATTGATGGTGAAAAACCAGTTTTTACAGATAGTAGTACAGGTAGTGTTGGCGTTGAAATTACACCAATGATTTCTGTCAAAGTTAACTTTGTTGACCAAAACAATGGCCTAGTTAAGACAGAAACAATTAACGGTGGCGATGGTAATGCCTACACATTTTCAACATTACCTGCCGGTTGCTCATGGCCAAAGGATGCCAATAAGACAATTACTTTGGAAGCAGGCAAGGAATATAACGTTCCTGTTGACAGACAAGTTTCAAATACAGTGATTTTCAAAACTTCTGACGCAACTGAAGCCGGAAGAACTCAAGTATTCGGTGATAAAGTCGGTGACAAAGTAACTTTGACTGCTGATCAAATCCCTGCAGGTTACACAGTTATCAGTAATGACCTAACACTTCAAAGTGATGGCAATACACAAATGATTACCGTTACTAAGAATGTTGAAGGTATCACACCATTTACCGCTACAGTAAGAGTTGGAAAGTCCGCTACAACGTTGTATACCGTTGATGGCAAGGCTATTACGAGTCGTTTATTGGGGGCAAACAGTGATTGGAAGACAGCCAACAAACTAGTTCTTAATGGCAAAGCTTATTATCAAGTCGCTACAACAGAATGGGTTCCAGCTGATAAAGTAACTGTAGTTTCACAAACAAACGAAAATACTGATACTAATTCAACTGCTGAAAAAGCTGACAGAAAGACTGTTACAACTAAGAATGTTGACTACACACCACTTTATGATGGCAATGGTAAACAAGTAAGTAACCGTGGTTTGGGTAAGAGCTCAGCCTGGGCTACTGATCAAATGCAAACAATCAATAATGTTAAATATTATCGTGTCGCAACAAATGAATGGCTAAAAGCTTCAGATATTGCCTAAATTAATTGCAGAAATGACTGTGAATCGATTTATGATTCATGGTCTTTTTTTTATCCCAAAATCGACTTAGTAAAGAAAATTTACAATTTTCATAATGATTTGGTGAATGTTACCAATACATTATTTTTAGATTAAAATAATCTGATAAATTGACGCTTACATAATTAAAATATTACGAATTTATAAAAATAAGCTAGTTAAATATAATTACCTAATTTTAGCTAAATTAATAAAAAACTCAACTAAATTTAAATATGTGATTTATTTATTGCTAAAATATTTTGGATATAATATATTGTTCTTGCCTTATTGAATGTAAGGAATAATTTTTTTTCGGAGGAAAATGAGATGAAATTAGGGAAGAGCTTAATTATTACAGGTTTATTGTTTTCAAGTATTCTAGGTAGTGTGAATGTGGGTAGCATTACTGCCATGGCTGCTGATGGTGGAGCAACACCACCCGTAATATCTCCAGCACCAGAAACAAGGGAAATTAGTGTGCATTATATTGATGCAGATGGAAAGCAAATTACAGATGGTGAATTTTTATGGTCGGCTAAAAGATCTATTTATGTTACACCGGATGCTACTAAGTTCTCCGTCAGTAAATTGAATTTACCAGAAAACTACAAATTGGCTGTTGATTCAACCGATATCAACATTGCATCTGATGTGAATGGCTTAGATGTTAAGGTTGTCAATGTACCTAGAGTTACGGTAGACGTCGAATATCCCAAAGGAACAACAGATAAGACGTTGCCAGACAAGCTCAACTTAATAGATGTAACAAAACAGGTTAGAGCAGGCAATGTAACTCTTCCTGAAGGATATGAAATTTTGGACTATAAAAATGGTAAAGTAACACTTCAAAAAGTTAATAATTCTGAAGTGCAAATTATTTTTGTTGATGAAAATAATAAACAAGTTAAGACTGATAGCTTGAAGAATAAGAATATTCTGGAGACTGTTTCTGCTAGAGAAGTTACAGCTCCCGAAGGATATACTGTTATACCTGATCAAAATGCGGTTATTGCTTCTCAAACCAACGGTGGAGTTACATCATATGCGGCAATCATCAACGTTAAAAAGAATGCACCTACTGCCACTCATAATGGAAGTAATACCTCAGTTAAACATGGTAGTCATGGTGGTTATGTCTCACAAAAAGTTCGTGTTTCGTTTGTAGATCAAGATGGTGATGAAGTAGGTTACCAACAACTAAATGGTAAAGCAAGTTTTGATACAAAAATTTCAGCACCAGCTGGCTATTCATTTGTAAATGCTAACGAAGCAAACATCAAGTTTGATAAGAGTGGCAACAAGGACCTTAAACTTAAGGTTACAAAGAACAGACCAGTTTCAACTATGGAAGAAGGCATTGTTACAACAAACAGTGGTGACTTCAAACACCTTTACACTATTGAAGGTAAAGATATTACAAACCGTGGTTTAAGTGGTGATTCAAAGTGGTACACAGACCAATACGCAACAATCAACGGTGAAAAAATGTTCCGTGTAGCAACTAACGAATGGGTTAAAGCTACTGACGTTTATAAATAACATTTTCAAAATTGAGTAAAGAAAAACGCAATCCAAAATCTGGATTGCGTTTTTTAATATCCTCTAGAAGTACTGCAACAAGTCAGCCTCAGTTAACTTATTCTTTTCTTCCTGATTCAAATCTAAAATAATTTCACCTTTCTTCAAAACAACCAAACGATTGCCATATTGCAATGCGTCCGAAAGGTCATGTGTAATCATCATACAAGTCAGTTCTTTTTCCAAAATGATACGATTAGTTAATGCCATCAAGTCTTTGCTTGTTTGTGGATCCAGAGCCGCTGTATGTTCATCTAACAGCAGTAATTCAGGCTTCTGGATAATTGCCATTAAGAAACTCAACGTCTGTCTTTGACCACCTGAGAGCTTTTCAGTAAATGTATTCAAGCGATTATCCAATGTTGGCAAGTTTGAAATTAATTTTTTGAATTCTTCCATATGGTCATTTAATTTACGTAATCTTAAACGTCTGGGTAAGCCACGTCTTTTGGCCAACAATAGATTTTCAGCCACGGTCATTCTGGGAGCTGTACCAGATTTTGGATCCTGATAAACTCGGCTGATGTGACGGCTACGTTTGGCTAAGTTTTCGCCGGTAATGTCGTCGCCATTTAACAAAATTTTGCCCGATGTTAGTTGGTTAGTTCCGGTAATAGCGTCCAATAATGTTGATTTACCAGCACCATTTGTTCCGAGGACAACTAAGAAATCTTTGGGATTAATGGTTAAATTAATGTTATTTAAAATGTTTAAATTGTCATCGTCGTTGTAAATAGTTTTAACGGCGTCTTTAATTTCTAGTAATGGTTTCATTTCGTTTTAACCCCGTTTCTCAAAGTATGTAGGAATTGTGCTCGAATTGTTGGTAATGCCAAGCAAAGAGCCAAGATGATAGCTGAAATAAGTTTCAAATCGTTGGTGTTGAAGCCTAATTGTAATACGATCATCAAAATTAAACGGTAGACGATACTACCAATGACAATGGTAATCAGACGAACGCTCAATGGAACGTCAGGGTAGATAACTTCACCGATAATGATGGCAGAAAGTCCGATAACGATGACACCGATACCCATGTTGACGTCGGCGAAACCATTCTGTTGGGCAATCAAGCCACCAGTTAAAGCAACGATTCCGTTAGAAACCATCAAGCCGATAAATTTCATGACGGTTGTATTGATACCAAGGGATGCGGCCATTGTTTCGTTATCACCAGTTGCGATAACAGCCTGACCTTTTTCAGTGTTTAAAAAGATAATTAATAGGAAGATTATTAAAGCAATAATAACGATACCTAAGATGATGCCGTTAAAGTTGGTTGGTAATTTATCTAAACCGAATTGGTTAAAGATATTAGTTGATTTAGTTAGTGACATGTTGGCTTTACCCAAGATTCTCAAGTTGATTGAGTAAAGGGCAGTCATTGTTAGGATTCCAGCTAGCAGAATGGGAACGTTGAGTTTAGCGTAGAGAAATGCGGTCGCAAATCCGGCTAAACAACCAAAGATAAAGGCAATCAAGAGTGAATAAAGTGTTGAGTGACCGCTTTGAATCAAGCTGATAGCAGTGACGGCACCTAATGGGAAACTTCCTTCAACGGTCATATCAGGAAAGTCCAAAATCCGAAAGGTAATGAATAACCCGATGGCCATGATGGACCAGATGAAACCTTGACTTATAGTAGATACGATTAAATTCATTTGATGATTTGTCCTTTCTTTTGAGCTTCCTTAACTAGTGAATCTGGGAATTGAATATTGAGCTTTTGAGCCATCTTTTCGTTGAGCATTAAGTGGCCTTTCTTCATAAATGTAACAGGTGTTGTTGCAGGATCCTCTTTGTGTTCCAAGATGCGAACGACATGTTTACCAGTTTCTTCACCGAGTTCATATTGGCTGAGTCCGACTGTAGCAAGTCCGCCATCTTTAACCATGGTAGTTGCGGCTGGGAAAACAGCAATATTTTGTTTAGCAGCGATGGAAGAAAGCAATTTCATACCAGAGGCCACGGTGTTGTCGGTTGGAACGTAGATTGTTTGAACGCCTTGTGCTAAAGCTGTTCCGACTTGTTGAATATCGTTAACTGAGTTGATGCTGGAAACCTTAACTGTTAAACCTTGTTTCTTGGCGATTGCTTCCATTTTCTTCATTTGGCTAGTAGCGGAAGCATCGCTGGATGTATAAATAATACCGATAGATTTTAGATTAGGAATAACTTTTTTCATTAATTCCAATTGAGCTTCTAGTGGAGCTTGATCAGAAACACCAGTGATATTGCCACCAGGCTTTTGGTTATTGCTGATGATACCAGCGCCTTCTGGGTCAGTGACAGCACCCATGACGATTGGAATTTTTGAAGTAGCGTTCTTCAATGATTGAACGGAAGGAGTGGCAATTCCGACTGCTACATCAACGTTATCTTGCACGAATTGTTTACTGATAGTTCTTAGATTACTTTGATCTCCTTGGGCATTTTGAAATTCAATTTTGACATTCTTGCCATCAATGTAACCATTTTTCTTTAATGTGTCATCAATTCCCTTATTGATTTGGTCCAAAGCGGGATGTGACATCAGTTGGAGAACCCCAACTTTTGGAATCGCGTTTTGTTTCTGGTCATCAGCGCGTCCGGTATAAAAGTATGCAAAAATTAAGAACATTGCTAGTGCAATTAGTGTTACGTAAAGTCTTCTCGTATGTTTCATCGTATATATCCCCCAAATTAAAAAGGCAACCCCATACAGTGTGGGATTGCCTTAAATAAATAAAATACCCACATGGCTAAATTTGTTAAAAATTTTTCCATGCGGGCTTTGAAATTATCATAGTTTAATAAGCCGACACGGATTCAATCCTATTCAGACTGAATCCATATCGGACCAATCTGAGTTATCGGCTTTGCCAACGATTATTTACGATGTTTAGAGAATTTAGATTTTTCATGATGTCTATCTCCTAACAAATTTGATGTTTCAAATATATTTCAACATGACCATCTTGTCAACCTCAAATTTATAATGAAAAAAATATTAAATATTTTCTGCAAAAACATATAATGTAGAAAGGGGAGAAATTCGAGGCAAGTTCATGAAAAAAAAATTACGAATACTGTTGCTAGTCGGAGTAATTGTGGCATTTGTCACTGGATTAACATACTTTGACAGCTTCATGTATCACGATCCAATTATCAGGGTTACTCAAGTAAAGCAACTTGATAAGAGTACCTCAACTGACGAATATAAGAATACCGATACTCAGATTACACAACGAGTAACGGGTCGTCTCCTGAATACAAATAACAAGGGAAAAACAATTTCCTTCAAGAATACTTACTACAATTCTCAGTTAACAGATATTAAATATACGGCTGGGCAGCAAGTTATTCTTACTAAGAGTGGGCACACTTATATACCAAAAAATGTGAAGCGTGACACGGCACTAGTATTTACTGTTGGCTTAGTCGTTTTCTTAATGTATTGTATGAAATTCGACCGACGGAAGCTATTTATCAGTATTTTAATTAATGTCATTATTTTTTATGGATTCTTAAATATAATTATTAGAACACACAATAGTGTTCTGCTACCGCTGACCGTTATAACGGCGTTATTAATATCGGCAGTGGCGTTATTAGTTATCTTAGGACCGAGCTATCAAGCGTTAATGGCGTACTCAAGTACAGTCATTGCAACGACTACAGCTCTAGTCTTGAGCGTCTTTGTATTGTATATGTCTGGTTATAGCGGTGTGCATGTAGAATTGAATGATTTCGAATTGCAACCGTACAAAGGCGTTTTCTTTGCGCAAGTTATCTTTAGCGTTTTAGGGGTTATTTTGGATGAGACGATGGATATTTCTTCATCATTGATTGAAATGAAAAAAGAATTAGCCAATGTTAAAGAAGCAACTTTGTTCAAATCAGGTATCAATATCGGGCGGGAATTGATTGGACCATTGATCAATATCCTCTTATTTATCGTGATTGCTGAGAACTTGAATGTGGTTTTATTGTACCTAAGCAATGGCAATTCAATCGGTTATACAGTCGAAATGACTTTGGGACTTGGACTGACACAACTTTTAATCAGTGCCATTGGAATTATTTTGACAGTTCCGGTGACGAGTTTTATTGCCAGTAAAGTAATTACAAAGAGGGTGAAATAATGCTGTATTTATTTTTGACCTTCGTTGTCTTACTACTGTTGGTCACAGGTACACGTGGATTCACATTATTGTTTGGTTTAGGAATAAATGTTTTCTCAATCATTGCGCTATTGATACTGATTGCGGACGGCTTCAATGCGTTGATTACAACATGTATCATTTCAATAATTATTTTGGTAGTGGCAATTTATATGAACGTTGATAATCCCAACACTGCCAGTACAGCGTTTAAAACTTCCTTGATGATCATGGTCGTGATTTTGTTGATCATGATTCCTTTGGAATATTGGGCCAGTGCTCAAGGGATGGCAGCGGAAAATCAAGATGAGCTCGAAGGATTCTCTTTGGCAGCCGGAATATCATATCCACAATTAGCAATCTCAATTATTGTCATCAATAGTTTGGGAGTGATTTCGGAAACAAGTGTCGCAATTACCAGCGGTTTGAATGAAATCGTCGAGAACAAACCAACATTGACACCGTCTGAAATTTTCGATGATGGCTTCTCAGTTGGAAATAAAATTTTGAATACACAGACAAATACGTTGCTGTTTAATTTCTTTGCTTCAACATTCCCATTATTTTTCGTTATTCATTCATTAGGATATAAATTTACTGAAGTGTTGAACGATAAGTTAGTCGTTGCGGAAATATTAACGACGTTGATTTGTACGATAGGAGTTATTTGGACAGTGCCGATAACGTCGTATTTGGTCTATATAAAGGCAAATAATAAAGTGAAAAAGAACTAAAAGTTAAACCTAAAAAGGTGTTCAATTACTTGATATTAAAGTAATTGAACACCTTTTTGAAATATATTTCACTTTTTGAAAAAGTTTTCTATTATCGAAATGCCTCCATTAATGTCTTAGAATCATTGAATTCGAGTAATTCTGATGTAATAATGCAGTTGTCAATTGATGAAAGCGCTTTTAGAAAAGTTGTCATTCAATATAATTTGGAGGGTATCTCATGGTTAACGCAAAAGATGATAGAAAGTTTTCTGTTTTGATTGCTGGTGGTGGTAGTACATATACACCTGGCATTGTTTTGACATTATTAAATGGTTTAGACAAATTTCCACTTAGAAAATTAAAGTTTTATGACAATGACGCAGAACGTCAAAAGAAAATTGCTGATGCAACTGCTATCCTTGTTAAAGAAAGAGCACCTGAAATTGAATTTGAAGCAACTACAGACCCTGAGGAGGCATTTACCGATGTAGATTTCGTTATGGCACAAATTCGTGTAGGTAAGTATGCAATGCGTAGCCTTGATGAAAAGATTCC
Organism: Companilactobacillus heilongjiangensis; assembly: GCF_000831645.3. Classification (NCBI taxonomy): domain Bacteria; kingdom Bacillati; phylum Bacillota; class Bacilli; order Lactobacillales; family Lactobacillaceae; genus Companilactobacillus; species Companilactobacillus heilongjiangensis. Next base: position 26,500 of record NZ_CP012559.1, read on the forward strand.
ATTAAAACATGGCGTAGTTGGTCAAGAAACAACAGGACCCGGAGGTATTGCATATGGACTTCGTTCAATTCCTGGTGTTGTTCAATTAGTTGATTACATGGAAAAGTATTCTCCAAATGCTTGGATGCTTAATTACTCAAATCCTGCAGCTATTGTTGCTGAAGCAACTCGTCGTTTAAGACCAAACTCAAAGATTATTAATATCTGTGATATGCCTATTGATATTATGGATAGAATGGCAGCTATCCTTGGAAAGAAAGATCGTAATGATTTGGTATTCAGATATTATGGTCTAAATCACTTCGGTTGGTGGACAGATGTTCGCGACAAGCAAGGTAATGACTTGATGCCTCAGTTGAAAGAATATGTTTCTAAGAATGGTTACTGGGTTGGCGGTGACTATGATAAGAATACTGAAGCAAGTTGGGAAAGCACATTTAAGAAAGCTGCAGATGTTTATAAACTAGATCCAACAACACTCCCTAACACATACTTGAAGTATTATATGTATCCATCATGGGTTGTAAAGCATTCAGATCCTAACTATACAAGAACAGACGAAGTTGAAGCACATCGTCAAAAGATGGTATTCGGTGAATGTGCACGTATCGTTGAAAATAACACAGCTAAGGATACTGAATTTAAACCAGATGAACATTCAACATATATTGTTGATTTATGTACAGCCATTGCATATAACACACATCAAAGAATGTTAGCTATTATCCCTAACGAAGGTGCTATTTCAAATATTGATCCAACAGCTACCGTTGAAGTACCTTGTCTATTTGGTGCAAATGGACCAGAACGTCTATCAATGGGTAAGGCTGCAACATTCCAAAAGGGTATGATTACAGAACAAAATAGTGTTGAGAAATTAGCTGTTGATGCTTGGGAACAACACTCATATACAAAATTATGGCAAGCATTTAGTTTATGTAAGATAGTTCCTGATGCAGGTGTTGCTAAGGATATTTTGGATGAAATGATTGTTGCAAATAAAGAATATTGGCCAGAACTTAAATAATTGATTTTAAGTATTGGTAATTATTGAAAGGCTATTTCAACAAGGGTGGAATAAGCCTTTCTTTTTTTAAATTAAAAAGAAGTGGGATGAATTACTATGATGCAGAAATTGCAAAAATTTGGTGCTGCAATGTTTGTTCCTGTCTTGTTATTCTCATTTGCAGGGTTAATTGTAGCCTTTGGATCACTATTCACTAATCCAGAAATCTTTCATAACTTAGCTCAACCAACGACAAGTTGGTATGGCATCTGGTTCACCATTGAAGAAGGTGGCTGGACAATCTTTAGACAGATTCCGCTACTATTCGTTGTTGGTTTGCCAATTGGGTTGGCTAAGAAATCTCAAGGACGTGCAGCTCTGGAGTCGTTAGTAACATATCTAACGTTTAATTACTTTATTGGTGGAATGTTAAGCCAATGGGGACCATTCTTTGGTGTTAATAATTATGCCAAAGATATCACCGCAAATTCTACTAACGGTGGTTTAACTATGATTGCCGGGATTAAGACGCTGGATACAAGTATTGTCGGTGCCTTAGTTGTAGCTGGGATTGTAGTTTGGTTACACAACCGATATTTTGATAAGAAGTTGCCTGAATGGTTAGGTACCTTCCAAGGATCATCATATGTTGTTATTTTAGGATTTATTAGTATGTTTGCTTTAGCTTTCGTTACTTGTCTTGTATGGCCTAAGATTCAGTTAGGTATTTCAAGTCTTCAAGGATTCATGAAGAATACAGGTGTTATTGGTGTTTGGGTATATTGTTTCTTACAACGTGTACTTATTCCTACCGGACTACATCACTTCATTTATATTCCATTCCAATATGGTCCAGCTGCTGTTGCTGGTGGTCTACAACCATACTGGTTAAATCATTTGGCAGACTTTGCCGGCAGCACACAATCCCTAAAAGCTCTTGCTCCATCAATGGGATTTGAATTGTTTGGTAATGAAAAAGTATTTGGTATTCCTGCTATTTGTTACGCATTCTATGTTACGGCCAAAAAAGACCGTAAGAAGCAAACAGCTGCTTTGTTGATTCCCGCTGGATTAACTTCAATTGCAGCTGGTATTACAGAACCTGTTGAATTTACATTCTTGTTTGCTGCTCCAGTACTATGGTTTGTTCACTCATTCCTAGCAGCTACAATGGATGCAACTATGTATGCTTTTGGTGTTGTTGGTCAATTTGATGGTGGTTTAATTCAGTTTATTAGTATGGATTGGATTCCACTTTGGGCAAATCACTGGCACACATGGGTTACTCAAATCATTATTGGACTAATTTTTGCATTAATTTATTTTGTTGTATTCAAAACTTTGATTGAGAAATTTGATTTTGCAACACCAGGTCGTGAGGCTGAAGGTGAGGCTACAAAATTAATTAATAAGAAAGAATATAAGTCAAAGAAAGCAACTGGTACAGATGCATCAAATCCTTATATTGAACGTGCACAAGCATATCTTTCTGGTTTAGGTGGTACTAAGAACATTGAAGATATGACAAGTTGTGCTACAAGATTACGTATTACTGTTAAGGATCCAGAGAAGGTTGAATCTGATGAAATGTTTAAATCTAATAAAGCAGTTGCAGTGGTAAGACACGGTAAAGCAATTCAAGTTATTGTTGGATTGGATGTTGCCCAAGTTCTTGAAAAGATGCAGGAATTATCATCAGGTCCAATTGAACCTGGAGAAGATAATAATTCTGAACCAACTACTACTAAAGATTTAACGCCTATTCAGCAGAGAGCGCTGTTAATCTTGGATTCATTGGGAACTATTGAAAATGTTGAAAATATTGAAACAAATGATGGAAAGATAACTGTTACCGTCGTAGATCCCGCTTCAGTTGACTCAAAAGATATATTTGATGATTTAGGATTAAATATTGATGATGTTCAACTTAATGATAAAAAGGCAACTATTAGTATGAAAGATGCCGAATTATATGCTCATACGATGCTATCGATGATTTAATGGAAAATAATATTGCTGATTTTGAATATACATTGTTAACCTTCATAATAAAAGTATTAGGAGGGGATATATTTGAAATTAGATTCATATATTTATAAACATTTTGATGATTTGAATCCAAATGACAAATCAGTTATTAGTTTCATATTAAATAATAGCAAAAAGGTTATTAATATGAATATTAATGAGGTGGCCAAGGCATGTTTAGTTTCACCATCGGCAGTTTTTAGGCTTACTAGGAAAATTGGATTGTCAGGATTTAACCAGCTGAAATTTATCTTAGCTGAGGATCAAGAATTTATCGCATCAAAGGGTAACACTAATTTTGTTAAGGATACGAAAAATGCTATTGATTATACGGTCCACCAGTTTGAAACTACTAAGATAAATAATCTATATGAAAAGATGGATAATGCACCTAATATTTATGTTTATTCGACTGGCTGGGTTCAAGAAATAATTGCAAATCAATTACAGAGAAATTTTTTTCTAGTCGGTAAAAATGTATATGCTTTACCGTCAGCCGTAAGTGAATTAGCTAAAGTTTCACATCGTCTTAAAGAAAATGATATTTTAATTGTCGTCTCTTATACCGGAGAGAATAGTGAATTGGTAAATACAGTTAAAGAGATTGCTTTAAGGGGAATCTCAACGATTGCCTTTACACCATTTAATCAAAATAAGTTAGCAGGTGTTTGCGAATTTAGCTTAAATTACAATACCGTTGAATGTCCAATGCCAGATGACAAAGAAGGTAGTGAGATTTTCTTTACAGGTGTTTATGTACTAAACGATTTATTAGTAATGGGATACTCGAATTATGTAATTAACAAATAGGAGGTAATTTTCATGTTTACTAAAACTAACAATAGGCTAATGGATAAATTTGTTGGATTTTTAAGATATGATTTGAAAAAGTCGTTGAATATGTATACAGCAGTTTTAGCTATTGTTCCAATTGTCTTTTTCACATATATTGCATTTGCACTAAACTTGGCGCAAATGGGGTTACAAGAATATTTTTATAAAAGTCCAATAACAGCAGTTATGTTTATTGTTTGTTTGGTAGATTGGATTGTTGCCTATGTCCTATTTTTCCAACGAGACGTATTGATGAATAGTAGCAAAAGTATGGTTTATGTTTTCACCGTACTATCAATTGCACAATTAGCCGTTGGTAACTTGATATCCTTCGTTTTGGGAATAATCGTTTTATATCTATCAAAGGATATAAGATCAAATGATAATAAATTAAATAAGAATTTTATGTATTTGTTAATTGGATGCACTCCGTTGTACACAATCAGTGCTTTATTTTTAATAAATATGGGAATTCATTAGAGATACTAGGAAGGTGAAAATTATGTTTGGATTTGGTAAAAAGAAAGATAAGGTAGTAGCTGTTGCTGATGGGAAACTAATTCCCCTCGCAGAGGTAAAGGATGATGTATTTTCTGAAAAATTAATGGGAGATGGTTTTGCTGTAATACCATCAGATGATAATGTCTATTCACCAATTAGTGGTACCGTCTCTACTGTTTTCCCTACGGGTCATGCACTAGGTATTACGACGGATAAAGGACTAGAAGTGTTAGTTCATATGGGATTAGATACTGTAGAACTAAATGGTGCACCATTTATTAGTAAAGTTAAACAGGGACAAGAAATTAATAAAGGCGATCTATTATCGTTAATGGATGTCGATTCGGTTAAAAATTCTGGACGTGATAGTGTTGTAGTCGTTGTTTATACTAATATGAATTTGATATCCGATGTACCTGACATCAGTGAAAAAGCTGTTAGTCACGGTGAAGATGTGGGGGAAGTTCGGTATAAGTAATGTAAGCGTTGTCTTGAGGTAGAAAGTTATTTACAATGGAGTTGGTATTAAGGGCTCTCAAAGGGGGACAAAAAAATAATGGCACAAAATGATTGGTGGAAAAAATCAGTAGTTTATCAGGTTTATCCAAGAAGTTATCAGGATAGTAATGGTGATGGTGTTGGGGATATTCCCGGTTTAACAAGTCGGTTAGAGTATATTAAAGATTTGGGCGCAGATGTTATTTGGTTAAACCCAATCTATAAATCACCAGATAAAGATAATGGGTATGATATTAGCGATTATCGCAATATCCAAGCTGATTATGGAACTATGGATGATTTTGAGAAATTACTTCAACGCGCCCATGTCTTAGGCTTGAAAATTATGATGGATTTGGTGGTAAACCATACTTCAGATCAGAATAAATGGTTCCAGGAGAGTAAAAAATCCAAAGATAATCCATATCGTGATTATTATGTTTGGCGCGACCCTGTTGATGGCCATGCTCCAAATAACTGGGGATCTTACTTCAATGGACCTGCATGGAAATTTGATGAAGAAACTGGCCAATATTATTTACACTTATTTGCTGATGGACAGCCCGACTTAAATTGGGAAAATCCTAAAGTGCGTGATGAAGTTTGGGATATAATGCGTTTTTGGTTAGATAAAGGCGTTGACGGATTTAGAATGGACGTTATTAATTTGATTTCTAAACCATCAGGATTGCCAGATGGTCCACAAGCACCAGGTGAACGTTATGCTAACGTTGCTAAAGTGGTTGCTGATGGTCCAAGATTAAATGAATTTCTTCAGGAAATGAATAAAAAAGTTCTTTCGAAATATGATGTGATGACTGTTGGTGAAATGCCAGGATCAACACCTGAAGATGCTATTAAATATACAGGGTTGGATTCTCATGAGTTGAATATGGTATTTCAATTTGACCATGTGGATTTGGCTTCTAATCCAGATGAGCGACTATCTAAATGGAATGATGAACCGGTTAAACTTGTTGATTTGAAAAAGTCATTGAGTAAGTGGGAAACGTCATTAGATGGTAAAGGCTGGAATAGCTTGTACTGGAATAACCACGATCAACCAAGAACAGTCTCTCGATTCGGAACAGATGAGCCTAAATATAGAGTCCGTGCTGCCAAGATGTTGGGAACCACTTTACATATGATGCAAGGAACACCTTATGTGTATGAGGGTGAAGAAATAGGTATGACGAATGTCCACTATACTAAACTGTCACAATATGAGGATTTGGAATCATTGAATGCTTATCATGAATTTGTTGACGAAGAAAAAATTGTTGATAAGGATACGATGCTGAAATATCTTTCACACATGTCTCGTGATAATGCGAGAACACCTATGCAATGGGATAATAGTGAGAATGGTGGATTTACAAGCGGAAAGCCATGGTTCGAGCTTAATCCAAATTACGATATGATTAATGCTAGAGATAGTTTATCGGACAAGAATTCTATTTTCTATTATTATAAGAAACTAATCGATTTGCGTCATAAGAGTGATTTGATTGTTTATGGTGATTATGAGTTGCTTGATCCTAATGATGACAAAGTATTTGCCTATAAACGTCATTATAATGGTGAAACTTTATTGGTTATAAGTAACTTTACCGATCAGAATTTGTCACGTGATTACAAACAAAACGAAGCTAAGTTATTAATTAGTAACTATGAAGACGATGAAGATACTAAATTAAGAGCTTATGAGAGTAAAGTCTACTTATTTAAATAGGTTAAGTTGACGAAAGAGATCATACCTTAATTGGTATGGTCTTTTTTCTATCAAATTTAAAAGGGAGTAGTTTTATGGGTGCATTGTATGATTCAAAAACAAAAACGATGTTTGATCATGGAGTTCGTTATTTTTTCACGGATGAGGCTAAATATCGATCATGGATTTATGTCGAAGTTATATTGGCACAGTCCCAGGCAGAGCTAGGCTATATACCAGATAAGGCAGCTAAAGAAATAACTAAAAAAGCAAAATATGAGAATCTAGACTTTAAGCAAATGGAACATATATATGAAAGGGTGGGCCACGGGTTTGTTCCTTTCGTAAAGGTACTTGCTGATACTTGTGGGGAGGCAGGGAAGTACATCCATTACGGCGTAACCACGCAAAATATTCAACAAACAAGTGAACTTTTAATAATAAGAGAAGTAGATAAACGATTTATGATGGTTATTTCAGAAATATTGGATAATTTGGCTAAATTGGCAGCAAGTAATAGCAATACTGTAATGCCAGGTAGAACACATGGAAAACACGCAGTACCAATAACTTTTGGATTTAAGGTGGCTGGCTGGATTCAAAACTTTCTTAATGATATCAATAGATTACAAGAATTGGAGTCAAGAGTGTTTAATTCAATGATGGGAGGAGCAGTTGGGGCCTATAATTCAATGGGAGAGTACGGACCTAAAATTAATAGGTTAGTTGCTAAAAAGCTAGATATGAAACCAATGCCTATTCCATTACGCAATATTTCGGCTCAAAAAATAGAATATATGAATGCTTTATGCTTGTTAGCAACATCATGTGATCGAATAGCACAGGAGGTTTATGCAACCTCTATTGAAGAATACGGTGAAGTTTCAGAACCCTTTTTTCATGGTACCATCGGAAGTAGTACTATGCCTCATAAAATAAATCCCAAACTTTCAAAGGGCATTATTGCAAATGCACAAAAATTATATTCAGTCCCTGTTTCAGCTTATTACTCTTCTACTAGACCATTTGAGGCCGATAGTTCTTCAAATATGTTATTTGATGGCCTACTCAATGAGTCCTTGGAATTGGTTACTGAAGTGTTGCTAAGGACTGAAGAATTGACACGGGGCCTTCAAGTTCATAAGACAAAGATGGACCAAAATGCACATATTAATGATGGGCTAGATAATAGTGAGTACGTTATGATGAAAGTTGCGCAAAAGTTAGGAAAAGATCAAGCTCATTCAATGATTTATAAATTAGCTATGGAGGCTGAGCAGTCAGATGAAGGATATGAAGATGTATTATTATCTAATGAATATCTTCGGAACACATTTAGTAAAGAAGAACTTGAATGTATGCTAAAACCTGAAAAATATACTGGATTATCAAGTGAAATAGCTATTGAATTTTCGAAGAAGGCAAAAATAGAGTCTGACGAATTAAAAAAGCGGTATAAAAAACGATTAGAATTTTAGAAGAAAGTTATGAAATTAGGAATGTCTTAAGACCATAGTTGGTTTTAAGGCATTTTTTAGTTTCATTAGATGGACCAGGGTTCCAAGCATCTGCGAATTATGTAAACGCTATCAAAATTTTGATATAGTTTAACTATCGAAATCAGGAGGATTAGATGTATGAAAAAAGGAATGCAACAATTTTCAAGATCCGCTATCATTCCGATTAAGTTCATGGCTGTTATGGGATTATTCTTAGCTTTTGCTGTCCTAATGCAACTAGAATTTATGCCTACTTTTGTTCAAAGTACTGGTGCGATGATTAAGTCTATGATGGATGCCATGATGAATAATTTATCAATTATTTTTTGTGTAGCAATTGCATCGTCTATGGCAAAAAAGAACAAATTAGAGGCTGGAGTTTTGGCCGTGATAGTTTTCTTAATGTTTTTGGCTGCTAATAATGCGTGGCTATCTTCTCAACATATGTTGGCAAAAGAAGGAGCCGTTGGATTATATGGAACTGGTCAAAATTTAGTTTTAGGATTTCAAGTAGTTGATATGAACGTATTTTTAGGTATGTTGTTGGGTATTTTAACGGCATTTATTCACAATAAGTTTGGTGAAAAGAAATTTATTGATGTTTTTAGTATTTATGGAGGTCCAAGATTGGCCTTTATCGTTATGATTCCTGTGACGCTGGCATTAGCAATTAGTCTTTGTTATGTATGGCCTGTCATCAATAAAGGGATTAATAGTACTTCGAATTTCATTTTAGGTGCCGGGGCAATTGGTGTCTTTCTGTATGGCTTTGGTAATCGTTTCTTGATTCCAACTGGATTACACCATCTGTTATGGATGCCATTCTGTTTCACAGCAATTGGTGGAACAGCAACTATTGCAGGCAAGGTTTATACAGGGGCTGTAAATATTTTCTACGCGGAAATGGCTAATGTTGGTAGTATCACATCATTAGACCCATCAATCCGATTTGCTTTCTTCGGATTTTCAAAGATTTTTGCATGTATTCCAATTGCCTTAGCTATTATTCATATGGCAAATAAGAATCGACAAGATGAAATCAAAGGGATGGTTTTACCTGGAGCATTTGTCGGTACTGTCGCAGGTATTACTGAACCACTAGATTTTGCATATCTATTTGCAGCACCACAATTATGGTTCCTACACAGTGTACTAGCGGGCTTATCAGAAGCTCTATTATGGCAGTTTGGAATTAGAACATTTGTAAAGGATGGAGTAATTGATACCACAGTTTCTAATGCAGTGTTTAGCCCATCATTAACAAAAGTCCATTGGTTTATTATCTTTGGCCTAGTTATGTCAGCGGTTTGGTACTTCTCATTTGTATTCTTAATTAAGAAATTAGATCTAAAGACACCTGGTCGTGAAGATATTCCTGATTTAGCGGTTGCCGGTGTTGGAGCTGCTGATGTAAATACAATGCAACCAACTGTAGCAATGTCATCAAATAATGGTTCTAAATTTGACACATTAGTTGAAGGACTAGGTGGCAGAGAAAATATTGAAACATTAAATAATTGTTTTACACGTTTAAGAATTGATGTTTTAGATCAAGAAAAGATAAATCAAGAAAAAATTAAATTATTCCCAGGTCAAAAAGGGGTAATTATTGATAAGAATAATGTCCAAGTTGTTATGGGAATGGGTGTGCAAACAATTCGAGAAGAAATGGCTGAAGAATTAGGTATGGAATAAGGTCCAACGTATGATACCTATGTATCAGTAGTTCTCGGATGTATTGTAAACGGTTACTGAGTAATTTAAGGTAATAATCAACAAAGAAAGAAAAAGGGTGACTTAAAATGTTAGAAAAAAAATCAGTTGTTATTGCAGGTGGAGGAAGTACTTACACTGCCGGAATTGTAATGATGTTAATTAATAATCAAGATAAATTCCCATTAAAATCTCTTAAATTTTATGATAATGATTTTGAACGTCAAAAAGTTGTTGCCGATGCTTGTGAAATCATTATTCGTGAACGTGCACCTGAAATTGAATTTGTTGCAACAACTGATCCAGAGGTTGCTTTCAAAGATGTCGATTTTGTAATGGCTCACATTCGTCAAGGTGGCCTGAAGATGCGTGAAATGGATGAAAAAATTCCAATGAAATATGACGTTGTTGGACAAGAAACATGTGGTCCTGGTGGGATCGCCTACGGTATGAGATCAATTACAGGTGTTGTTGAATTGATTGATTATATGGAGGAATATTCTCCCAATGCGTGGATGTTAAATTACTCCAATCCAGCCTCAATAGTTGCTGAAGCTACACGGGTAATGCGACCAAATGCCAAGATTATTAATATTTGTGATATGCCAGTTGCAATCAAGCAAGGCATGGCTGATATTGTTGGATTGAAGAGTGGAAACGATATTGTTGATCGCTACTATGGTCTAAATCATTATGGTTGGTGGACAGAGATTCTTGATAAAGATGGCAATGATTTAATGCCTAAATTGAAAGAACATGTTAAGGAGTATGGTTATGGTCCAGATACCTCAGGAAACGATAATCCATTGTTGATGGAACAAAGCTGGATGGATACGTTCACTAAGGCAAAAGATATTTATGCGGTTGATCCAGATACATTACCAAATACATATCTTAAGTATTACCTATATCCAGACTATGTTGTAAAGCACACTGATCCAAATCATACTAGAGCTAATGAAGTTATGGAAAACCGTGAAAAAAATGTCTTTACAGAATGTAGAAATATTACATCTAAAGGAACTGCTGAAGATACAACATTGGAAGCCGGTGAACATGCTGAATTTATCGTTCAGCTTGCGGGAGCATTATCCTATAACACGCACGAGAGAATGTTATTAATTGTTGAAAATAATGGTGCAATTGCTAATATTGAAAATGATGCGATGGTTGAGGTTCCTTGTATTGTAAGTAAAAGAGGTTATGAACCATTAGCAATGGGTAAGATTCCAACATTCCAAAAGGGAATGATTGAACAACAAGTCTCAGTTGAAAAATTGGTCGTCCAAGCTTACATGGAAAAATCATATCAAAAATTGTGGAAAGCTTTGACTTTGTCGGCAACAGTTCCAAGTGCAGGTGTTGCTAAATTGATTCTTGATGATTTACAAGAAGCAAACAAGGAATATTGGCCAGAATTAAGTTAGACTTATAATTGTAAGAATTTATTTTCTTTAAATTAATAATTATAAGGGGCCTACTCAGATGAAATTAGAAGAAATAATTGATACACATTATGATGAATTCAGTACGACCGAAAAAGGGATGTGCAGTTATATTCTAAAGAACCGTGAGAAGGTTTCTTCTATGGGAATTCTGGATTTTGCTAGAGAAAGTTTATCATCGAAATCTTCAGTGATAAGATTTTGCCAGAAAATTGGGTTCACTGGATATACTGAAATGCGAAACTTTATTAAATGGGATGATGGCGATATTCAGGAAAATGCTAATTATAGTTTTTTTGGACAAGTTAAATCTGATACCGAGATGTTGATTGGATCTTTAGATAGTACTAAGTGGATTCCTATTTATAAATCAATACTCAAAGCCAATCGGGTAATGATGATTGCTACTGGAGTGACACAACAGAACCAGGCTTTGGAGTTACAACGCATGCTAATGTTAAGTGGGAAGGATTCGGGATTAATACCGGGAAATAAACATTCTTCAGAATTTCAACGGATGATAGAAACTTTGAATGAAAATGACTTTTTGATAATCTTGTCTCTTTCCGGTGAAAATAAAAACTTAGAAGAGGTTGTCCAAAAGATTAAACAAAGACAGAGTAAAACTCTTTCTATAACCAATTATCATAGCAACTGGCTTTCTCAGAACTGCGATTTTAATTTATATTCCAGAAGCTCAAGAAGTCCTAATACAGAAGATTGGTGGTTAAGGACCACTTCAACATTTTTTGTATTGATAGAAGCATTTGTTTTTGGATACAATGACTTTTTGAAATACTCAGAATAGTTTAGAATAATACCCTCGACAGTCTAGTTTGACTATCGAGGGTATTTATTTTAAGGACATTATAATTGACCATGTTTATCATTATTCTTTCTTATGAAGTTAAACACGATAACTGATATCAGAATTATCGGAGTAAACGAAGTCAGAAATTTACTATTTGTCATAAGAAAATAAAGTTCTAACAGAGCCATCAAGAATAAAATGAACTTTAAGGTAATAACTAGATTTTTGTTCACTATAATCATCTTCTTAAATTGATGGTGAATGGGTAAAATGCTTTTGAGTAAACTATTAATTTTCATTGAAATTATAGATCCATGCAATTGTAACAATCAATTATCAAGTATATACATAATGTTAATCTAAAAAATCATCATCTGTATTGGAACGCAGATAATGATTTTAGGGTTAACTATTTTTTTCGGCCAATTTCTCAGCCATTTCACCGTCAGGATAAACAGTCAGCGTATCTGCTTTACCGGTAAATAAAACTAATCCTGGTTTAGCACCCTTTGGTTTATGTAACTGACGAACTTTCAAAACATCAACTGGGACTTGTTTCAAACCGCGGCCCTTACTGTAATAAGCAGCTAAACTAGCCGCCTCAAGCAGTGTCTGTTCACTTGGGTTAACGCTGTGAACGACCACGTGTGATCCAGCTAATTCACTGACATGCATCCAGTAATAATCTTTTTTGGCAGTGAGTGTTAGATGGTCGTTTTGAACGCTGTTTTTACCAACTTCAACTAGAACGTTGTCGGTCGTATAGAAGCGGCGAGGGTGAGCTGGCTCAGGTGCCTTTGATGAATGTAGAACTTTAGTTTTGATAGCATCTTCATCAATTAATTGTTGCTTAACTAATTTAGCTTGTTCGGTGTCTTCGGCATCAAATGAGTGCTGACGTTGTAATTCTTGTTGTAACGCCGTTTCAGCTTTGGATAAATTGTTCTTGATTGTCTCAAGTCCACGTTTATCACGGTGATATTGGTGGAAATATTCTTCAGCGTTTTCCATGACTGATTTGTCGGTATCTAAATAAATCGTGATGTCTTTATCAGAATGGCTGTAATCTGGTAAAACCACATAGCCTTTTTGTTCATCAATTTGATTGACGTAAGTTTTTAGTAGGGTGCCTTTAACTTGTAAAATTTTGGCATCACCGACTTTTTTGATTGCTTTTTTCAGTGAAGTAATTTGTTTTTTCGTGTGGTCAATTTGCCAGGCCATAGCTTCAATAACTTCAGTAGCAGTAGATTCTTGTTCAGTTGACATTTATGGACCTCAATTCTTAACGTTGTACTTTGAGTATAGCATTAAAAAAAGAGCTCTATTTTACTAGAACTCTTTTCCGGCTAATTCTGCTTTGGCATAAGCATGATCCAAAATTTCGATAGCGTGCATCGGATCTTTGTCCATACCTTCAGCGAAGACACCTGAATAATCGTCTACGCCCATCATGTGCAACATAGTTTGTAAATATTGGTCGCCTAAATCATAAATCATTGAATCATTTTGAATTAGATTGTTATGATAGTTGCCACCACAGGACTGCAAATGAATTGCTTTCTTACCATGCAAATCCCCAACGGACAAACCATCAGAATTGTAATGGAAAGTATGTCCAATTTGCATGACCATATCGATATATCTCTTCATTTCGGCAGGGATAAAGAGATTGTACATCGGATTGACGAAAATATACTTGTCGGCGTTGACGAATTCACTGACCCACTTTTGACGTGAATAATTGAAACGCTCTTCATCGGGATCCAACTTACTTTTGGCGAGATTCTTGTTATAAATTGAAATCGCAATTTTGTCTAATTTGAAGGGCATATACTCCGAGATATTGTGGACAATAATTTCATCATCAGGATTTTTGGCAGTATATGAATTGATAAAGTGTTTATATAACTCATGTGTTGAAGAACCCTTGGCAGTTTCAGGGTGTGCATAAATTACTAGTACTTTTGGCATATTAAGGAAATCCCCTTTCTACAAATTTACTTATATTATATAACTGAATAAAAAAACAAACTCACTATTGTGTGAGTTTATTTAAAAATTTGTTGCCGCCGAAGGGTGCGAGGAAATTGAGGTTGCAGTGGGACCGGCTCGAGCCAAGGTCTCGACCCTCGCTTTTGAGCCGAAAATCACGTCTCAAAAGACGTCCTGTGATGTAAGACCGGAAAATCGCCGGCCTAACATCACTATCACGGCTACCTCATTTCCTCGCACCCTTCGGCTAGTGTGTTTGTGTACTGTATTTAATTAGCAATATTTATTTAGGATACATTGAATTATATATCGTGCATAAATAACTTAGATATTACTATTAATCAAAATAGTGAATACTCTCAGCTCTGGAGAGATCTAAGGTAAATCGTTGCCTGCTGCGAAGTATACGTCGTACCACTCTTGTTTAGTTAATTCGATATCTCCACCTTTGGCACTGTCAGCGATGTGCTCAGGATTCATTGTTCCAATGATAACTTGGATGTTAGCAGGGTGTCTTAAAATCCAGGCTGCAGCGATGGCATTCTTGCTTACGTTATATTTGTCAGCTAGTTTTTGTAAAATTTCATTTAATTCTGGGAACTTGTCATTGTTGATAAATGTTCCGGCAAACATACCGTATTGGAATGGTGACCAAGCTTGAATTGTAACGCCCATACGTCTTGAAAATTCAAGGATTCCGCCGTCGTGATTGATTGAACGTGTGTCAGTCATATTTGTGTGCATACCGAAATCGACCATACCAGTGTGCATGATGCTGAATTGAAGTTGGTTGAACATTAATCTTTGGTCAACAGCTTCTTGAACGAGTAAATATTGTTGAGGATTGAAGTTTGAAACACCAAAGTGGCGAACTTTACCAGATTTTTGAAGTTCATCGAAAGCTTCGGCAACTTCTTCTGGCTCCATCAATGGGTCAGGACGGTGTAATAGGAATGAGTCTAGGTAGTCAACGCCTAGTCGTTCCAAAGATCCGTCAACGGCATCAAGGATATGTTTTTTAGAAAAGTCATATCTTTTGCCTGAAATAATGCCACCCTTTGATTGAATGTAAAGTTTATCACGGCTAACGCTACTCTTTTTTAATGCAGCACCGAAAACTTTTTCAGAATCTCCGCCACCATAAATGTCAGCAGAATCAATAAAGTTGATACCACTGTCGTAGGCAACATCAATATCCTTGGCTGCTTGTTCTGGAGTCAGGCTGTTCATGCGCATGATACCAAGGGCTACCGCAGAAGCTTGCCAATTTGTGTCGCCAATATAAAGTTGTTTCATATAAATGTTCCTCCAATTTTTAATATATCAATTTAATTATTGGGTGTCATTCTATAGAAGTCAACCATAAAGATTGCGCTTACAATATGTATAGCTTTTGGAAAAAGCCAAAATCTTGTAAATCTTAAAATGTCGAACAAATTTTAATGAAATATGTAGGAGACATAAGATTGACTAATGTAAATTTACATAATTATGCTGAATTTTTACAGTAAAGGTATATATATTTCATTTAGTTATATAGTCTATAATTATTTTATATTTCAAATGTAAACGGTTCCAAGTTACGCTGTATGTGAAATAAGGCACATAGATTTCATATGAGGCTTTTTGATGAAAGAATATAAGATACTTTATGAAGGCGAATTAAAGGTGGGAATGAGTGGTTCAGTTTCCAAACGTATTACTGAGGAAGACGTTGAAACCTTTGCCAAAGTAACGGTCGATTATAATCCAATGCATATGGATCAAGAATTTGCCGAGAGTACACAGTTCCATAAACGTATCGCGCACGGAATGTTATCCGCCGGTATGATTTCAGCCTGTTTAGGCACAAAAATGCCTGGACCTGGGGCCATTTACTTAAATCAATCGTTGAGATTTGATAAACCAGTTTATTTCGGTGATGTACTTGTAGCAACAGTTACAGTCGAAAAGATTGACCAAAAAGCACATTTCCAAATTGCAACATTATCAACCGTTGTAACTAATCAGAATGGGGATAAAGTTACTGAAGGTGAAGCACAGATAATGCCTGCAAAGAAAGATTAGAGAGTGGAGACAGGGCGGTCAGCTCCTGAGCATTTGCGTACCTTCACGAATTATCCGCGTTTTTTGCGGATGATTTGGGAAGGTATGCAAAGCGGAAGGAGTTGCCCTGTCGGAACTCGTTTCAGAGCCACTGCATATATAAACAGAAAATAGCGCTAGTAATCAACTGAGATTACTAACGCTATTTGTATGAACACATGACAACTATATTATAGAAGAAACTGTCTTCTATATACAAGAAATTCACCAATAATTAAAGGAATTTCTTATACACGAAAGGTAATAGAGCCTACAAAAAAACAGCCCTAACAAGTGGACTGTTCTTCAGCGATAATTATATGGAGTGGAAATTTTTTATTTACCAGAGAACTTAGCGTGGCGTTTCTCAAGGAATGCGCTCATACCTTCAGTTTGATCTTCTGTAGCAAATGTTTGTGCCCACATTTGTGTTTCGAAGTCGATAGCTGTATCCAATGGTAAATCAGCGGCACGGTCAATAACATATTTAGCCATACCAACGGCAATCAAACCATTCTTCATGATTGTCTTAGCGATTTCAGTTGCTTTGTCCATCAATTCTTCAGGAGCAGCAATTTCATCAGCAATACCAACACGGTAAGCTTCATCAGCCTTGATCATTGTACCAGTAGCAATCATTTCCTTAGCTTTACCACGGCCAACAAGACGTGTTAGACGTTGTGTACCACCAAATCCAGGAACTATACCAAGAGTAACTTCTGGTTGTCCGAACTTAGCTTTTTCTGAAACAATACGCATATCACATGATGAAGCTAATTCAAGACCTCCACCTAAACAGAAACCGTTAACGGCAGCAATAGTAAATTGTTTCAAGTTTTCGATCTTGCCGAATGAATTGTGAGCTAGTTTTGAAAGTTCAGCGGCTTGAATAGGATTCATGTCTCTCATTTGAGAAATATCTGCGCCAGCAACGAATGATCTATCGCCTGAACCTGTAACGATCAATACTTTAATAGCATCTTCATTATTCTTAACAACATCTAGTGCTTCACCAATTTCTACCAATGTATCTGAGTTCAAAGCGTTTAGTGATTTTGGACGGTTAATAGATAAAGTAGCAATCCCGTCGTTAGCCTCTAGTAATACGTTTTCGAAATCTTTCATACCTGTTAATTCTGTCATGTTAGTAACTTCCCTTCAAAGTTGTTACCAGCAAGTACTTTCGAGACCAATACTAAAGGTAAATTTTGAAAATGCAAATTTACGTCCGAAATTTGGTGATTATGAATGCCGAAAGCAAGGCTTTTTCAATTTCTGAAAAATTTTTTATACCCCCAAACTTTGTGAAAATTCATCTTTTTAAGATAATGTAAACGCTATCATACAGGCGAAAATTGTGACCTATAACATATAGTTATTAAAAGCATGAATAAATATCAATATTTACGTGGCTAAATTTCTCCGTTATAGTTCAGTTTGCTAAGTTGATTACGAGGTCGTAATTCATTTAATGATTAAGGTATTGATCTATATTTTGACTTGGTAAAACTATTTTGGGGGTATTTAACAATGAGCGGAACTTGGGACGCACGCTTCGCAGCAGAGTTTTTTGGAACGATGATTTTGGTATTATTCGGAAATGGTGCAGTTGCTAACTCATTTCTTAAAGACACGACCGGTAATGGGGAAAACGGCCAAGCCAATGGTGGTTGGATCTTTATCGCCGTCGGATATGGATTAGGTGTTATGATTCCAGCAATGATGTTTGGATCAATCTCTGGTAATCATTTGAATCCAGCGATTACAATTGCACAAGCAGCCGCAGGGATTTTTCCTTGGGGTAAAGTTGCACCATATATTATTTTTCAATTTTTAGGTGCTATGGTAGGTCAACTACTAGTCTTAGTAATTTATTGGCCATACTACAAACGTACTAAAGACGAGGGTGCAATATTCGCTACATTCTCAACTGGTGATACAGCCGGTAGTACAATGAACGGTTTTTGGACTGAAGCAATTGGTACAGCAATTCTAGTATTCGCAGCTATGGGATTGTATCGTGGAATGTTCTTCAAGCAAAGTATTGATATTGCTAACATCGGTGTAGGTTTAGTTATTACAACGTTAGTTATGTCAGTCGGGGGACCAACTGGACCAGCTTTAAATCCAGCTCGTGATTTGGGACCAAGACTAGTGCATGCATTCATGCCAGTGCCAAACAAAGGATCATCAAATTGGAATTATAGTTGGGTACCAGTAGTCGCTCCAATCGTCGGAGCAATTGTCGGAATCTTTATTTATAAAGGCTTCTTCGGACTATAGACAACTAAAAAGTACCGTAGTTTAAGGGCAAGAGTAATGGAACCTGCCGTGGATTTATAACCACAGCAGTCTCCATCACTCTTGCCCTTTTTGTGTGTCGAAGTAAGCGCAGAACTATCTTTTTTTGTATTGAATTGGTGTTAATGGATCCGTGTTAGTGTAATAATTTGATGCTTGTATGTTGGGCCTTAATCGCGTGTATTAAGAGACTCTGTTATATCTAATAACAATCAAGCGTATAAATAAACTAGCCAGTGGGGTGCAAGAATTTCACCTGTAGTGAAGTGTGTTATAAGGACGTAAGTCCTTATAACACAGGACGACTTTTGAGACGCGACCCTCGGCTCAAAATCGAGGCGCGAGACCGTACTGTGGCTCGCACCGGTCCCACATCAGGTGAAAATTCTTGCACCCCACTGGCGGCAGAGACCCCAAACAAAAAAGCCGACCTTCATCTGAAGAATCGGCTTTAATCAAATATTAAGGAATCAACATATACAACCAAGCGGCAACTGCACCACCAGCTAGAGGTCCAAGAACTGGAACCCAACTGTAAGCCCAGTCTGATTCGCCTTTGTTAGCAATTGGCAAAATTTGGTGAGCAATACGTGGTCCTAAATCTCTGGCAGGGTTGATGGCATAACCGGTTGTCCCACCTAGTGAGAAACCAATTGATGTAATCAAGACACCAACTACCATTGGATTTAATCCATCTGTGAACTTTCCACGTGTAAATGCTAAAAGTGCGAAAACAAGAACTAGAGTACCAATAAATTCACTGAGAAAGTTCATTGGATAGTCACGAATTGCTGGTCCGGTAGCGAATGTACCAAGGATTGCTGCTGGATCATCAGTTTCTTTCCAATGTGGGTAGTAGTTAAGCCAAACGATTACGGCACCAACTAAACCACCTAATGTTTGAGCAATCATATATGGTACTACGTATGACCATTTGAATAATCCGGCAATTGCCATTCCCAAGGTAACTGCGGGGTTCAAGTGTGCGGGACTTAAGAATGCTGAACAATAAAAACCAAGTGTAACTGCCAATCCCCATCCAAGTGCTATGGCAATCCAACCGGCTCCTTCAGCTTTCGACTTCTTCAGTGATACGGCCGCTACAACACCATCACCAAGAATGATTAAAACCATTGTCCCAATAAATTCTCCAAGTAACTGTAGCGTTAAGCTATCATTCGTCATAATAAATCTCCTCCAATTTCACAATGATTACGCTTACATTTGAATTATACATGGCTAATAAAGGGATTACTATGCAATTCTATTGTGAAACTATTGAGAATTTATTATGGAGAGTATGACAAGATTTTATAGGTTATCGAATTTTATCTGTATATAGGAGAAAAGACAGTCTTTTATTTAAAAAGTAAGAATATTATCTAGAAAATTATCAAAAACTAGAATGGTTTTTTACTAATAGACAACAAGATATTGTAACATGCAATATCTTGTTGTCTATTTTTAGTCTAAACTGCTTCAATCGTTGGTATGACAAGATTATAACTGAATGTTATATCGCTGATAATCAAGTAATATTGGTTTGAACAATTGTAAAGGCTTACATTAGCAAGTGAAGATAGTTATTGATATCACAATGTGATGTGGCTATCGAGGTTTCGATCAAAATGAGGGAAATCATTTTAAGTTATCAAAAAACATTTGAAAACTCAAAACGCCAGCGAGTACTTTCAATCAAATGTTAAAAGATAATAATTGACTTCATTCATTCTATTAATTTGTTGATAAAGGTGGAGTTGAATATGTCAGATACAATGGTAAAAATTACTGAAAAGCTCAAGGGTAATGTTGCTCGATCAGTAAATCCAGAAGGATGCCGTCAAGAAATTCTAAATCAAATCTCCTATGTACAAGGAAAAGGTAAGTATGAAGGTGCAAAGAAGGCTTTGATTATTGGGGGATCATCTAGTTATGGACTTGCTAGTCGAATTACAACAGCTTTTGGTCAGGGAGCTGACACAATCGGAGTTTCCTTTGAACGACCACCACGCGATGAAAATATGCTCGGAACTGCCGGTTGGTATAACAACATATACTTCCGTCAAGAAGCAGAAAAAGCAGGCTTGATTGGTAAAAACTTCATTGGCGATGCTTTTGCACAAGATATGAAGGATCAAGTTATTCAATATATTAAGGATAGCTTTGGGGGAAAGATTGATCTCTTAGTATATTCTGTCGCTGCTCCAAAACGGACCAATCCTGACAATGCCGACGAAACGTGGCGTTCAGTGATTAAAACCGTTGGTAAATCAGTTACCGGTGAAAATATCAATCTAGAAGAGAATAAATTATTTGAACAAACAGTTGAACCTGCTACTGACGATGAAGTAGAAGCTACGAAACACGTCATGGGTGGCGAAGATTGGGAGATCTGGGTTGATGAGTTAAAAGCCGCCGGAGTTTTGGCTGATGGATTCAAGACAATTCTTTATTCATATATTGGACCAAAGAGTACATATGATTTCTATCATGAAGGTACTCTAGGAGCTGCAAAAGACGCAGCCGAAGCATCATCTCACAAGATTCAAGACAAGATCAAAGATATTGATGGTGAAGCTCTAATTTCCGTATCTCGTGCCGTAACTACTAAGGCATCCGTTGTTATTCCTATTTTTCCAATGTATTGTATCGCACTTTATAAGATTGAAGAAGAAACGGGAACACATGAGACACCAATCATGCACAAAGATCGTCTATTCCGTGACATGGTTTACGGAAATCGCCGTGAGACTGATGATAGAGGCCGCCTACGTCCAGATGCTTGGGAGCAACGCGAGGATATCCAGGCTAAAGTTTCTGAATTAATGAAGAAGATTACACCAGATAACTTTAACAGTTCCTTAACTGGTTACGATGAATTTAGAAGAGAATTCATGCAACTAAACGGTTTTGAAGTACCAGGGGCTGACATTGATACTGTAGATTTAGATAAATTAATGAAATTGAGACCATAATATTTTTCGAATAGCATCTTACCTATAACTTTCAAAGCAGTAGGTAGTTGTGATCGATGAGTTAGAAAAGGATGGGGTGTTTTTAATGACTGTACAATTTATTAACAGTGAAAAGGCTGCAGAGCTTATTCCTGATAATGCAACTATTGCTTTGGAAGGCTTTCTAGGCTCAGATGTTGCTGAAGAGATCCTAGAGAATATTCGTAAGAGATTTGATAAAGAGGGTCATCCTAAGGACCTAGAAGTATGGCACGCATCAGGTATTGGTGATGGTAAGGATAAAGGTACTAATAACTTTGCTGCTAAAGGTTTGTTGAAGAGATTAGTTGGTGGACATTGGGCACTAGCTCCACAACTAGAACCCTTAGTTGCAAACAATGACTTTGAGGCATATAACTTCCCTCAAGGTGTTATGTCACAAATTTTCCGTGATTCTGCTGCTCATAAGCCTATTCAAATTAGTCGAGTTGGCCTTGGAACATTCGTCGATCCAGACATCGAAGGTGGCAAGCTAAACGACGCAGCTAAAAAGACTGATTTAGTTTCAAAGATGAAGATTAAGGGTGAAGATTACTTAGCATATGATGTTCCAAAGCCAAATGTTGCCATTTTACGTGGAACATATGCTGATGAGGATGGTAATATCACTTTCGATGACGAACCATTGACTCTTGAATCAACATCAATCGCTATGGCTGCTCACAATAACGGTGGTAAAGTCTTTGTTCAAGTAAAGAGAATTTTGAAGAAGGGTTCAATGAAACCTAAGGATATCAGAATCCCTGGACTATTGGTCGATTACGTTGTTGAAACAAGCAATGAATTGATGACAAGACAAAGTACTGACACACAATTCAATCCAGATTACGTTAACCAAGCCGTTGTTAAAGCAGCTGGCGCAATTAACGTGCCACTAGATGCTAAGAAAGTTATCGCTAGACGTGCTGCCATGTACAAGAATGAAAATGACAACATTGTTAACTATGGTATTGGTAAATATCCAGAAACAGTTTCTTTGATTTTGAAAGAAGAAGGAGCTGCTGAAAACGTTACGACAACTGTTGAACCCGGAACATTTGGTGGTGTTCCTATGGGTGGTGGTGACTTCGGTTGTGCTATTTCACCTGAATCAACAATTGATCAACCATACATGTTTGATTTCTATGATGGTGGTGGTATCGATATTACATTCTTAGGACTTGCTGAATTGGATAAACTTGGTAACATCAACGTTTCTAAGTTTGGACCTAAGATTGCTGGTACTGGTGGTTTCGTTAATATTACACAAAACACACCAACCGTTGTCTTTACCGGAACATTTACTGCCGGTGGTCTAAAGGAAGAAGTTAAGGATGGCAAGCTAAACATTCTTCAAGAAGGTAAGTTTAATAAACTTGTTGAAAATGTTGAACAAATTACCTTCTCAGGCCCTGTTTCACATGAAAACAAACAAAATGTCTACTATATTACAGAACGTGCTGTCTTCCAGTTGGTTGATGGTGGTATTGAGTTGATTGAAATTGCACCTGGTATGGATCTACAAAAGGATATCCTTGATCACATGGACTTTAAGCCAGAAATTAGTGATGACTTACGTTACATGGATCCTCGTATCTTTGAAGAACCATTAATGGGCAATGTCACAAACCAACCAGGTGAAAAAGTAGCATTGACTGTTTAATATCCTGGCATGGAATTAATAATATAAATGCAAACTGATCAAATTGATTTTTCTGCCAGAACAAAAAATGTCTAATTCACTTGTGTGAGTTGGACATTTTTATTTTTCTTAGATTCCCCTTTTGGCTAGAATATTTTTGCATATATATAAGAAAAAATCTCCAGCATTGAGAATTAGTTCTCAATATTGGAGATAGTATGTTTAGTCATTGATATGGTCTTTGTGTTCTTTGAAGTAATTTATGAACCAATCTTCTGTGTATTTCACAACGGCATTTTGATAAACGTCTTTGATGCTACACATGCTGATTGTCCATGGGAAGTTTGGATCAATATCACGATGTTCGATGTTAGTTCCGGAATAATTTCCACCGATTGGTGAAGCTATGATTCCAACAGCATCGTCCATTTCGGAGCAGATGTTTAAAATTAAATCCCATGAACTTGTTTTGAAGAAATAGTTGGGATGTAAATCGTTACGATTGAACCTTTGGTTTATTTGGTAAGTGACCATGAAACTATCATCTAAAGTAACTATTTTTTCTTTGGCCACTTCTTTGAAAGGAATAGGTCCTTTGAAATTATGAAAACGATGATTTTTGTTGAACCAGACGGCAACTGAGTCGTCATAGATTTTCTTTTCTTGAACGGATGGGTAGGTGGCTGGTGAAACTAGCACTGCCAGATCGATTTCTTGTAGGATTAACTTCTTTTGCAGTTCATAAGCACCTTTTTCGACTATTTGTAAGTCAATTTTGGGATTTTCCTGAATGAATTTGGGAATGGCTCGATTGAAGACAGTAGAAATGATGACTGGTGCGATACCGAGTTTGACAGTTCCGGTTTTATCATCAGCGCGGTCGTGAATACTTTTGATTAAATCATCGTAATCTCTACTGATAGTTCGACCGTGTGAGATTAGATCCTCACCAGTGGAGGTCAATCCGGTAATCCTACCTTTACCACGAGTGAATATTTGGATTTGCTCAACATTTTCCAACTCGCTGATAAGCTTACTCAGTGCGGGTTGCGAGACATTTAGGACCCGTGAACTCTTTGTGAGATTAAAATCGTTGTCGACGATAGTTATTAAATATTGGATTTGATGTATATCCATAATTACTTTTCCCCTTTCAAAAGGCAACAGTAGCAAGTGGTATAGATGTGTAACCGCTTACAATGAATGTTGCAGTAATATAACGAAAATTTATAGTAGTGGCCACATACGAAAAACTAAATCAATCATTAACTAAAGGCCGTACAGAAGTACGAAACAACCTAAAATTTTAAGAAAGTATTGAGGTACTAACCATGCAATTTATCACAAGTGATGATGTAAGACTGGAATATGATGACGTCGGCCAAGGAGAACCTATTTTAATTATGACTGGTTACGCTGGCTATAAGGAAATTTGGCGTTCACAAGTTGAACTCCTGAGCCAACATTATCGAGTTATTAATTTAGATAGGAGAAATCACGGTCGTTCGGAAACTACAACTAAAGGATTACGAATGAGCCGCCAAGGAAAAGATGTTGCTGAGTTATTAGATTATTTGAAAATAAATAAGATCAGTATGATGGGTAATTCTATGGGTGCAGCAACTATCTGGGCATATTGTTCCTTATATGGGGATGATCGGATTAATAAAATAATCAGTGTTGATCAATCACCCAAGATGATTTCTGATGAAACTTGGCCATATGGTCTATTGGATTTGAACTGGAATAATTTTCCTGAGGAAGCGGAACAGATGTATCACGTTCACACGACCTATCGCAATATTGATGATGAAACATATAAATTGGTCAAGACAGTTCAAGGTGGAAAGAAATTCGATTACGAATTGAACCGACCTTTACTATTTGATCATGCTTTTCAAGATTGGCGCGATGTAATTAAAACTTTGAAAGTTCCAGTTCTCTTTCTATCTGGAAAAGAAAGTCCATTCTGGTCTTCTGAGCATGCGACAGCCTCAGCTAAGTTATGTGAAAACGGCAAGGCTATCATTGTTCCTGATTCTGGGCACATAATTATGTCCGAGCAACAGGAATTGTTCAATACCATCATGATGGATTTCTTGCAATCATGATTAATGAAAACGTTATAAATACGTTCAAACTACTATATCTAAATTATACGATTTTTTGCGTTCAATGCGAGAACCGTTATTTGATAATTTAAAAGCTTATATTTTGAACACCATAGCTAAATAGTGAAACCGTTTAAATTAGCACTATTTTGAGCCAATAAGTAGGCTATATAAGGCCAATAACCTTTGGTTATGAAAATATGGTCGATAATCTCTAATTATTTTTCTAAAAACTGCGTTAAACTAGCTAAAACAATAATCAACAAGTAAATGGCGAAAAAAGTCTTTACTGTTTATCATAATAACCATAAATATAGGTTATATAGCAATATATCGTTGATATAACAGCGATTAGGGGACTTTTTTAGATCGAAAATAGCCCCAAAAGTAGAAAACGCTTACAGAAGTCATTTTCGCAAAATGCCGACAAAACAGCATTTCTGATTATTTAATAATTAGTAAAAAATTGAACGCAATTTGCAATTATTGAGAACGATTGTAATATAAATTGTAGGAGCGCTCGAGAGATAAAGAAATGTTTTTCATAAGTAAACGATTGCAAAAATAAATTTATTGCAAATCAAGATCGATTTTCAATATTTAGCCTAGGTAAATGAAAATTGATTTTTAACCTATGACTTACATTTATGGATTTGTTTTTCACACTTAACTTTCTATTGGAGGATTTAATTATGAATAAAGTATGTGAACTTTTAGGAATCAAGTACCCAGTTGTTCAAGGAGCTATGCAAGAAGTTGCTACTGCTGAATTAGCAGCCGCCGTATCAAATGGTGGTGGACTTGGAATTATCGCTGCTGGTGGTAAGACAGCTGACCAAGTAAGAGAAGAAATTCAAAAAGCTAAGAAACTAACAAAGAACACATTTGCTGTTAACTTGATGTTGATGGATCCTAACACACCAGAAGTTGTTAAAGTTGTTATCGATGAAGGCGTTAAAGTTGTTACAACTGGTGCCGGTACACCTAAACCTTACATGAAAGATTTGAAGGCTGCTGGAATCAAAGTTTGTCCTGTTATTCCTAACGTTAAGATTGCTAAGAAGATGGAAGAAATGGGTGCCGATGCCGTTATTGCCGAAGGTATGGAAGGTGGAGGACACATTGGTGTTCTAACATCACAAACTCTATGGCCACAAATTGCTGATGCTGTTTCAATTCCTCTAATCGCTGCTGGTGGTGTTGGTGACGGACGTGGTGTTGTAAATGCCTTTGTTGCCGGTGCACAAGCCGTACAATGTGGAACAATCTTCTCAATCGCTAAGGAAAGTCCTGTTGGAGATAACTGGAGAAAGTTAGTTATCGATGCTACTGATACTTCAACAATCGTTGCTGGTGCAACAATCAAAGATGCTTCACGTATCATCAAGAACAACATTGCTAACAAGTTGACAGAACTTGAATTAGATCAAGTATCACGTGACGAATTCAACTCAGTTATGAACGAAGGATTAAGAAATGCCGTTCAAAAAGATGATGTTGATGATGGACTAGTATTTAGTGGTCAAGTTTCAGGTCTAATCAAAGAATCATTACCAGCTGGAGAAATCGTTAAGAAGTTAATGGATGAAGCACAAGAAGTTCTTAACAAAAAAATTGAATTGGTATAGGGATACCAACAAAGATTTATGTTAGGAGTTAATAAAAGTTAACTTAGTATTTGTCGCCAAGGGATGGTGGCAATCGTGGGACTACTAAGCTAGTCACACCTCTTTCGTAAATCCAGATATGGAGAGGTTAAAATGACAGAAAAAAAATATATTTTATCAATTGATGAGGGTACGACAAGTACTAGAGCAGTTATCTTTGATCATGATGGGAAAAAGATGATTGATTCTCAAAAGGAATTTACACAGTATTTTCCTGAACCAGGTTGGGTAGAACATGATGCCAATGAGATTTGGAATTGTGTTTTATCAACTATCGCTGATGCTTTTATTGAATCAGGTATTAAACCTAGTCAAATAAGCGGTATCGGTATTACTAATCAACGTGAAACATCAATTATTTGGGATAAAGAGACGGGCTTACCAATTTATAACGCTGTTGTTTGGCAATCACGTCAAAGTTCTAAAATTGCTGATCAGTTGATTGGCAAAGGTTACAAGGATCAAATTCATGAGAAGACAGGCTTGATTATTGATGCTTACTTCTCAGCAACAAAGATTCGTTGGATTTTGGATCAAGTTCCCGGAGCTCAGGAGAGAGCTGAAAAAGGTGAGTTATTATTCGGAACTATCGATACATGGTTAGTTTGGAAACTCACTGGTGGGAAACAACATGTAACGGATTACTCAAATGCTAGTCGTACGATGTTATTTAATATTCACGATTTGGACTGGGACGAAGACATTTTGAAGATGTTAAACATTCCGAAGGTTATGCTCCCAGAAGTCAAATCAAATTCAGAAATTTATGGACACACAGCAAACTATCACTTTTATGGTAGTGAAGTTCCAATCTCAGGTATGGCCGGAGATCAACAAGCTTCATTATTTGGACAATTAGCTTTCGAACCAGGTATGGTTAAAAATACTTACGGTACAGGTGCCTTTGTTGTTATGAATACCGGTGATACTCCAAAATTATCAGCTAACAACTTACTAACAACAATTGGTTACTGTGTCGATGGCAAGATGAACTATGCGCTTGAAGGAAGTATTTATGTAGCTGGATCAGCCATTCAATGGTTGCGAGACGGAATGCGTTTATTCGAACATGCTTCAGAATCACAAGCCGCTGCTGAAAAATCAGATAATGACAATGAAGTTTATGTAGTACCAGCCTTTACCGGTTTAGGCGCTCCATATTGGGACTCAAACGTCAGAGGTGCTGTCTTTGGATTAACTCGTGGTACAACACGTGAAGACTTCATTAAAGCAACTCTACAATCCTTGGCTTATCAAAGTCGTGATGTCATTGATACGATGAAGATTGATTCGGGTATTGATATTGCTAAATTGAAAGTTGATGGTGGGGCAGCAAATAATGATTATTTGATGCAATTCCAAGCAGATATTCTAAATACTGAAATCGATCGTTCAGCCAATCTTGAAACAACCGCTCTTGGTGCAGCCTTCTTAGCCGGATTGAGTGTTGGTTATTGGAAGAATATCGATGAATTAAAGACAATTCATTCTCCAGGTAAAATTTTCAAACCAGCTATGGGTGCTGACGAACGTGAACACCTATACACAGGCTGGCAAAGTGCTATTAAGTCAGCACAAAGTTTCAAAAATTAGAATGCAGTCAAGATAATCAAATTGGTTATCTATTGCGTAGTAACGAGGGACGAACTTATGACATTTTCAATTAAGAGTAGAGCAGAAGAAATAAAAAAATTAAAAACTAGAAGACTTGATTTATTAATCGTTGGTGGTGGTATTACCGGAGCAGGTGTTGCTCTACAAGCTAGCGCTGCTGGTATGAGAACAGCCTTGATCGATATGCAAGACTTTGGAGCTGGGACTTCATCGAGATCGACACGACTAGTTCACGGTGGTATTAGATACCTTAAGAACTTTGATGTTGAGGTTGTCTCTGAGACGGTTCAAGAACGTGCAATTATTCAACATGTCGCACCGCACGTAACAAGACCAGATCCAATGTTGCTACCAATTTATGACGAACCAGATACAACGTTCTCAATGTTCTCAGTTAAAGTTGCCATGGATCTATATGATCACTTGGCCGGCATTAACAAATCAGAACACTTGAAACAATACGCTAACTATACTTTGAACAAAGAACAAGTTTTGGAGCTAGAACCACAATTGAATCCAGAAAACTTAGCTGGTGGTGGGATTTATCTCGATTATTTGAACAATGACTCACGTTTAGTTATCGAGAACATTAAGAAGGCTCATGATTTAGGCGGCTTGATGGTAAGTCGTTTGAAGGCTGTCAAAGTTCTTCACAACCAATTTGGCAATGCATGTGGGATGACTGTCAAAGATATGATTACTGGCGAAGAATTTGATATCAAAGCCAAAATTGTTCTTAATGCTTCAGGTCCATGGTCAGACTTTGTTAAAGACTTGGACGAAAAACATGATCAAGCTAAGACACAAATGCGTCCTACCAAGGGTGTTCACTTAGTTGTTGATCAATCAAGATTGAACGTTCCAAAGCCAACATACTTCGGTTCAGGTACAAATGATGGTCGTATGATCTTTACAATTCCAAGAGATGGTAAGACATACTTCGGTACAACTGATACTGACTTTAAGGGTGATTTAACACATCCTAGGGTTGAACAAAGCGATGTTGACTACTTGTTAAGAATCATCAACAAGAAGTACCCAGAAGCTCATATTACACTTGACGATGTTGAATCAAGTTGGGCTGGTGTAAGACCTCTTGTTGCCGAAGAACCTGCTCCGGTAAATGAAAAAGCAGAAGAAAAACCAGATGTAGTTTCAGGTGCCAGTGATTCTGGTAGCCACAAACTAACAGCCTCACAAGTATCTAGAGGTAGTTCATTGAAACGCGCTGACGACGGCTTAATTACTTTAGCTGGTGGTAAATTAACTGACTATCGTAAGATGGCTGACGGTGCTATGAAGATGATCATCGAAATTATGAATACACAATATGCACGCGACTACAAACCAGTGGATTCAGCAAATATCAAAGTTTCTGGTGGGGACTTTGACTCAGATCACGCTGAAGATGCACTTAAGAACTATGCCAAAGAAGCAGTTGCTGCAGGAGTTGATCCTGTTGGTGCTGAAAAGATGGCTAACATCTTTGGTTCAAACATGGAACAAATCCTTGCTGATGCCAAGAATGTTAAATTAGCTCCAGGTTTGAACTTAGCTGAAACTTTGAGCTTGCACTATTCAATGGAAAATGAAATGGCTATGACTCCAGAAGATTATCTATTCCGTCGTACAAA
The DNA here is from genome assembly GCF_000831645.3 of Companilactobacillus heilongjiangensis. Taxonomy (NCBI): domain Bacteria; kingdom Bacillati; phylum Bacillota; class Bacilli; order Lactobacillales; family Lactobacillaceae; genus Companilactobacillus; species Companilactobacillus heilongjiangensis. The sequence goes on from NZ_CP012559.1 coordinate 56,588, forward strand.
TAACCTATTATTCAACCACGATGAAATTAAGAATATTGAAGCCGGTGTTATTAGTGAAATGGCTGACTACTATGACTGGTCAGATGACGAAATTCAAGCTTATACCAAAGCAACTGATGAATTGATCAGCGAAGCTTCATTGGATTACTTGAAGAACGCTTCTACTGTTAAAGAATAGCCAAGGCCATTTCAAGTAGAAAATCTTAGTCATTGGGAGTTTTATTATGACAAATTTTACTAATACCTATCATGCATTAGGTACAGAAATTAAGTTAACAGTGTTTCAGGAAGAGCAAGTACCAGCTCTTGATAAGGCCAATGATTTAGTTCAATGTTGTGAGGATCTTTTAACAGTTAATCGCACAGAATCAGAAATTATGTCGATAAATCATGCCTCAGGTAAAGGTGCTGTTTCAGTATCTGAAATAAGTTATGACATAGTTAAAAGGGCCGTACAAGTTAGCCAAGAAAATCATGGTTTTAACGCAGCTATTGGGCCATTAGTAAAATTGTGGCATATAGGATTCTCCGATGCTGAGATTCCTAGCGACCAAGAAATTACTCACACCTTAAGATTGACGAATCCCAGACGTATTATGCTGAATGATAAAGAGAGATCAGTCTTTCTATTAGATGAGGGAATGGAATTAGATTTGGGTGGTATAGCAAAAGGCTATATTGCAGATGCCATTAAGAGATTGTGGCATGAACTGGGAGTTGATCAAGGAATTATAAATTTGGGCGGAAATGTTCTGCTGGTAGGTCACAGTATTCATGATGATGGTCTTTGGAAAGTCGGTGTTCAGTCTCCCTTTGATATGAGAAATGAACCAATTGGAATTTTAGAGATACCAGATTATTCAATAGTTACCTCTGGAATTTATGAAAGATTTTTGAATAAAGATGGGCACAGCTACCACCACATTATGGATCCGAAGACGGGGTACCCAGTAGAAACCGATTTATTGGGAGTTACTGTTGTTAGTCCTAAATCGATCGACGGGGAAATTTGGTCCAGTTTAGGATTTTATAACGATTATGAAGGAACTGTAAAACTATTAAATGATGATTCAATCGGATTGATCTTTGTTTATAAAGATATGACTGTACGCTTAACGGATAATCTTCGCGACAAGTTTCAAATTACCGATTCAGTCTTTAAAGTAGTTCAATAAAAAAATTCGATGAGATTGTACTTCTACGGAATGCAATTCATCGATTTTTTTTGTATTGAAGGATGCCGTTTCCAGAGCTGAGAGTATTCATCTGCTGCGCGGCACGGCTCGAGCCAACGTGCGGTCTCGAACCTCGGTTGAAGCCTTTCCAAAAGCCGGAAAGTCTCCAACTCGTCCGGTGGTGTAATTGCTAAAGCAATAACGCCACTTTCGCGGCTGATGAATACTCTCAGCTCTTCCAACTAGATTATTTTTTTAATGGAGGTAATGATCTAATCAAAATTTCTGATTATTACATACATAGTAACTATTTACTATTGGACTTGTTTTTACTCGAGGCATTTCTAATTTAATAGAATAATTATTAAGAATCCGAGATAAATTACGTTGATAATCCGAGTTATTTTTAAATTTTATTTTCAGATAAAACATACTTTAGCTGGAGATTGGTAGTGATTTTCACCAGCTATGGGTGTGGCGTTATGGCTTTAGCCATTACACCACGGGGCGACTTTTGAGACGTGGTTTTCGGCTTAAAAGCGAGGTGCGAGACCTTGGCTCGCACCGGTCCCCATAGCAGGCGAAAAATCACTGCCAATCGGAAGCGGCAATGGTCTATATAGATGTAAGAAAACAACAGATTTTATGTAAAAAGCATAAAATAATATTCCAAATATGAAATATTATTTTATAAATATTATTTTTCACCGTGTATTATTGAAATTTTGTTCAAAAGTTGTATCATCATAAATGTAAACGATTACAAGAAATTCGGGGGTAAGAAATATGAAATCATATGTTAAAAGATTTTTAGTTATTTTATCCGGCATCGTAGGGATGTTGGGAATAGCTACGTTTACGGCTACAAATGTGCAAGCTGCTGCAGCTAAGGTTTCACCTATCAGTACAGTAACGACCACCACAATGTATTCTAAAAAAATGCATTTGGATTGGAATTACGATGTTTATTTACCTGCTGGATATAATCCTAGTGCCAATAAGAGATATCCAGTGCTTTACATGATGCATGGATTATACGGAAATCATAGAAATTTACTCGAGAGATTTAACTCTCAACAAATGCTTGATGGTGCGATGAAACGTAATAACAGTAAAGCAATTGTCGTCTTTGTCGATGGTTTCAATAGTTTTTACGTTAACCAAAAGGGCGGACTTCAAGTTGAAAGTGCTTTGATGAAGGATTTGGTTCCAAAGATCAATTCAACATACAAAGTTTCTAAATCAAGAAGTGATCACGCTGTCGGTGGTGTCTCAATGGGTGGCTACGCAGCTGCTAGATTGTCATTGAAGTATTCAAACTACTTCTCAAAAGCTATCATGGTTTCACCTTCTGTTTGGTACAAGTTGCCTAAGGATAATTTGATCAGACAAAACATGCACGCCTTTACTAATGGCAAGACTCACTGGTCAGACAAGGTTTATAACAGTTTATTCCCTACACAATATATCAACAACAAGACTAAACCAGTTAAGTTCTATATCGAAACAACTTCTGGAGATACAACCGTTCCTATCAAAGATGTCAATCATTTCGTGAAAGACGTTAAGAAGGACACAAATAAAGTCTCAATCAAATATGTCAAAGATACTGGCGACAACCATAACTGGGCATACTGGACTAAGGCTACTCCAAAAGCATATAACTGGTTGATGAATGAATTTTAAATAGGGGGAGGAAACAAACATGAACAATAAAGATATTGCTAACGAAATATTAAAAAATGTTGGTGGCAAAGAAAACGTTACTGCTAATGTTGCATGTATGACTAGATTAAGACTAGGCATTAAAGACAATGATAAAGTTAATGTTGATGCCCTAAAGAGGGTTGACGGCGTGTTGGCTGTTGTTCAAGCTGATACATTACAAGTTGTCTTAGGTCCCGGAAAAGTTAACAAAATTGCAGAACCATTCGCTGATTTAACAGGGGTTCCTCTTGGCAGTGATTCTGATGATAGCGACGTAGCTGAAGATAGTAATCGTGGCGAAGATATCAAAGAAATTGCTAAAGAAAATAAGAAAGTTAATAAAGCTAAACATGATAAACCATTGCAACGTGGTCTACAACACATTGCCAACGTCTTTATCCCATTGCTTCCTGGTATTATCGCTGCTGGATTGATCAATGGTCTAGCTAACGTTATTGATTATCAAACTGGTCAAGCTTTTGTAACTGACTGGTGGTACATGACTATTAAGACTTTAGGCTGGGGCTTGTTCACATTCCTACCTATCTTTGTTGGTATGAATGCGGCTCGTGAGTTTAAAGGTAGTGCCATTCTTGGTGGTATTGGTGGAACGCTTTGCTTAGGTGTTACTGTTACAGGTTCACCATTGAGTTCACAAGCTATCTCAATGCCATTTACACACGCACCATTTACTGTTGGTGTCGGTGGTTTGATTACTGCTTTACTAATGGGTATCTTCTTTGCCTTCTTGGAAAGAAATTTCCGCAAGATTATGCCTAGTGTTCTAGATACATTCTTCACCCCATTATTGACCGTTATCGTTGGTTCATTGATTGCTGTTGTCTTCCTACAACCTGCTGGTGCTTGGTTAACAACTGCTATCTATGTCGTAATGGATTTCGTTTATACAAAGTTGAGTGTCTTTGGTGGATTTATTCTATCATCAACATTCTTGGCTTTAGTATCTGTTGGATTGCACCAAGCTTTAACTCCTATTCACGTTTTGCTAAACGATCCTGCTGGTCCTACACATGGTATTAACTACTTGTTACCAATCTTAATGATGGCCGGTGGTGGTCAAGTTGGTGCTGGATTTGCACTTTACTTCAAATCAAAGAACAAACGTTTTAAGAAAATGGTTATGAGTTCAATTCCTGTTGCTATCTTGGGTGTTGGTGAACCATTGATGTATGCCGTTACCTTGCCACTTGGTAGAGCCTTTATTACTGCCAGTATCGGTGCTGGTTTCGGTGGTGTCGTTGCTTCACTATTCCACTTGGGTGCTGTTTCTCAAGGTGTTTCCGGATTGTTCGGACTCTTGATTATGCAACCAGGTCAACAATTTACATACTTATTGGCACTACTAGTTGCCTATGTGGGTGGCTTTATCGTTACATGGTTCTTCGGTGTCGATGAGAACAGAATTGACGAAATTTATCCAGAATAAAGGAGTTTAATTATGTTAGGATTTTCGGCTTACTTGCACAGTTCATTGAAAAAAGCTGATTTAGTAATGTTTGATAAGTTTGTTAAGGCTGGCTTTAAAGGAGTCTTCACCTCCATTAATTTACCTGAAGATGATCCTGAAGTTTTGCTGGCAAATTTAAAATCTTTAGGTCAATTGTGTGCTGAGAATAAATTGGAATTGACATTGGATATTTCATCCAGTGCATTGAAGCGTCTCAATTTAGACTTACCACGCGATATTAAGACTTTCCAAGATTTGCACGTAGCAATGTTACGAATCGACGACGGTATTTCAATTCAGGAAATGGCACAACTCTCTCAGGAAATGAAAATCGCTTTGAATGCTAGTACCATCGTCCAGTCAGAAATCGATGAACTCAAGTCAGATCAAGCTAATTTCGATAATTTAGAAGCCTGGCATAATTACTACCCACGTGAAAACACTGGATTAGATGTCAATTGGTTTAATGAAAAGAATCAATGGCTGAAACAGAATGGTTTCAAAGTGATGGCATTCATTGCTGGCGATGAAAACTTGCGTGCACCAGTGTACAAAGGTTTGCCAACTCTAGAAGAAAATCGCTATGAGAATCCACTTGTAGCAGCTTTAAATATGAATGAATTAGGCGTCGACCGGATTTATGTTGGTGATCCTGCAATTACGGCGACTACCTTTGAACAATTTAGGAATTATTTCGTTGAAGATACTTTGCAGATTCGAGTTCATTTGAATCAGGCTCCAGATTATATTCAGAGTATTTTTCATCAACGGGCTGACGTTTCACGAGATGTTGTCAGATTGAAAGAGGGGCGTTTGCTCAATAAAACTGAGATTAAGCCGCTCAATAGTGGTCTCAGACGTCGTGGCTCAATTACGCTTGATAACGTGTTAGCAGGTCGCTATCAAGGAGAATTACAATTAGTTAAATATCAATTGCCGGCCGATAATACTGTCAATGTCATTGGACAAATTGTTGACGCGGATATTGGTTTGATGAAATATTGCGTTGCTAATCAAGCAATTCAGCTGATTGATATTGAAAGTTAGGATATGAATGTTATGGACATAAAAAAATTATCAACCGAAGGTCGTAATCCTCAAACGACTGACTTGGATGAGATGAGTCCGTTAGAAATCGTCTCAGTCATGAATCAAGAAGATCAAAAGGTGCCAGCTGCCATCAAACCGGAGTTGCCACAAATAGCTACAGCCGCAGAAAAGATTTCGCAGTCCTTTAAAAAGGGTGGTCGTTTATTCTATGTCGGTGCTGGAACTAGTGGTCGACTTGGAGTTTTGGATGCTGCTGAATGTGTGCCAACTTTTGGAACTGAGCCCGAAATGGTTCAAGGTTTAATTGCTGGTGGTGGCAAAGCCATGACTTTGGCAGTTGAAGGTGCTGAAGATGATGTTGAACTCGGTGCTAGTGATTTGAAAGACCACAATTTAACTGAAAATGATGTTGTGGTCGGAATTGCTGCTAGTGGTCGAACTCCTTACGTGGTTGGCGCTTTGGACTATGCCAAATCAGTTGGAGCTGATACAATTGCATTATCGTGCAATCAAGATTCAATCATCAGTCAACATGCGGAGACAAAAATTGAAGTTGTCGTTGGTCCCGAAGTTTTGTCAGGTTCAACTAGATTAAAGTCAGGAACCGCTCAAAAGATGGTACTCAACATGTTGTCCACAGCCGCAATGGTCGGTGTCGGTAAGACTTATGGCAATTTGATGGTCGATGTTAAACCAACTAATAAGAAGCTAGTTCAACGTTCAATTAACATTATTGTGGAAGTTACCGGTGTGAAAGCTGATATTGCTCAAGCTACTTTAGAAGAAGCTAACTACTCAGTTAAAGATGCCATCGTGATGATTTCAAACAAGATGGATCAAGCTGCAGCCGAGCAAAAATTAACAGAGTCAGGTGGTTTTGTACGTCAAGCAATCAAGTGAGGTAGCACATGGTCAATACAATTTTATTAACAATTCGTTCGAAAATGGAGAACGCTAGTAAAGCCGAAAAAGTTCTGGGTGAGTACATTTTAAAAAATGTCCAATTGATTCCTGGAATGAGTGTGGCTGAATTGTCGAAGCAAAGTGGTGTCAGTCAGGCCACAATAGTTAGATTTGCCCAAAATTTAGGCGTGGATGGTTTTAAAGGTTTAAAAGTGGAATTAGCACGCTGTTCCATGGACGATGTAACTAATGGCTTGTACGACGAAATTTCGCCAGATGACGGCATTGATGAGTTGAAAGAAAAGCTAGTTATCCGGATTCAACATACGTTGGAAACAACTAGTCAGGGTCTGGATAAAGATATTTTGAAAAAAACTGTCGATTTGCTTGTCAGTGTTAATGTCATTCAAGTTTACGGACTTGGTGCTTCTAATTTAGTTGCCGAAGACTTTACACAGAAGTTTTCTCGAATTGGTTTAAATGTGATCAATACACAAGATACTCACGAGTTGGCGTCGAATTTTTTGACCCAACACAATAGTCAAGTTATCTTCTTGATTTCTGATTCAGGTGAAACTGTGGAGACTTTGACATTGGCTAAATTAGCTAAGAAAAAAGGTATTCCGGTTATCAGTTTGACGTCGAATACAAATAGTAGTTTGGCTAAAGTGTCGGATATTCATATTTTGACAAGTGATAGTGTGCCGAAGGATAAGGTTAGATCAGCTGCGACAACATCTCTTATCAGTCAGCTGTATGCTGTTGATTTGATATATTATCTCTACCTACAACGAGATTACGATAAAAATGTTCAAAGACTGAAAGAATCACATCTTTTAGTTGATGAATATTTTGCTAAGAAAACGAAGAAACGTTAAAAAGGATTCAATCTCATTTACAGATTGAATCCTTTTTTGTGTCTCATCTCCGGAGACAACATCATACAGTACCCTAGAATAACCACTAATCCTCAAATATCGACCACTTATTGCAAAGTCGAATACAAATGAACCTTTTTGCATAAAATAATAATCATAAACATGAAAGAAGTGATTATGATGAAACTACTTCAAGCAATAAACTTAACTAAAAAATTTCCCAATAAATTAGCTGTAAATAATATCTCCTTAACAATCAATCAAGGCGAGCTAGTTGCCTTACTAGGACCCAATGGTGCTGGTAAATCGACTACTCTCAACATGATGATTGGTGTTAGCCAGCCGACAAATGGACAAATAATCTTTGGCGAGAAATCCACTAATATTAAAGATTATAAAACTGAAATTGGCGTTGTTTTTCAAGGCAGCGTTTTAGATGATGATTTGACTGTCAAAGATAACATTATGACGCGAGCTAATATGTATGCTAAACCAGTGCAACTAAATAGTTTGATTAAAAAATTTGAATTAGAAAGTATTTGGAAACAGCCTTACTGCAGTCTTTCTGGTGGACAAAGACGCCGAGTAGATATTGCCCGTGCTTTGGTCAGCAGTCCTAAATTGTTATTTCTAGATGAACCATCAACTGGTTTGGATATACAGACAAGAACTAAAATTTGGGAAGTACTGGAGCAATTACGAAAAGAAACCGGTCTGACCATCGTCTTTACAACGCATTATTTGGAAGAATCGGAAAATGCCGATTACATTTATATCATGGATCAAGGCCAGGTCATCGCTGAAGATACTGTGGCTGGTTTACAGAAAAAATATACTCAAAATGTTTTACAACTGGATTATTTAAATGGCGAGTCCAAAACAGAAACTCTTGATAACAAAGATGAGGCTATTAAGATTTTGACGGAAAACGCTAAGTTGTTAGCCAATTTCGAGTATCGTCCTGGCACAATGGATGATGTCTTTATGAATTTAACAGGAAAGGAGATTCGTTAATATGAAAGGATTAATGTATCGTAACTTAAAAATTTATTTCTCCAATAAAAGTGGGGTCTTCTTTTCTTTGATGGGAGCGTTGATTTCCTTTGTTCTGTACTTAATATTCTTGAGCCAAAATATGGTTAATAGCTGGAGTGACGTACCAGATACGAAGTTGTTACTGGATCCATGGCTGATTGGTGGCACGATGACCATTACGGCGATAACGACCACTTTGAGTAGCCTGAGTTTAATGGTTCAAGACCGTGAGAAAAATATTTTGTCTGATCTGAGTTTGACCGATGTTAGTTACTTGGGAATTCAGTGTTCGTATTTACTGACAGCAATGATTGTCGGTACCGTTATGCAGCTGGTAATGTATTTCATGATGGGCGGCTACTTTATGATCGCTGATAAGAGTCCACTGAATATGACGGTTTTTTCACAAATTCTAGGTACCGCTGTCTTGAGCAGTTTTATTTGGACGACTTTTAATTTACTTTTATTATCGTTTGTTAAAAAAATTGATACTTTGGGTAAAATTGGGACGATTGTCGGAACAGCATCCGGTTTTCTGGCAGGTGTTTATATTCCGATTGGAATTTTGCCAACTGGAGTTCAAGAATTTATGAAATACACGCCAGCACTGTATAATACAGCTATATACCGGAATATTTTGCTGAATACTCAGTTGAAAAATTCGTTTAGAAATTTGCCTGTTTCAATTGCAAATGAATTTGATGAAAAGATGGGTATCAATGTTAAATGGGGCAGTCAGATTCTGACGATTCAACAAAATATCTGGGTAATTATCGGCTTTGCGGTAGTGATTAGCTTGATAACGGTGCTTATTTCCAAATTTAGTCAACGTGTGGTCATTAGCAAAGCTTGATTTTAAGGGGAACCGAATATGAAAATAAACTTCAACCAAGATGATAAAATTCCCAAAAATGAAATAGATATAACGGTTAAAGCAGCTAATTTCTCGAATGAAGTTCAAGAATTAATGCGCAAGTTGGAAGAATTGAACGCTAAGTTTTCCGCCATTCCTTTGTCAGTCGATGATCGAGTAGTTATGGTTCAAATCGAGCAAATCATTGCTGTGGAAGTGTTTGAGAATGAACTAACTGTTTATACGCCTGAAAAAAATTATCGTTTACGCGGTCAATTGAAGAAAATGACTGAACGAATCAATGATGGAAATTTTGTTCAAATATCTAAGAATACGGTGATTAATTTGAACCATTTGGATTCCTTAGAAGCGGCTTTCTCAGGCAATATGACAGCTTTTTTAACCGATGATTTGAAGTTTAGTGTCAGTCGAAAATATCTATCTGACTTGAAAAAACAATTGGGGATGTGAGGTGTTGAATATGGCTAATATATTAAAAGTTGTGAAGTATTTTGCGATTGGAGTTTTATTAGGATCATTCAGTTTCTTATTGATAATCTTACTTGGTGGCGAGATGATGGTTTCCCCAAAAGGTGTGCTATCACTGTTCTTTTTCAGTGGCTTGATTGGAATTGTCTCAATGATTTTTGAAGCCGAGTGGTTCAATTTTCCAATTAGATTATTAATACATTTGTTAATTACGATAGTGATTGTTGGTATGATGATGTATTTTGCCGGTTGGTGGAATCAAGTTGTTGCAGGACATGTGGTCTCATTTTTAACTAGCGTTGGTATAACATATATCGGCGTTTGGGTGATGTTGTATTTGGCAGATGTCATCAATACTAAAAAAATGAATGCGGTGCTACGTAAAAGAAAATCTAAATAATCAATAAAAAAATCGAAGATAGCCTAATTAAGGTTACTTCGATTTTTTAATTAAAATTTTTTGCAGCTTCACTCCAACTTTCCAATTGATTAAAAACGGTCTTTAAATCAGTATCGGTAGTGTGGGTTTCCTCAAGTATTTGATTCCACAGTTCCTCTTTAATTTGGCGAAGCGTTTTACAAGCGTCCGTTCCTTTGGGTGTGATGGTGATCCAAGTTGTCCGATGGTCGCTGTCATCAGATATTCTCGTGATATATCCAGCTTTTTCAAGGTGTGTCATTTCTCGACTAACTAGCCCTTTGTTAATGGCGAGTTCAGTTGTTATTTGTTTTGCGGTAATTCTATTATTATCACTGATTAAGAGTAGAAAATTAGCGTTACTGGCATTGATTTCAGGAAGAGTAAGTTCGTGACTCATAGCGGTCTGAAAGCGTCGATGCAAGGCTCCAATGAACTTTCCCAGTTTTATAATATCCAAGACAACGACCTCCTTTTTGTTTCAGTATAGCATAAAATATAGTTGACAAATAAACTAAATGAGACTATATTCTACAATAGTTGCTTTATCAACTAATGGAGGACAAAATGGCTTTTAAACGACAAGTATTATTTATATTATTTATGTGTATCGGCATGGGTGGCAGTATGAGCTGGTTAAAATTGGCTACGAATCAAGGAATCAATAGCTCGATGTGGCGCGTATTTTTGATATCAGTTTTGCCAACGATAGCGTTTGCCTTTGTATTTAACTTTTTGATTGTCAGCAATATAAGCAATTTGTTGGTTAAATTACTCACGAAGAATATAACTGATGAAAAAGTTATTGGTCTAAAAGCAGGGGCGATTCGTGGCTGGACAATGTTGATTATGATGAGTTTTACGATGAGTACGAGAGCTCTTTGGATCAGCGGAACACTTTCACATATGACAGTAGTGCAGTTTATCCTGGGATATTTTGGAACATTGACGATGGCATATTTTGTCCGTGATGTTGTTATCATGCCATTGGTAAGACGAATTCTTTTTAGACCAGTAGTTTAAAAAATAATCGAGTTAAATAACTTACGGAAGGTTTGAATTCACAATAAAATTCAAGCCTTTTTATTTAGCTTTATGTTATCCGCTTACATAAATAACAAATTCTGTTAGTATAAGTATTGCTATAATAGATATAAATTATATTAGGTTATTACGCGTGGTGCTAGTTAATTGTTATTAGTTGAATGTGAAAGCATTTAAACAATTTTAGACTATGAAATATTTGTAATAGGTTATCAACTAGCACCATGCGTTAGGTTATTGTCAGAGAATAACCATTAAGTATCTTTATAATCAATTGGAAATTGAATTAGTCGGAGGAGTGGGGAGAAATATTTCTCCACGCCCCGAAGACAGCAAAATACATTATTTGGAGAATTCGCTCATGGTTGCAGAAATTTTGTATCAAAAAGTGGCCGATGATATCAAGAAAAATATCTTGTCCGGCGTTTATGAATTAGATAGCTTGATTCCCACTGAAAATGACCTTGAGAAGAAGTATTCCGTCAGTAAAATTACCGTTCGTAAAGCCGTTGAACAGTTAGTTGCTGAAGGTTATTTGATGAAGAAGAGTGGAATTGGAACACGAGTTGTCAGCAATCACTTGTTCAATAAATTATCAAAAGCCAAGTCATATTCAACAATCGTCAGAGAAAATGATCAGTTAACGAAACAAGTTTTAGAAGTTGCTAATGTGTCTGCCGAAGAGACCCCAATAGCAACTGAATTTGGCGACCAGAATATTGTTTATATCAAACGTTTATATTCATTGGATAATAAACCTTTTATTATTGTGAGCCATTATTTACCTAACGTTGAAATTCCAACTGAAAAAAGAAATTTGAAAAACCAATCATTGTACAAGTTTCTTAAGGATAGTGGGCAAGAAATCAATAGTTTCAAAGATGAGTTCAGCGCAGTTAACATCAGTACTGCGGATCAAAAATTGTTAAACAAAGATGATACTTTAGCATTGAAACGAATCAGACGAGGTTTTGATAATAAAGGAAATTTGATTGAATATACTGAATCCATTTATGACAGCAATAAAATGCCATACAAAATTGAATATGAAATTTAGTGTTTTTTGTTCAAATAAACAGAATTCTTAATTGGATTATTTATATTATTAAAATAAAACTAGTTGGAAGAGTGGAGAGTATTCATCAGCAGCGAAAGTGGCGTTATGGCTTTAGCCATTACACCACCGGGCGTGTTGGAGACTTGCGGTTTTTGCAAGGGTTCAACCGAGGCTCGAGACCGCTCTTTGGCTCGAGCCGTTCCGCGCAGCAGTTGAATACTCTCCGCTCTGGAAACGGCCTCATTCAGGAATTTATTTAAGCGTTTACATCATAACATTATAATGTTATGATGATTGCGAAAAAAGAGGAGGGTACATATGGATAATTTTGTTAATTTTTTGAACGCCAAGATCTTGCCAGTTGCCAATCGAGTTGGGACACAACGACACATGATGGCAATCAGAAAGGGGGTTATTTCAACACTACCACTGACCATTGTTGGTTCATTCTTTACTTTGATCAATAATCCCCCAATTCAAGCGTGGGCTGATGCAATAGCTCCTTATAAGGAAATTTTAGATATACCGTTTCGTTATACTGTCGGTATTTTAGCTTTGTATGCCACATTCGGTATCGCATCGTCATTGGCTGACAGTTACAAATTAGATAAATTGAGCAACGGAGTTTTGGCCGTTTTAGCTTTCTTAGTTTCAACAGCCGCACCAATTCACATCACCGAAGATGTTAAAGGTGTGATTTCGGCGGGACGTTACATCGATATTTCTAATTTGAGTGCTTCATCGTTGTTCGCTTCAATTGTGACCGGACTTTTGTCGGTTGAAATTTATCGTTTCTTCAAAGAACGGAATATCACCATCAAAATGCCGCAAGGTGTACCACCAGAGGTTTCTAATTCCTTTGTCGCCTTGATTCCAGCTGCATTTATCCTGATTTTCTTCTGGTTCATTCGTTACATTTTAAACTTCAATATTTCATCATTCTTGAGTTTGATCTTGATGCCATTAAAGGGTGTCTTAGTTGGTAACAGTCTCTTCGGTGGCTTACTAACAATTCTCTTGATTACCGGCTTTTGGACGTTGGGTATTCACGGTGCAGCTATCATGGCGCCAATTACAAGACCTTTCTGGGAAATGTCAATCGCCCAAAATATGAGTGAATTTGCTGGTGGAACTAGTGCTAATCACCTTTCAACAATCTTCACTGAACAATTCTTACAATGGTTCCTTTGGATTGGTGGAGCCGGTGGTACTTTGGCCTTAGTTGTTTTGTTCATGTTCTCTAAGTCAGCATATCTCAAGGATTTGGGAAAACTTGCGATTCTGCCAGGACTTTTCAACATCAATGAACCAGTTATCTTCGGTGCACCAATTGTTATGAATCCAATCTTAGGTATTCCATTCATCGTGGCACCTTTAGTTACCGGAACACTCTCGTATTTCATGACTATCTGGGGCGTTGTGCCAATGATGATGGCCCGTTTACCATTTACCGTTCCCAGTCCATTGGGTGCATTCAGTAGTACAAACTGGAGTATTCCAGCCATGATTTTGGTATTTGTTAACTTCTTGATCGACTTGGCAATTTACTACCCATTCTTCAAGATTTTTGAAAAACAACAACTAGAAAAGGAATAGGTGAGAATAATGGCTTTACTATTTTTAGCAATCTATTTTATTGCCTGTGAAATTCTGGTTCAAAAAGATATTATGCCTAGATTTTTAAAAAAATTTCACGCTGGAAAGTTAATTTTCATTTCATTGTCCGTAATTTTAACTTTAGCGGTGATTAGCTTCTACGTAAAATATGCCGTGGTTCTAGTAATACTCAGTACAATTTATTTTTCCGTTGTGATTTCGAATTACTACTTGAAAGAATTCCAGAAAATGGAGAGGGGTAAAAAAATATGACCAAGAGAACTTTAGGTATCTCGCTATATCCAGACCACAGCGATGTGAACGAAGATAAGCGTTACCTCGTACTTGCTAGTCAGTATGGATTCACCAGAATTTTTATGAGTATGTTGGAAGTTTCAGAAGGTAAAGAAAAAGTTGCTCAAAAATTTACCGATTTGATTAAATTTGCTAAAGGTCTGGGATTCTCAACTACTTTGGATATTGCTCCCAATATCTTTGATCAATTAGGCATTTCTTATGATGATTTGGACTTCTTCTCTGAATTAGGTGCTGACGCTATCAGACTTGATCAAGGATTCGATGGTCAAAAAGAAGCCTTACTATCATTCAATCCTCAAGAAATGAATATCGAGTTGAACATGAGTAATGATGTGGCTTATCTGGATAATATTTTGAGCTATTCATCTAATCGACCTTTCATCTACGGTTGCCACAACTTCTATCCTCAACGTGGGACTGGTTTACCACTAGATTTCTTCATCAGAGCCTCGCAGAGATTTAAGAATCAAGGTATCGAAACAGCTGCCTTTATCACTTCGCAAGCTGGAACAATCGGACCTTGGGATATCAATGATGGCTTGCCAACTTTGGAAATGCACCGTGATTTGCCATTGGATGTTCAAGCTAAACATCTTTTCGCTACCAACTTGATTGACTGCGTAATTATCGGAAATGCTTATGCCTCGGAAGATGAGTTACGTCGTCTTGGAGAATTGGATCGTTATCAACTAGTCTTCAATGTGGCTTTATCCGAAGGCATTACTCAATTGGAGCGTGAAGTTCTGCTTGATAATCAACATGTCAGACGTGGTGATATCACTGATTTAGTTATCCGTTCGACTGAAGTTCGTAAGAAGTATAAAGCTAACGATAATCCCGTTAATTCCGATACACATACCTTTGTCCGTGGCGATATTGTCATTGGTAACGATGAATTCGGCAAGTATAAGAATGAATTGCAGGTTGTTTTACAGGACCACAGCGATATCAGAAAAAATCGTGTCGCCCAAATTCCAACAGATGAATTGTTCCTATTAGATTACATCGGACCATGGGACAAATTCCGTTTTAGGAGATGATCTTGTGAATAGTCTCTATATAAAAAACGGTAAGGATATCGATGAACAGCCTTTGGAATTGTTATTGGAAGATGGAAAAATTATCGATATGGCACCGCAATTAGATGTCGTCGCTGATGAAGTTATCAATTTGCAAGGACATTCGTACGTTTCTGCAGGTTGGATTGATGACCATGTCCACTGTTATGAAAAAATGTCGCTTTACTATGATGACCCTGACTTGGTTGGCTGCTGTAACGGCGTTACAACGGTGATTGATGCGGGCTCAACAGGTGCTGACAATATCGGTGACTTTTATCATCTGGCACAAGCAAAGAAAACTAACGTCTATGCGATGATTAACATTTCTAAAACGGGAATCTTGGCTCAAGATGAATTAGGCGATATGGATCGACTTCAATTTGATGATTTACAACAGGCTATCAACGATTATCCGAACTTTATTATTGGCTTGAAAGCTCGTATCAGTAAATCGGTTGTCGTTGGTAATGGGATTAAGCCACTAATAGTTGCTAAAGAATTTCAAAAGAAATTATCACAACGATTGCCACTAATGGTGCATGTCGGGACTAATCCACCAGAGTTATCAGAGATTATGGATGTCATGGAATCTGGCGATATTATGACGCATTGCTTCAATGGTAAGGATAATGGCATTCTCAATCCGGATGGTTCAATCAAAGATTTCGTTCGTGAAGGTCTCGATAAAGGCATTATTTTTGATGTCGGTCACGGAACGGAAAGTTTCAATTTTGAAACAGCTGAGGCGGCATTCAAGAATCATATTTATCCGCAGAGTCTCAGTACCGATATTTACCACGGTAATCGTGAACATGGTCCAGTTTATAATCTGGCAACGTGTATCGAAAAGATGTTGTATCTTGGTTTTGATCTGCCAGAAATTTTGCCAATGATCACGACTGTTCCAGCAGCCAATTATCACTTAACCAATAAAGGAAAATTGGCTATTGGCATGGACGCTGACGTAACGATTTTCAATATTGAAGATTTTTCCAAAACGTTGGTTGATTCAGATGGCAACACTCGTAAAAGTACCAAGACTGTCGAACCAATCTATAGTATTGTCGGCGGCAACGCGTATCTGATTGGAGAATAATATGGATATTTATAAAAAATATAACTTGAAGCACGTCATCAACGCTGATGGAAAAATGACTATCCTTGGTGTTTCTAAGGTGTCTGATGAAGTGGTTGAAGCTCAAAAACAAGGTGCCCAAAACTTTTTTGAAATGGGTGACCTGCTTATTCAAACGGGTAAATATTTAGCCCATTTGGTTAATAGTGAAGATGCTTTAGTAGTTAACTCGGCTTCAGCTGGTATCGCCGAAACGATTGCTGGAATCATTGGACAAGGCAGTCATTATCACGTTTATCATCCATATACTGACCGAATTTCTAAACGAGAAGTTATTTTGCCTATGGGACATGACGTTGACTATGGTGCGCCAGTTGATGTCATGCTTGGTGTTGCTGGTGCCAAAATGGTTCCTGCTGGATACGCCAATATGTGTACACCTGAACATTTGGAAATGCAAATAACTGATCAGACAGCGGCTATTCTTTATATCAAGAGTCACCACACGGTTCAAAAGAGTATGCTGACGATTCGTGAAGCTATTGAAGTGGCCCACCATCACAATTTGCCACTAGTTTTGGATGCGGCTGCTGAAGAAGACTTGTTGAAATATCTCAAGCTTGGCGCTGATGTCGTGATTTACAGTGGTGCTAAAGCAATCGAAGGACCAGCTTCTGGAGTAATCATCGGTAAAGAAAAATACATTCGTTGGGCTCGCATGCAGGGTGCTGGAATAGGTCGAGCAATGAAAATCGGTAAGGAAAACATTATCGGTTTAACTGCCGCAATTGCCAAGTATTTGCAGGATGGTTCTGAATCTGGTGAGTCAATGAAAGCTAGATTACAACCGTTTGTTGAGAATTTATCCGAAGTATCTGGCTTGAAAGTTAGAGTCGTTCAAGATGCGGCTGGTCGGCAAATTTATCGAGCTGAAGTGACTCCGACTGGAGATTTGTCAGCTAAAGAAATTTGTGAACAGTTACGTAACGGCGATGTAGCGATTTATGCTCGTGAATATCGTGTTAATGAAGGCATTATCGAGTTTGATATTAGAGCGGTCGATGATGTTGAAATGTATCAAATTGTATCCAGTTTAAAGAAAATCGTTGGAGGAAAATAAAGATGAATTTACTACCTAATTATTTAGCAAATGGAATTTGTTTGAACGTACTAGCTAATTCAGTTCAAAACGCCAAAGATTGTTATGAAGCCGCTGAAGGTCACGTGGTACTCGGAGTTTTGACGAAAAATTACCCAAGTGATGAAGCCGCAATTGCTGACATGAAATTGTATCAAGCAGAAATTGACAACGCCGTTTCGGTTGGTTTAGGTGCCGGTGATCCAAAGCAAAGTGGAATGGTAACTCGAGTTTCAAAAGAAATTCAACCACAACACGTCAACCAAGTTTTCACAGGTGTGGGCGCTACTAGAGAAGCCTTGGGTCAAAATGAAACAATCATTAATGGGCTAGTTTCACCAACTGGTAAAGTAGGGCTCGTCAACCTTGCCACTGGTCCTTTGAGTAGCCAAGCTGCTCCAACTGAAGTACCAATTGAAACTGCCATTGCTTTGTTAAAAGATATGGGTGGTTCATCAATCAAGTTTTTCCCAATGAAAGGTTTAGCACACGTTGAAGAATTCAAAGAAGTAGCTCGTGCCTGTGCTGCTAACGATTTTGACTTGGAACCAACTGGTGGAATCGACTTAGAAAACTTTGAAACAATTGTCAAAATCGCAGTTGATGCCGGCGTTAAACGAATCATTCCACACGTTTACAGTTCAATTATCGATAAAGAAACTGGCGATACTAGACCAGAAGATGTCGCTAAATTATACGAGATTATCAAGAAGTTTTAGAGGTTAGAATATGAATATTTTAGCTTTTGGCGAGGTCATGCTGCGTTTCACCGTGGCTGATAGAATGATGCTGGAGCAGAGTGATCAGCTGACAATGTCGACTGTCGGAACTGGTGTGAATCTTTTGAGTAGTTTGGCACATTTTGGCTATGAAACGTCTATGTTAACGGTATTGCCGGATAATCCTATTGGTAAAAAAGCTGCAGCGGATGTGCGTAAATTAGGCATTTCTGACAAAAATATTCTTTATCGTGGGAAAAATTTAGGCAGCTTTTTCGTTGAATTAGGGCAGGGAGCCCGTCCGCAACGAGTGACTTATCAAGACCGCCTGTCGAGTTCTTTTTGCCTGATGAACGCTGATGATTATGACTTTGAAAAAGCATTAATTGGCGTTGATATGGTTCACATTTGTGGGATTGCCTTGAGTTTGAATCGCCAAACACGTAAAGCTGCTTTACATTTAGCAGAAGTGGCTCATGAACGTCATAAGACCGTTTGTTTCGATTTCAATTATCGGATGAGTCTCAATGAGGACAACAATCACGAGACGATGAAGAAACGTTATCAGAAAATTTTGCCATTTGTCGATATAGCTTTTGGCAGTCGCCGAGATTTAACTGATTTATTGGATTATCAAGTTGATGATGAAACGAAGCTCTATCAAAAATTCTGTCAGGATTATCAAATTAACTTTTTTGCAGGAAGTAAACGTAATTTCATTGATAATCGCAAATACTTTGAGGGTTTCTTGTTCCATCATGATAAAATTTATCGTTCTGCCGCTAAAGAATTGAATATTCTCGATCGAATCGGTAGTGGGGATGCCTTTGCCAGCGGCATTCTGACAGGTTTAATTGAAAAATGGGACTTTGAAGATATTTTGGAGTTTGCGATTGCTAATTCAGTTTTGGCACAAGCTTCAATGAACGATTCTCCGATTTTTAGCAAGGCCGATGTATTCCATTATATTGATACTGATGGAAAGAACGATTTAATAAGATAGCATTAATGTTTTAATTTTAGTTTCACCCTTCATAAATTAAAAAAATAAGAGAAGAAGCTGTGACATAACTATTTTCATCTTAAATATTCAGCATAAACGTGCAACAAAACATAGCTTTTTCCGCTTAAAACAAATAAGACGCGCAATCCAAAATCGGATTACGCGTCTTATTTGCCTTAATGCTCGAAAGCTGACCATGTTTTGTCGCACTCTCTTATTTAGATTTAGTTACCCTCAACTCCACCAAGCTTTTCAGCAAAGTCATCTTTAGGTTGATCTGAACCGACCAAGTGTAGATCGGCATGTAAAGCATATAAGAAGTCGAGAAAGGCTGAGTTAACGCCTAATTCATCGAGCTCTGTTAGTGACATTTGATATCTGATTGAGTTTTCTTGTCCGAGTTCAACTTTTTGGACCCACTTTGGATCACGAATTGATTCACGGCCAATGGCAGCGAAATCGATACCTGAATCGACAATCTTTTCAGCGTCAGCGGGTTTCTCGATTGAACCGACTGAAATCAATGGTAGACGGTCGTTGACGACTTTCTTCACCTTGAGAATAATTGGTTCGTCATCGGATTTATCGTTCAATGAAGTTCGCCAAGCATAACCCATTGATACGTGTAAGTAGTTGATGGGTTGGTCGGCTAGAACATCGATAAATTTCAACGTGTCATCTAGTCTGATACCAGGTTCTTCAATTTCCTCAGGAGAAATACGGTAACCAACGATAAACTTATCATCAGCGTATTTTTCAACGGCGGCGTGAACACTCTTAATAACTTCAAGAGGGAAGCGCATGCGATTTTCAAGGTTGCCACCCCATTTGTCAGTACGACGGTTTGAGTGTGGTGAGAAAAATTGTTGCATCAAATATGTGTTGGCGCCATGCAATTCGATACCGTCAAAGCCAGCTTGGATAGCACGACGAGTAGCTTGGCCAAAGTCTTCGATAATTTGTTCGATTTCAGGTTCAGTTAATTCACGAGGAGTTTCAGCGTTGGGACGCAATGCAGCGACAGCACTAGCAGAAACAGGTTGAACGCCACGTAAGATTTTAGAATTAGACATTCTACCGGCGTGGAAAATTTGTAAAATAGCCTTTGTGCCATTTTGTTTAACGGTACTAGCCAATTTCTTCAAACCGGGCATGAATTTATCGTCAGCGACTGAAGGTTCACCTTCGAAACCTTTGCCATCGTCAGAAACATTCATTGTGGGGATGATGAACATACCAACGCCACCGGTGTGAATATCGAAATAGCGCAATTCGTCTTGCGAGACAGCACCGTTTTCTAGGGCTGCAGCTTCGGTCATTGGTGGAATGACAATGCGGTTTTTAATCGTAACGCCGTTTTTAAAAGTGTAGGGCTTTAAAAAGTTATATTTTTCTGTCATAAATCAGGACCTCATTTCCTAAAAGTATCAATGGGATTATTGTAAAGAGTTATATGCTAAAATCATAGTACGCACTATTTAGTAACTACGAGAATGTCACTGTCATCCGAAAGCTAGAGCGTCTTCATTTGTTGAATATATTAAAATAAGTTAAAGTGTTAAACAGTAAGATAATAGGCTCGTAAAGTTTGTGAATAATCTTAATTTAGAGCATTGATTTTAAAATAGATAGAGGCTTTTATATATGGAAGAAAAAAATTATCATATGAGCATGGATCTGACTCTTTCAGTTATTAACGGAAAGTGGAAATCCATGATTCTATGCCACTTAGGTAAGCAACCAATGCGCAATGGTGAACTGCTACGTAAGATTTCTGGAATCAGTCAGAAGGTTTTGACACAACAGTTGAACGAATTGATCGACGATAAGATTGTTCAAAGAGTAAGTTATCCTGTTTTGCCACTTTGCGTGCAATATTCGTTGACGGAAGAGGGCAAATCATTGCAAAAAGTTCTGATTGATATGTCGATTTGGGGCCGAAAACATGCTGCTAAAATGGCTGGTGAAGGTCAGAATATTTCGTTCAAACATACCGATTACGATGGATATATAAATATGGAGACACCAAAAAAGGACGTTGATCAGCGAATGGCTGAATAGCGTCCTTCTTTTTATTCAAATGGATCTTGCATCTGTGAAATATAGGCGGCCATACGTTTAGTGTAAGTAGCGTGTTTGAATAAGTCGTCATTTTCCGTTTGCAATTCAGTTAAGTTGTCCGTTATAACGCCGTCAGCGCCCATGAAAATCATTCGATCCATGGATTCTTCATCGTTAGCGGTCCAAGCAAAGACTTTCTTTTGTTGCAGATGGGCATTGTCGATGAATGATTGATTTAGAGTTGTGTACTCCATGGTGAAAGCATTGGCATTGGTGAATGGAACGCCGAAAAGATTGAACGGCAAGATATAACTGGTGGTGATTTTTGGAATCAGATTTTTGGTTTCCTCGATATAGTTATAATTCAAAGAGTGAACCATAGCCTTATTTTTTAAGAGTTGTTTTTGATATTTTTTAGCAAATAGTTTTACAAAATCCTTCTTATTACCAGGAACAGATTTCAGTTCGACCAACAGTTTTTGATGTAGGCGCGTTGATGTTGCCAAGTAATCGTCAAAACTGGCGATGTGGGTGACTTTACCATTTTCGTGAATCTGTGTTTGGGTCAATTCATCCAAAGTCATCTGGCTAGGTCGCTTGTTGATGCCGGCCAAACCTTTAAGCGTGTTGTCATGGAAAACGACAAATTGATGATCTTTAGTTTCTTGAACGTCCATCTCAATATAATCTGGCTTTTCTTTAGCAGTGGCTTCGAGCGATTGAATAGTATTTTGGACACCATTGCCATCGTCAACACCACGGTGAGAAATTGTTAATGGTGGAGTCAAAAATAAATCATTGAAGTAAAATGAATTGTATCCGATAAATGAGATTGCAAAAACTGTTCCCAAAATACCCCAGAACCATTTGTGACTGCGATGTTTTCTTCGAGGATAGAAGTAATGTGTGTGCGTGTGGCTGAGCAGAATCAAGACGGACATGCCAGCAGCGTACAAACTTACAACGTAATTTAGCAATCGAATGATAGTCATATTGATGACTGCCATTGGAAAGTCGATAACTTTTAGGAATGAAAGATTGTCGACAATTGCCTGCATACCAACGAAAAATCCGTTACTAATCATGACAAAAAGGGCAACGATGACAACCAATCCTAAGAAAAGCCCCAAGTAATAAAGCATTTTACCTTGAGTCATGTGCCAACTGCGTTTGATAGCATCTTTGATATCTTTATTTTCAAAAATCATCATTGGCAAAACGAAGAGCCAACGTAATCCAATATAAAAAATTACGAGATAAACAGCAATTAGAAGCAGTCCTAATGGTAAATGTTCTTGAAATAACCAATCAATAATAAATTGGGGAACTTTAACTTTGCTCAAAAGCGTGGAGGACATGCCCAAGCTGCCGAATGGCGTGATAATTAGGAAATATAGTAGGAAAAATCCGAAAGCTTTGAAGGGAAGACCGAAGAGATTTTTACTGACACTCTTGAGATAATCCCACCAACTCAAACTGGCATTGGATTTGATAGCTTGAAAACTGACTAGCATTAACGTGAACTGGGCGAAAACCAGCAACAGTATTATTAATAAAACAAAAATCAGCCCGAGAACGACCAACGGCTTGTGAGTAATCAAGTCGATTGCGTTGCTATAAGAAATATAATTAACATTGCCGAGATAGTTGATGCCATTAGCCATGGCGTTTAATATCGGCACGAAAATAAAATTAATACTTAATTGAATCAAAATAATAATTTGACCGTATTTCCAGAAATATTTCCAGAAATTACGGTTTTGATAACGTAATTCACGAAGTGACCCCATATTTATCCCCCCTATGTTTCTACTATATAATACATGTGATGCTAGTTAAATATGCCGTCTCCAGAGCTGGAAAATATTCACAAGCTGTGCGGACCGGCCCGAGCCAAAGAGCGGTCTCGAACCACGGCACACAAATATTTCCCAGCTCTTCCGACTAATTAATCGTTATTAATTGAATGTAAAAGCATTCAAGCAACTTTAGACTATGAAATAATTATAATAGGTTATCAACTAATATCCATGCGTACTATATATTACATAATTATAGAGTTTTAGGGAGATATAAAATAATTAATTTAAAAGAATCGAGTGATAATTTGATAGACATGCATTTGAATCACCAGCCATTTATGGCAATTAAGAATGGAACGAAGACGATTGAAGTTAGATTGAATGATGAGAAGAGATCAAAGTTACAAGTTGGTGAAGAGATTCGCTTTACTGATTTGAAAACTAACGAAACAGTTGTGACGGAAATTCTCGGATTGGAACGATTCGCTAGTTTTAAGGATTTGTTCCGAAAATATTCTGGTGTAATTATTGGTAGTCCTGAGGATGAATCGATTGCTGAGCTGGATCAAGAGAATCAGGAGATTTATTCACGAGAAATGGAAGAAAAGTATGGAGCATTAGCAATTAAGATTAAGTTGGTCAATTAATCTTCCACAAAACCAGGCTTCATAGGCTTGGTAGCCGAAAAATAATGTCAAAATGTTTAGAATAATTAAGCCGTCAAGAAACTGACGGCCGAACAGTTACTTATCAAAAACGCTAAAAATCGAATAACCATCATTCGATTTTTAGCGTTTTATTCACAAATCTATCTTACTCACGCACCTAAAACTGACTCTTCAAACTCCCAATATTCTTAATCACCACCGAAGTACTGCCATCCGGATTCGTTTCAAACTCAATCGCATCCCGATTCTTCAACAAGCTAATCGGCACGTTGATTTCAATCCCATTATCTAACTTGATCTTTTGACGCTCATATTTCTTTTCAAAATAATCCACGTTGGGGACGGTAACGACTGGTTCAATCGCCTTTTTGGCCAGTTGGTCCTTAAATTCTGCTTTAGCTTCTTCTTTCTGGTCAAACACCACGTCGGCGATATAATCATTATCAATGACGCCATCCGTCTCGATACTGTCATGAATCGCCTGCTGTGTCTTGGACGTGATGGTGAAGTCATCCCCGTCATCGTACTTTTCCGAAATTTTTTGAATCGATTTTTTGATCTGCTTAACGTTGTTCGAAACTTTGATGGGAACCGCCGCAACGTTAAGAAAATCCCGCGACATCAGCCACTTACCACTGGCACCCGTGTACTGCTGTTCACGTAACTGAATTTTATCGCCATCAATCAGGAGCATGTTCTTGACCCCCTGACTAGGCGATGGCAGGATACTATTGTTTTGAACGATGTTATTAACCAAAACATCCTCGTCATACTCAACGTTATGGATATAGCGCTGAGTGTAATCCAACTTGGCAATCCCAATCATTTGGCTCAAGTTCTCTAGTTCGACGTTAAAGAACAACAAGTCGCCACCGGGAATTTTTTCATTGACCTTGATACTGTCAAAATAATCCAACGCAAATTTTTCCGTCAGTTTTTGAAAATCGTCACGCCCATTCCAGAACTGTTCGAGCATCGGAATACGTGATAGCTCTAACTCTACATATTCACTTTTTTCAAATTTATCAATCACTTTTTCAACGTAATTGGAAATTTCAAGGTTATCCTTAGCAATCTCTTTTTGCGACAAAACAACGTTGCCGGAGTCCTTATCCAAGATATGGTCAATCACATTTAGAATTCGCATTACTTTTCCTCACTATGCATAACGGTATTGAAATACGGTTTAGTTGCTGGTAAAAACCATTTAATATCATTATATCTAGTGTTGACTACGAAAGCTATCGCCACCAGCCACCCTTATTCTGTCAAAACAGAGTGACACTTATTTTTTTAAATCCATTTATTCTTCTCAGCGACATTCAAAGCTTCAATTCGTGAAGAAGTTCCCGTCTTACTAAGAATAGAAGAAATATAATTTCTAACTGTTCCTTCTGACAAAAAGACTGCTTTAGCAATATCCTTACTGCTTTTTCCAGTTTTAATCTCTTTTAGAACATCTAATTCACGTTTCGTTAAGGGATTCTTTTCAGCTGAAATAATCGTCGAAACTAATTCTGGTGAGAAAATTGTTTTCCCATCTAGGACCTCATGAATTGCTTTGACTAACTGTTCGGTCGGATTATCTTTCAATAAATATCCGTTAACGTCCGCTGCAACGGCTTGAGCAAAATATTGTGCATTAGCAAATGTCGTTAAAATAATGACTTTGATTGGCAGTCTGAGTAAATGAATTTGTTGGGCGACGTCTAATCCTGATAGTTTAGGCATCTCGATATCAAGAATAGCAACGTCAGGATTTTTAGTGATGATTGATGATAAAGCATCCTCTCCGTCTGTAGAAGTGCCAATGACTTCGAGGTCATCTTCTAAACTTAGTAACGTTGCCAGTGCGGTATTCAAAAGCTTTTGATCTTCTGCCAGAAAAATTGTTGTCATATTACTTGTCCTTTTTAATCTGGATTTTTAGGGTGATGCCTGAACTTGATACAATTGTGATTGTGCCGTTAATGTTAGATAACCGTTGTGCCATACCTTGGATACCAAATGAGTCTTGTTGATTTTTTTGATAGCCAATGCCGTCATCTTTAATGGATAGATAGTAATTATCGTCGTCTTCATTAAAATTAAATGTAGCAATATGAGCTTGGCTATAGCGGATAATATTAGTTGATGCTTCTTTAATAATGGCTGCTAAAACAGTTTGAACTTTGATGGGCCAGTTGATAGAGATTTTTTCGTTATTCGAGCTTTGCATGATATTGACTAGACGTAGGTTGTGTTCCTCTTCAATCATTGCTTCGGCAATTGACTTCTGATTCAAATTACTGACAATTTTTCGCACCATGGTTAGGCTTGCTCTTGAAGTTGTTGCGATATCTTTGATTTCTTGTCGTGCTTGATTAGGACTTTTATCTATTAATTTGTCAGCCAATTCAGCCTTCAAAGTAATCACTGAGAAAGATTGACCGAGATTGTCATGTAAATCTTTGGCAATTCGTTCACGTTCTTGCTGTTTAATAATAGTCTCCAAACGCTTATTGTTTTGCTTTAAACTATACAAGCGGCGGTAGCTGTTTCCTAGTGAGCGTGCGGCAAAAGGAGATCCAATAGCGAAAAACATCGTGATAATAATTCCAAAAAATTGGTATTGCTCGAAATTATAGATTATGTTGCCAAGGATACAAAATACGCTGAAGACCAAATAGAGGGCAGTATATTTGTAAAATTGACTTTTTTTGAATGGTAATGAACCAATTTCCCAGGCTGTATAAATAAAAAGGGTTCCTAAGCCATATTGGTAGACTAGATAGGTCGTTATAAGTAATTGACCAGTTATTTGAACTGGTAGCCAGCGGTTTATTACATAACCATCACGGTATAATTTTAAAAAAAGCAATAATAACGAAAACAAAATCCAGTCAAACCCATGTTTAAGTAAGGTTTCACTGGATAATGATATCAAAGAAAATACCCAAAAGTAGGGAATAATACCGAATCGTTTAGGAAATAAAATATGTTTTTCCAAAAATTTCATGCGAAGGTCAACTCCCGATGTTTTTGATACTTTATTACTAGTAAGGTTCCCACAATTAGAATAAGGAACCAAAGTATAATGCCTATAATGGACGAAATGTCTATTGATTTACTATTAAGCAGGGCTTTATCAATATTGGATAATTGAAAAGTGGGGGTTAATTTACCAATGCTTTGGAGCCATTTAGGCATGGCGTTTATAGGCATCCACAGTCCACTAATAATGGCTAAAGGGAAGGTGACCAGATTATTTAGTAAGTTCACAGTTGCTGGATTTCCAGATAGAGAAATGAGAATACCTATAAAAATAAGTGGAATAGTGCCAATAATTGTTGCTAAGATGATGAAAGACCAAGTTTTGATTGGTAATGATAAATGGTTAATTAAAATTCCAGTTATGCAAATACCGACAGCAGCGATTAGATTTAATAGTAGAAAAATAATCACACGTGACAAATAATATTTCCATCTAGGCAAGGGTGTTAGGCGAGAGAGCGTATCAAAATGACTAGTCTGATCTTCCAGTAGTGTATTAGCAACAGTGATTGTGGAACCTAGTAAACAGCCGTAAATAATCATGCTGATAAGATAATTCAATTGCCAGACTTTCAATTCAGTTTGAGCAGCGTTTCCGACAAATATTTTAGAGTACAAAATATAGAATAAAATTGGCAGAACAATATCAAAGAAAAAGAAGCGCTTGTTACGAAGGATGATACGTTTAAAATTTATTTGAACTTGATAAATAAAACTACTCATGTTGAGCACCTTCCTTATTAAAGTTGATAAATAGTGAATCAAGTGAATTTTGTTTAACTTGTAGATTTTTGATGGCAGTTAAATATGGAGTTAATTCTTTAATTAATGATTCGGCAGTTTTAGTTGTCAGTTGATAATGTTTTCCCATATGTTTGAAAGCGATGATTTCTGATAGGGATTGGAAAATTTCGGGTGTCAATTCACTATCAAATTCAATTAGTTTTTCGCCTTCTAAATTACGTAAATCAGCTAAAGTCCCATCAAAATTAATCGATTTATTTTGTAAAATCATAATCCGGTCAGCTACCGACTCTAATTCAGCTAGGTAATGGCTGGTTACAAAGATAGTTTTATGTTGTCTTTTCATATCAATAATAGTTTGCCAGAACTTTGTGCGACTTTGACTATCCATACCGGCCGTTGGTTCGTCGAGAAATAAGAGATCGGGATTTCCCGCAACTGCTAAAGCAAAAGATAATCGTCGCTTTTGCCCACCTGATAATTTGGGCATTTCTGAATTTTCTAAATCCTTTAAACCAGCTAATTTAATTAAGTCCTCGTAAGGGTATGGATGTTGATAATAACTTTGTGTCAGTTTCAAAATTTCCTTCACGGTAATTCGTGTAATTGAAATATTTTGTTGCATCATAACACCAATATGTTCATGTAAATCTTTTGAAGAATCTAAAAGATTAACTGTTCCCGAGCTGGCAGAAATTAAGTTAAGCAAGATATTGATTAGGGTTGATTTACCAGCACCATTTTCACCAATTAAAGCGATAATTTGTTGATTAGAGACGTCAAAATTAATATCATGTAAAACTTCCTTTTTACCATAGCTTTTGTTTAAATGATTAACACTGATTAATGAGGTCATAGGTTTTTCCTCCTTTATTTATGAAACAACGTAAGTTTAATTCTTGGGGTTGTTAATAAATAGTGGGGGATGTCATAACCTCATATGACATTTGTCATTGACTGCCTTCAGGAGTGAGAAATTTAGGTCATTATGGGAATCGACAAAAGCCGAGGCCTTTTGTCTTGATTTTGAACTTCGCAAAGCACGTGAATTTTAATAATCTATTTCAACTTTTTTAATGGTTTGTAAATTTACATGCTTTCACATTCAACTAATAACGATTAATTAGTCGGAAGAGCTGGGAAATATTTGTGTGCCGTGGTAGTGGTATAAGTACGGAAGGAATCTTCCGTACTTATACCACCGGACGTGTTTGGAGACTTGACGAACTGTGTCAAGTCTTCAAACCGAGGTTCGAGACCGCATTTTGGCTCGGGCCGCTCCGCACAGCTTGAGAATATTTCCCAGCTCTGGAGACGGCATACTTAACTAGCACCACGCGTAATAAAATATCTGATATGATACTTTATAGACAAGTGACTAAGGAGCTAAAAATATGGACCATCCCAAAATCAGTGAAGACTATCTGGAGTCGGCATCATTCTTCGACATTTTTAATGAAGAGGACTATTTCTTACATGACAAAACTGTTGAAGGCGAGTTTGTTGAAAAACAAATTATTAACCATCCGATTATTGAGAAAACTATTTTTGAACACGTCACATTTAGTGAATGTGATTTTGATAAGTTGGAATTGACTGACGTTATCTTCAAAGGTTGTGATTTGTCGAATTGCCTTTTAACTAAAGCCAGTTTATATCGCGTTGAATTCCAAAATTGTAAGATGATTGGCGTTAATCTGGATAAATCCTACTTTAATAATGTTTTGTTC
Organism: Companilactobacillus heilongjiangensis; assembly: GCF_000831645.3. NCBI lineage: Bacteria > Bacillati > Bacillota > Bacilli > Lactobacillales > Lactobacillaceae > Companilactobacillus > Companilactobacillus heilongjiangensis. The sequence continues at coordinate 85,613 of NZ_CP012559.1, forward strand.
AAAAATTGTTTGATGGACTTGGGTAATATTAATCAAGCAAATTTGAAGGAAACTAGTTTTGAATCAAGCAGTCTGAAAGATATGAGTTTTAATGAAAATAAGTTGAAGCAAGTATTTTTTGACGATTGTGACTTAAATAAAATGACGATTCTCAGTACCAAATTAAAAGGGATGGACTTCAGTAGTTGCCGCTTTGAAACCATCGATATTGAAGAGTCTGGGATTAAAGGTCTCAAGGTTAACGCTGAACAAGCAACCTTTTTAGCCAGATATTTCTTAGGAATCAAGGTATCTTATTGATGAGATATCTTTTTTTATTTCAATCTAGTTGACAATTGTAAACTTTAACGATAATATACTTTAAGTAGATTACATTTGTAAACAAGAAATGGGGATAACATTATGGCAAGAATTTTAGTTTTGATAGCGTGTTTAGCAATGATTGGTTTTATTTTCTGGTGGTTCTTCGGTAAACATGAAGTTGCCAGTGCCACAGCAGCAATCGATGACAACAAGCAAAGTGTCGATGTTGAGGTTAAGGGTGGTTATTCACCTGAAGTTGTTACTTTGAAAAAGGGCGTTCCAGCAACGTTGAATTTCACGAGAAAAGATGCTTCTAGTTGCTTGGATCGGGTTGTCTTTTCCGATTTTGGGATCAACAAGGAATTGCCACAAAACGAACAACAATCGATTGAAATCGATACAAGTAAGCCTGGCGAATATCAATGGGCTTGTGGAATGGATATGTTCCACGGAAAAATTATCGTAAAGTAATACTGCTGTGAGGAGGGTTAAGTATGACGATTACAAAACGTTTTTGGATTTCATTAATTTTTTCAATTCCGATGTTAATTGGGATGATTTTGATGCCTTTTGGAATTATGGTTCCGGGCAGCGAATGGATTCAGTTTGTCCTAACAACTATCGTGATGGCGGTTGCAGCTCGTCCATTCGTTGATAGTGCCTGGGCATCATTTAAAAAGCACCATTCAAATATGGATACTTTGGTCGCTATTGGGACGGTCACAGCCTATATTTACAGTATTTACGCAATGATTACTCATCAACCAGTCTTCTTCGAAAGTGCAGCCTTTGTTGTCACATTCGTTTTGTTGGGACAAGTTTTCGAGGAAAGAATGCGGAACAATGCTTCCAATGCGATTGAAGAGTTAGTTGATTTACAGGCCAAAGATGCGGAAGTTATGCGTAATGGTCAAATTGTTAAAGTACCTCTATCAGAAATTGTGGTCGGTGACGTTCTTCGAGTTAAACCGGGCCAAAAGATTGCCGTTGATGGTGAAATCACTGAGGGTAGCTCAACTGTTGACGAATCGATGGTTACCGGTGAGAGTATGCCAGTTGCCAAAAATATTGGTGATAAAGTTATCGGTTCAACTATGAACAGCAACGGAACTTTTATGTTCAAAGCTGAAAAGGTTGGTTCAGATACAATGCTTTCGCAAATTGTTGAATTGGTTAAAAAGGCTCAAAACAGTCATGCCCCAATTCAAAATTTAACCGATAAAGTATCGGAAATCTTTGTTCCGGTAGTTTTGAGTTTATCGATTTTAACATTCTTAGTTTGGTACGTTTTCCTTGGTGCTACCGTAGCTAATGCCTTAATTTTTGCAGTATCAGTAGTGGTCATTGCTTGTCCATGTGCGTTAGGTTTAGCGACTCCAACTGCTTTAATGGTTGGAACTGGTCGTGGTGCTAAAATGGGTATCTTGATCAAAAACGGTGAAGTTCTTGAAGAAGTAAACGATGTTAAGACAGTTGTCTTTGATAAAACTGGAACAATTACTAAAGGTAAGCCTGAGGTAACTGATATTGTCGGCGATAAGAAGCAAGTTTTGAGTATTGCGGCTGCGCTTGAAGAATCTTCTGAACATCCATTAGCTACTGCCATTTTGGACAAAGCTAATTCGGATAAGATTGAAGCTTCAACAGTTAGTGATTTCCAAGCTATTGAAGGTAAGGGAGTTTCTGCCACAATCGATGGACAGCAAGCCTTTGTCGGAAATGATAAATTATTAAATGATATTAAAATTGATTCTGAATTGAATGAACAAATGATTCGTTTGCAAAATGAAGCTAAGACAGTTGTCTTTGTCGGAATGGATCAAACAATTATTGGTTTGATTGCTATTCAAGATGCTCCGAAAGAAACATCTAAGTCAGCTATTGCCACTTTGAAAGCACGTGGTTTGAGAACTGTTATGTTGACGGGTGATAACAAACGTGTTGCCCAAGCAATTGCTCAAGAAGTTGGTATTGACGAAGTTATTGCGGACGTTTTACCTGGTGATAAGGCTGATCATGTTGAAGCGTTGCAGAAGAATGGAAAAGTTGCCTTTGTCGGTGACGGTATCAATGATGCGCCTGCTTTAACAATGGCTGACGTCGGAATTGCCATGGGTTCAGGAACGGATATTGCGATTGAATCTGGTGGAATCGTCTTGATGAAGAATGACTTGCGTGATGTTGCGAAAGCTTTGGAATTGAGTCGAAAGACATTCAACCGTATTAAATTGAATTTGTTCTGGGCATTTGTTTATAACGTCTTGGGAATTCCTGTTGCTGCTGGGATTTTCTACGCTATTGGATTGACGCTCAGCCCTGAATTGGCGGGATTGGCTATGGCATTCAGTTCATTGTCAGTTGTGACAAGTTCAGTACTTTTGAATAAAGCTAAAATTTCTAGTGATGTTGAAATTGCATAGTAAAAAGAGACTTCCTAAAGGAGGTCTCTTTTTTATTATGTATAAGATTATATGTGTATATGTATATATGCGGTGGCTCTGAAACGAGCTACACAGGCCAATTTCTTCCGCTTTGCCTAACTTCCCAAATCATCCGCAAAGTACGCGGACAATTCGTGAAGTCATGCAAATGCTCAGAAATTCCCAGGCCTGCTCCGCTCTCTACTTTTTATTCTTAAATATAAAGAACTTCGACAATACATAATTACCAACAATTGCCAAAATCTGTCCCACAATCTTTGAACCTGTACCATTGGCGCTTAGTACGGAAATTCCGACCCATAGTGTGGCTGTTTCTATTAAGAATGTTAAGATTCTTGTACCGTAAAAGGCTAACATTTCTCTAAATGCAGTGTTGGATTTGTGGCGGAAGACGATAATTCGGTCAACCCAGAATCCGACTTGTACGCCGAGGAACCAAGCGACGATATTGGCAAACTGATAATTGAGGTGCATTGCGTGGTACAAAATGAAGAATGTTCCAAAGTTTACAACAACTGAAAGTAATCCCCAAAGTAAATAACGGACCGCTTCTTTACTAGTGCTATCTTCAATTTCTGGTGTTTCTTCAGAATTGAAAACAGTTCCAGCATCATTAATACCCTCTGAAACATCATCAATAACTTTTGTTAATGGACTTTCTTCGTTAAGATCTGTTTTCTTGTTCATAGTGTCAATCTCTCCCAAATTTAGTGCCTATACCTTTATATTAAACCTTTTTATTCAGCTAAGAACAAATCTTGTGACTGAAAAGCTAAATTAATCGTTGGAAATTTTTGCGTGGCGCTTCTTGAGATATTCTTTTCCATAATAAACTGCATAGCAGAGTATCAAAAAAGGAATCATGTAGAAGAGGGCGGAACGTTGGTTGGGGTCGAATATGATTAGAACGCATGATAGAAGGCTCATGATAAATGCGGCCCAAGGCACGAACGGATACCATGGAGTTTTGAATTTCAATTCGTCTACTTTGTGACCGGATTTTAGAAAGCTTTTACGAAAGTTGATTTCCGATAAAGCAATTGCCATCCAGACAATTACCACAGCTAAACCAGAGATTGAAACTAGGACTAAATAAACGGTTGAAGCGGCGACAACACTGGAAACTAACGCTAAAACTCCACCAATCATACTCAAACATAGGGCAGTCATTGGGACACCTCGAGAGTTAGTTTTGGCATATTTTAGTGGAATCATGCCTTCGTGTGCGAGTGACCATAACATTCTGGTCGATGCGTATAATCCCGAATTGGCGGCGGAAAGTATGGCAGTGAGGACAACAAAATTCATTAAATCTCCGGCGAAAGGAAAGCCAATACTTTTGAACACAAGCACGAAGGGGCTTTGATTAACACCAGCTTTTTGCCATGGAATTAAGGCAGACATGACCACGATACTGCCGATGAAAAAGATGATTAATCTTAGTAAAGTAGTGTGGATTGCTCTAGGGATGTTCTTGCTTGGATCCTTTGTTTCACCCGCTGTCACACCAATTAACTCGGTTCCAGAAAAGGCAAAGTTAACAGTCAACATGGTCGTAAAGACGGCTTTAAATCCGTTGGGAAAGAGTCCATCTTTGAATAAGTTGGTAAACATTGGTGCTTGGGTAGTACCTTTGATATGAATGACACCAAAGATTGCTAAAAACCCAATCACGATGAATAAAATAATGGCGATAACTTTAATACTGGAGAACCAGAACTCAGTTTCGGCGAAAAATCTAACGGATAAAGCGTTGGAAATAAAGATGACAGCCATGAATAGAGCGCTCCAAATCCAAGTCGGAGAATGTGGAAACCACTGCTGCATAATCAATCCAGCTGCCGTAAATTCTGACCCTAATGCGACCGTCCACGTTAACCAATAAAGGATAGCAACGGTGAAACCAGTTCCCGGCCCTATATATTTGTCAGCGTAAACGTGAAAAGAGCCAGTTTCTGGCATCGCAACGGATAATTCACCCAGACAAAGCATGACTAGATAAACGACAATTGCTCCGATTCCATAGGCTAAAATTGTGCCAATTGGACCGGCTTCGTGAATCGTATAACCTGAGCTCAAAAAGAGACCCGTTCCAATGACTCCTCCAAGGGAAATCATGAACAAGTGACGAGATTCCATATTTCTTTTCAATTTAATGTGGGTATTGTTATTATTTTCCATAGGTAGACACCTTATGTAGCAAGATAAATTAGAATAAGATTAAAAAAGTTTAATTTTTATGATAAACTACATTATTATAGAAGGCAAGTTACGTTAGAGCATAGGAGGTAACAATTTGAGCGATTTGATTGCAGCAGATTTGAAGAACAGAAAAGGGCTAGTAGTCGACGGTGCCATGGCCACTGAATTAGAAAAACGTGGTATTAATACTGACAGTGATCTTTGGTCAGCCAAGGCTTTAATTGAAAATCCCGAAGCAATAACAGCTGTTCACGAAAGTTATTTCCAAAATGGGGCAGATGTTGCCACAACCAATACTTATCAGGCTAATGTTTCAAAATTTATGGAATTAGGATTTAGTGAGTCTGAAAGTGAAAATTTAATAATTAAAGCTGTGGAATTAGCTAAGAAAGCCCGTAGCAATTATTTCGATTCTTTGCCTAAAGATGTTCGTCAAAAACGGGCACCACATCCTTTAGTCGCTGGTAGTGTTGGACCTTACGGTGCATATTTGGCTGATGGCAGCGAGTACACCGGTGATTATAATTTGAGCAAATCAGAGTATCAGGAGTTTCATTATTCGAGAATGGAATTACTGGATCACGCTGGAGTCGACTTATTTGCGTTTGAAACTCAGCCCAATTTTGATGAAGCCAATGCTTTAGTTGACCTGTTAATGGATAAATTTCCAAAGCAACAGGCTTGGTTAACTTTCAGTGTTAAAGATGATTCAACTTTGTGCGATGGAACATCTTTGTCTGAAGCAGTGAAATACTTTAACGGTGCTGACCAGATTTCGGCGATTGGCGTTAACTGTACAACTTTAGAGAATATCCATGAAATTGTCCGTAATGTTAATCAAGTGACTGATAAACCAATTATTGTTTATCCTAATAATGGTGATATTTACGATCCAGTTACTAAAACTTGGCAGGCAAATCCCCAAGCAGACACCTTTTCTGACTTAGTGCCAGAGTGGCTTGAAGCAGGTGCCAAGTTGATTGGTGGATGTTGCCGAACAACTCCAAATGACATCAAAGAAATAAGTAATTATATCAATTAATATTCCAATACCATATATAGTGTTTTTGTGATGTGAAAATACCATATGTTCCATGTGAAACAAATTGAAATAATAATGCCAAAAGTGAAAAATTTTGGGATTTTTGACTATTTTGATTAATTAATCGTTATTAGTTGAATGGGAAAGCATTTAAGCAGTTTTAGACATCAATCAGCACCATGTGTTATTTAGTTATAAGAGAGTAGGAGCACCGTTACACTTGATTATTTCAAGCGTGATGGTGCTCCTATTTGTTTTACTGTATTTTTATTCCAATAATTAACGTGTGGCGCTAGTTAAGAGCGGGGATTTTCGTCGTAATGTGCTATATTTATGTTGGTAAAAATTTAGAGGGATATTGGTCTTTTAAACAATTGAGGGAGGGATTGCAATGGGTCTGATGATTTCAACATTTATCCTGATGTTGACTGCTGTAATAAGTATTTTTCTGGCACAGATTTTTCAGAAGATATCGGTCAGTTACATCAGTATGATTCTTGGAGCAGGAATCTTTTTGGTTCCCAGCTTGGGCAGTCGTATTGGTGAGTTTAATTCTGAAATTTTTATTGGAGTTATTGTGGCGCCGTTGTTATTTTTTGAGGGACAGGCAACGCATCTCAATTCAGTAGGAAAAGAGTTAAAGCATATTGTTCAAATGACAGTTGCTCTAGTTATTATATGTATGCTTTTTGCAGGATTTGGAGTTTGGATAGCCGCTGGGGTTAGTTTGCCACTAGCTTTTATCCTAGCAGCTATCAGCACGCCAACCGATGCTACAGCCATGGAGTCTGTCACCAACGGGCTCAAAATGCCGGGAGATGAAGGGACTTTCTTAAAAATGGAGTCTTTATTTAATGACGCTACCGGAATCATTTTGTTAAATATGGCAACTTTGTGGTACGTCAATGGATACATCAATTATAGTGAAACGATTGTTGATTTTTTGATTTCAGCGGTCGGTGGAGTGATAGTTGGTTTTATTTTTTCTTGGATCATGGTTTTATTCCGACAAAGTTTAGTTCGTACATCCTATAATTCACAGAATGCTCAAATTTTATTGTATATTGTTGAACCATTTGTCCTATATTACTTGGCTGAGGGAATACATATTTCTGGTATTATCGCCGTCGTCTGTGCAGGACTGGTTTCCAATGCGGAAGCACAACGAAGTCGACTGACGAATGCGCCACAGGTTCACTTGGGCGACGATATGAAGAGCATGATTACGGAAATATTTAATAGTGTCGTTTTCGTAGTATTGGGATTCATGTTTACCAAAATTATGTCTGAAGAGCGTTTCACCGTTAGTTCCATAAAATGGCTGCTTATCGGTGGTGTTCTGTATATTGTTAACGTGCTAGCTAGATGTGTGTACGGACGAATTAGGCTGAAACTCAGTCGACGGTCCAGTTGGATTTTCGCTTTGGGAGGTGTGCATGGAGCGGTAACTCTAGCTTTAGCATATACATTGGCAGAATATCATGTTAAAACTGCCGACTTTAATTTAGTTTTGATGTCTGAAAGTGTCTTGATTATATTGAGTTTGATAGTGCCGACAATTGTATTCCAGTTTATTCTGAAACGAAAAATGCCCAATGAGGAAGTTATCGCTGAGGTGGCTGAAATCAGGACTAACATGGTTCATAAAGCTGTTGAAGCGGTCAATAAAATGTATTTGCCCGAAAATGTTAAAAAATCAGTTATCTTTGATTTGATGGCTCAAAAACAACGAACAAGGACTAGTGATTTTGTTAAAGAATGGATAAATGTCGTCAAACATCCTGAATTTACTGGTTCGGAAAAAGAATTGGAAATGAGAGCATTTATGAATGCTTTCAGTCAGGAACGACAGTATCTGGATATGATTTCACAGAGTGAAGTTAAGTATCAAAACTCAGTTTTTGAATTGTATAACGAAATATTGATGGCTGAATCATTAGTTATCGGTCCAACCGTACCAGACGAGGAAACTTAAATATCCGGTATAGAGTTGTAAAATACTCATGAGTGCTCCAATATAATTTTGTTTAAAATGCAAAGTTATGTTGGAGCATTTTTAGTTGTATAAATAATTTTAGTAAGCAAGCTTACATTACTGATTACCGGAGACGGTTCCATATACTAAATGACTAGCGTTAATTAATACCCAAACCATAAAACCTTGCTAATATACAAGCTGATAACAGAATTTGTTATTGATTTTCTTAAAGAAGATGAGTTTATTATGAAGAGATTTACACAAGGTTTATTATTTTCTTCATTATTAGCACTAAGTGTTGGAGCGACTGCCATTTCTGGCGCGGCAACTGCCAAAGCTGATGATAACTATTACGGCTACACGGCACTTGCTACCTCGGTTGTAACGGTTAGAGACACTGGTGCACAAATTTATAATGCTTACGGAATTCCAACTGGCAAGTATTTACCAATGAATTCACGGTGGCAGACTAATTTGGAAAATACACTCTATGATGGCTCGTATTATGGCATTGGTGCTGACGAATATGTTAAAGCTTCCGATGTTCGTTACGAGATGAAAGCTGGATTTAGTGGCTACGGTGTTCAATCTCCCGGAAATTATGATGGTGTCGTGGTAACTTCAGATTATGGCGCAGCACTTTATGACGCTGCTGGATCACCAATTGGAAAAAATTTGCCCGATGGTTCAATTTGGAAAATTGATCAGATAAATAATGTCGCCAGTGGTACTTATTATCGTGTTGGTTTGGGCGAATACGTTAGCGCTACAGACGTCCGTCTTTATGAGGCTGGCTTTTTCAAAGCAATTAGTGGCGTTGTGACAACGGGACCTGGTAATCCAACTCCACTATATGATGTCAACGGCCAACTTATTACTGATCGTGCTTTAGCTCCAAACACTAAGTGGTATACCGATGAATTCTCCAGTACTGGTGGCACAGGGTATTTACGTGTCGCAACTGACGAATATGTTGTCGCTGCTGATGTATATGAAACTCTAAAGTAACTGGGGCATTTTCATTAGCCTTGATATATAATCAATTTTTAAAATCTCAGAAAATTATTAAAAATAAACTGCCTTGATAGTCTGTTTAGATTATTGAGGCATTTTTGTTTAAAGACGATAAGTAATTACGTGTGGAGCTAGTTAAGTATGCCGTCTCCAGAGCTGGGAAATATTTTCAAGCTGTGCGGAACGGCCCGAGCCAAAGTACGGTCTCGGACCTCGGTTTGAAGCCTTACCACTACCACGGCACACAAATATTTCCCAGCTCTTCCGACTAATTAATCGGTATTAGTTGAATATAAAAGTATTTAAGCGGTTTTAAGATATGGAATATTTGTAGTAGGTTATCAACTGGCACCATGCGTAAGTAATTGTATAAGGTTGCTTAGAATTTGAATGTTGCTTTTTTTAGAGATTTAGCTTTTTGGTTAAGGTCGTATGATGCGCCCAAAGAGTAAATAAAAAAGCCAATATTTGCGAGTGCTACAAGAATTAGTTGATTGGACTGAACAGTTGAATGTATGGAATGAACTAATAAAAATAAATTAGTGATACACAGAGCGGATAGGATAAAAGTTTCTAAGTACGGATGACGTTTACCTATTTCCATGTTGGGTGAATTTGTCTTTAAATTTGCGATGTCTTTCAAAGAATCAATTGGGTCTTTGTGTTTAATAAGCGACCCAACCTCTTTTTCATAAACTGCAGAATATTTTGAGTTGAACAAATACTCGATTAAAAGTCCAAGATTTATTAAAACAAAAGAGGTAAAAAACAGAATAGTTTGCATAATAGACACTTCCTTCGGAGTTTTTATGGTTTTCGTTAGTTCAGCCTGTAGTCCAATGATCGATAGGCATAATGAGGAAATATATATTTTTTTTAAATGGTTGAATAATACAGCAAAATAATACAATGGAATCCCGAATGCTAGCAATTCTAAAATCAAGAAAAATAATTTTTCTTGAGAACCTTTCATATTAATTTAGGATTATGTTGTAGGTGGAGAAAGTGGATTAGTTTAATCAAAGGAGAACCTGATATTATTGGGCTCTTTTTTTATTTATCGGTAAAGGCAGGATTTGGAGCAATTAAATTGAAATTAGTTGCATAATGCACCTAATCGTGTTAATTTAATTAAGTGCAAAACGCACATAAATATAAAAATAAAATAACTTTAAAAAAAGAGGTAGTAAATTATGAAAGCAGCAATTGTAACTGAGAAAAGAAAAGCACCAATTTATGAAAATTTTGAGGAACCAAAATTAAAGGAAGGTAATGTAATTGTTGATGTGAAAGCATCTGCTTTGAGCAATTTAACGAAAATGCGTGCCATGGGTCGACATTATTCAGCCGATACAATTTATCCAAATGTTGCTGGAACTGATGGCGTTGGAGTTTTGAATGGTAAAAGAGTTTATTTTCTAGCTACCAATGCTCCTTATGGTTCGTTAGCTGAGAAAACTTTGATCGATGAACATTTAATTTTGCCATTACCCGATGGAATCGATGATGTTACGGCAGCAGCTATTGCCAATCCAGGGATGTCTTCGTGGGCAGCCTTGGTAAGTCGAGCCCATTTTGAAGCCGGTCAGACTGTTTTGATTAACGGAGCCACTGGAACAGCCGGCAGTTTAGCAGTCAAGATTGCTTATCACTTGGGAGCTAAGAAAGTTATCGTGACTGGTCGTAATAGTGAAAAGTTAAGCAAATTAGGCGCTGATGAAATGGTAGCTTTTGATATGAATTCTGAAGGCGGGGCAGATAAATTAACCGCTGATTTGGCAAAACAGATGCAATCTGGCGTTGATGTTGTGCTCGATTATTTATGGGGTGACAGTGCTCTTGCTATTATGAAGGCTGTCGCTATGTTTAGTGGTCACAATGTTACTCGCTTCGTAAGTATTGGAGCATCGGCCGGACAAACTGATATTGCTTTACCATCAGCAGTTTTACGCTCTTCAGCGATTGAAATTTTGGGTAGTGGTGTAAAAAGTGCAACTATGTCACAATTGATTTCAGCCATCAATGGGGTCTTTCAATGGGCCGCAAAGGAGAAAATAACTATGACGACTAATAATTTTGATTTATCAGATATCGATGAAGCTTGGAAGGTACCGTTGACACCACGTGCGGTTGTAACGGTGAAATAATGGAAAATGAATTAATTAAAGCTTTGATAACGATTGTTTCATTCTTTAATCGAACCGATCGAGACAAAGCCTTCATTAAAGATGCCGGTGTTGATTTAGAAACAACGTCATTTCAACTTTTTGCCACGATTGGTCGGGAGCAACCTACAAATGTCAGTGAATTGGCTAATATGTTGGGCAAAAGTCACTCCAGTGTCAGCCGCCAAATTGATAAACTTGAGAAAAAGGGCTTGGTAAAGACAAAAGATGGTTCTAAAGATGCTCGAGTTCGTTCGATTGAGTTGTCGGCAGATGGTAAGAAATTAAAAGAAGTTTTGGACAAAACTAGAATGAACAATATTAGTAAGGCGCTTGATGATTGGTCTGATAGTGAGAAAGACGATTTACTTAAAAATCTACAGCATTTGGCAACTACACTAAATGGATTTGAAGATACTGATTCTAGCAAATAAAAAAGATTGAAGTCACATCAAAGACTTCAATCTTTTTGGTATTATCAGGCATATCAGTTTTAACTTTGGATGACTTAACTGTAAACTATTAGATAGTAAATAACGGGTTTGGAGGGCAAGCTTATCGATAAGAAGGAATTACGTAAACAACAGACTAAGAAATTGCATAAAAATAAGGCACTGACTCGCACTGAGGGATTACAGTTACTGAAAAGATTACAGGAGACTCCTGAGTGGAAGAATGCAAAGACTATTGCAACAACGGTCAGTTCGCTTATCGAAGTTCCCACGACACCAATAATTGAGGCTGCTCAAGCAGAGGGTAAGGAAGTTTATCTACCAAAAACGATGCCACATCGCCAAATGGCATTTCTACCATTCACAAATAGCGATGATTTGGTAAGAAGTGATTATGGCATACTCGAACCAGTTTATAATGAGGATTTGGTCAATCAGACACCTGATTTAGTCATTGTTCCGGGATTAGCTTTCGCTGAAGATTCTAATTATCGAGTTGGCTTTGGTGGTGGTTATTATGACCGTTTCTTGGCAAAATATCCTGGTAAAACCGTGGCTTTGGTCCCATCATCAATGCATTTTGACACAGCAGATTGGGAAATTGAAGATTATGATATTAAGATTCAACGCTTGATCTGTTTAGATTAAAAGGCACATTATAAATATGAATTTTTAGGATGTTTAATATTAGGCCAGTTGACTGGACTTTTTAATCCCCCTTGTTATAATGAATTTGTGATTTGAATCTCCTTACAATATAAGAAGGTTTGACATTTTCAGCAACAAAAAAAGAGATGTTCTCAGCATCCCTTTTCCTGTGAAACTCGATAGCCCGTTAAGACGGTAGCTACTAATTATTTTATAGTGTAACTAAGATAACCGTAAACTCAGCTAAAGTTTAAGACGGTTATTTTTTTGTTCACTTTTTGTCGTTATGAATGTATGTTAGCAAGGCAATCAAAAATATGCCGAAAGTTAACATCAAGCTCATAGCGTCAAAAACAGACAAAAAGAGCAACCTCCTTTCCTCGAAATGTAGGAACTCATGTGTAAAAAACCATAAGCATCACTTCTTTCGATATAAGCCACCGTCATTAACTTACTATCGATTATTATTATCTACCAAATATTTTTTTCTAGATATCAATAAAAGCAGGTTGCTTAAGATTAATATTTTCTCTTATTATTGAGATCATGTAAAAAGTCATTGTGGATATAAGCCAGTTCTTAATTCAAATTATTGTACTAGGCAATCCAAAGATGTTAAGATAACTACTTGCTGGAAACAATTGTAGACACTAAAAAACCGATCATGATTTTCATCATAATCGGTTAAGCGATAATCGCATTTATGGGTGGTTGGGGGATCGAACCCCAGACCCACGGATTAAGAGTCCGTTGCTCTGCCAGCTGAGCTAACCACCCATGTATCTGTAGTTGATTGCGTATCTCTCTCAACCAACGAGATATATCATACCATAAGCTCCAAATTTATGACAAGCTTTTTTTTGAAAAAAATTCAAAAAATTTAACGTAGCTTTAAGGTGGCTTTATTAAGGTTGAAAGATGAGTGTTTAAAATAACCTATTTTGTAAGATTTTGGTTGTAATAAATTATCAATAGTACCATTCATTTGAAATAGTAAAAATCTATGTAGTTATTCATACTATAAAAAATAAATTAGTTGGAAGAGCTGAGAGTATTCATCCGCAGCGAAAGTGGCGTTATTGCTTTAGCAATTACACCACCGGACGTGTTGGAGACTTTCCGGTTTCGGGAAAGGCTTCAACCGAGGCCCGAGACCGTTCTTTGGCTCGGACCGTGCCACGCAGCAGATGAATACTCTCAGCTCTTGAAACGGAATACGCCAATAAACTCTCAATCTTATGGTGCTTTTGTTTTAATAACTAATAACTTGTATAATATTCACGTCAAGGAGATAAATTATATGGCTAAAAAAATTCTAGTAGTAGATGATGAAAAACCAATTTCCGACATTGTTAAATATAATTTGGAAAATGAAGGCTACGAAGTCATAACTGCTTTTGATGGACAAGAAGCTTTGGATAAAGTTGATGAGGATGATCCAGACCTTATTTTGCTTGATCTAATGCTTCCGGTTATTGACGGTCTTGAAGTAGCAAGAACTATCAGAAAAACTAAAGATACTCCAATTATTATGTTAACGGCCAAGGATACCGAAATTGATAAGGTTATTGGCCTAGAACTTGGGGCAGATGATTATGTCACTAAGCCATTCTCTAATCGGGAATTAGTTGCCCGTGTTAAGGCACGGTTAAGAACCCAAACACACGCTCGCAGTGAAGATACTAAAACTAGTGAGATTAAAATTGGTGATTTAACTATTCTTCCCGATGCTTATACTGTCACAAAAAACGGTAAGGAAATTGAATTAACTCATCGTGAGTTCGAATTGTTACATTATCTAGCTCAACATATTGGACAAGTAATGAAACGTGAACACTTGCTTCAAACAGTATGGGGCTACGATTATTTTGGTGATGTCAGAACAGTTGACGTTACCGTTAGACGTTTACGTGAAAAGATTGAAAACAATCCAAGTCAACCAGAATGGTTAATGACAAGACGTGGCGTTGGTTACTATTTAAGAGACCCAGATAGTGAGTAGGTAGTTCCGTCTTCATAGCTGAAAGTATTCTTCTGCTGTGAGGGCAGGTATTGAATTTTGATTTTAGGCTCTGATGGATATCCCTCGTAAATTTCAAATAGAAATTCTAAAAAAACTGATTAGCAGAAAATGCGAGTCAGTTTTTTTTATTAGTAACTTAAATTTGGAAAGAAAAATAATTAAAATAGAAATAGACGTTGATGAAATAGAATAAATTAGTAGGAAGAGCTGAGAGTATTAACCAGCTGTGGGTGTGGCGTTATGGCTTCAGCCATTACACCACCGGGCGTGTTTGGAGACTTACCGGTTTTTGGTAAGGCTTCAAAACAACCTAAGATTAGTTCTGAGGGAAGATCAATTTCTTCTCTTAGAACTTTTTTTGTACACTGGAGACAAAGCTAAGATCGTGCATGAACCTCGGGACTTCGAGTCCGTATTAAAAAATGATCTCCGTTATCTTCATTTCTTTAATCAGGTTTTAGGTTGTGGGACTTCGAGTTCGTGTTTAGGAAATGAGATTCGAAATGTTGATACGGATAGCTTTAGAAAGGAAAAATATGTCAGATATAATTGCTTTAGATGTGTCCAAAGGACACAGTTATTGTGTGCATTACAGCGATGGTAACTGCGTGAAAGAATTTGATTTTGAACATAATAAACTAGGTTTCGCCAAACTAAGCGAAACCGTTAAACGTGCTAATAATCCAACTTTTTATTTTGAGGCTACGGGTATATACTCTCGCCCCATAGAAAGATTTTGCAGGGATAATAAGATACCCTATGCTTTGTTAAATCCTCTTGAATTACACCTCAAGACAGAGAATTTGCGTCGTGTTAAAACCGATAATAAAGATGCGCATAAGATAGCTCTTAGCGCCTATGATAATAGTTATCGGTTGATGGCATTTCAAAATCCTAAATATCTAGATCTTAGAGAATGGTGTAGATTTTACGAGAGAGTCGAAGACTCTCGTAAATTCAATAAAGTTGAATTACATAACGAGTTACAACAGACGTTTCCAGAAATGGAACAACTGTTTACTAATAAGACATCTATTCTATCTTTAAATTTGGTTAGTCTTTTTCCGCATCCTGATTTAGTGTCTGGTATTTCTAGGACAAAATTAAAGAATATTTTGATGAGTAAGACCGATAAAAAAATCTCCAGTGATAAAGCACTGGAGTATGCTGAAAAGTTAATAGTCTTTGCTAAGAATAGCTCTCCAGCAGTACGTGTAGATAATGTTCAAGTGCAAGAAGTTAAATATTATGCACGTAAATTAAAAGACCTCACTATTGAAAAAAGAAAACTTAGAAAACAAATGATTCAACTCGGAAAAACATTACCCGAATTTGAAATTATTGCTTCAATGCCAGGCATTGGTGAATTAACAGCTGCCATGTTACTGGGTGAAATCGGAGATTTCGCCAGATTTGATACTTCTAATCAATTGAATGCTTACGTTGGGATTGACCTTATTAGGTACCAATCTGGTCAGTATCTCAGAAAAGATCACATAAATAAACGTGGAAATCCCAAAGCAAGAGAGATTCTATTCCTCACTGTCAGAAATATGATAAAGCAACAAGCAGCTGCACCTAATCACATCGTGGACTATTACTACAAACTAAAAAGGCAACCCGTCCCTAAAAGGGACAAGGTTGCCACAGTGGCTTGCATGAACAAGACACTGAAATGTCTGTTCTCCATGATTAGAAACAAGACTAAATATGCTTATGCATATACGGACTCAAGGTCCATAGAGACACTCTAGTATCTCTATTCCAAATACTAACTCTTACCTTCATAATTTTAAAGTCATAAGTTATGAAGTACTGTTTAGAATACTCTCATTTTCCTGATTCTCACTTGACTAATCGTAGGAAACCGAGGTTCGAGACCGCTCTTTGGCTCGGACCGGTCCGCATAGCAGGTTAATACTCTCAGCTCTGGATACGGCACATTTAATCTGGAAGCTGTATAATATACATAAGTCTGTACAATTTAGGTGGAAATATTTTGAAAAATAGATTTGTCTTTTTACATTCGATTAACTTCAAAATCGGATTGTCTTTTATTTTAATTTTAATCGTCACAATTGAAATCATTGGGGCCTATTTTGTGCGTCAGCTGGAGGATCAAAATGTTGCTAATTTTGAAACTTCCGTTCAGGTGCCGGCTTATACAATTAATCAAATTTCGGAAAATTTAACGGATAATGATCAACATACCCGTGAAAATATCGGAAATGCGATTCAAGATTATTCACGTGTCAGCACCGATATTACCGACGTACAAGTAATTGATCGTAGCGGCATTATCGTGGGTGCCAAGGATTCGGATGGTGCCAATATTGTCGGAACGCAGACTTTGAAAGATAACATCAAACAAAGTATTCGAACTGATAAAAAAATTACCCAAATTTACTATGAAAAACAAAATGGTAGTTCTTACGAGTCAATCGTACCAGTAACTTCACCGGATAATAGTACGGTTGTCGGAGCTATTTATGTTCGTGCCAGCATGGAATCAGTTTATACCGGTATCAACAGTATTATTCTGATTTTCCTAACAGCGTCCTTAGTAGCCGGCTTATTGGGTGCCACGATTGCCATTTTCATTTCACGAGCAATTACTCGACCTATTGATGAAATGAAGCAGCAGGCGGTCAGAATGGCTGAGGGAGATTATTCCGGACAAGTTCGTGTTTACTCTCCTGATGAGTTGGGACAATTGGCGATGGCTGTTAATGATTTGTCGGTTAAAGTCGAAGAGGCCACCGAGAACTCGGAGTCTGAGCGACGAAGGCTGGACAGTGTTTTGACCCAAATGTCAGATGGTGTTATCGCCACAAATCGTTTGGGAAATATTACTGTTATCAACGAAATGGCTCAAGAATTTTTGGAAAAAGATGAAGATGAAGCTATCGGTCAACCATTAGTAGAAGTTTTGGGTATCAAGGATCGGACAAGTTTTGATGACTTGCTGGAAAACCCTGACCCAATGGTTATTGAAACGAACGATAACAATGATGATTACGATGAAACTGATGATAATTCGTTGATTTTAAACGCTGATTTCTCGTTGATTCAAAGAAATAGTGGCTTTATCAGTGGTATGGTTTGTGTTCTACATGATGTCACTGAACAACAAAAAATCGATAGCGAACGTCGTCAATTCGTTTCCAATGTTTCGCATGAGTTGAGAACACCTTTGACAAGTATCAGTAGTTATATTGATGCTTTGAACAACGGTGCTTGGAAAGATCAGAAGTTGGCACCACAGTTCTTGGGCGTTACAGCTGAAGAAACTGACCGAATGATTCGAATGATTAAGGATCTCTTGAGTTTGTCACGAATGGATCAAGGTCGTTCGAAACTTGATAAAGAGTTAGTTAACTTCAATGAATTTTTCTCATACATTTTGGATCGTTTTGATATGATGTTGAAAAAGGAAAAGGCTGATGCTAAAGAAGATGATACGAAAGTTGTTAAAAACTATCGTATCAAGCGTATTTTCACCAGCAAGGACCTTTGGGTCGAAATTGATACTGATAAGATGACCCAAGTTATCGATAATATTATGAATAATGCCATCAAGTATTCACCAGATGGGGGTGTCATAACTTGTCGTTTGTTGGAGACTAATAAACATATTATTATTAGTATTTCCGATGAAGGCCTTGGTATTCCTAGAAAGGATATTAAGAAAGTCTTTGAACGTTTCTATCGTGTTGATAAAGCACGTTCTAGAAAACAAGGTGGTACCGGACTAGGTCTATCCATTTCGAAAGAAATTGTTGAGCAACATAAGGGTAGAATCTGGGTCAACAGTGCTGAAGGTAAGGGATCAACATTCTACATTTCCTTGCCATTTGATCCTAACGAGACAGGAGGAGAATGGGATGAAGTTTAGTCGATTAATTGTCCAGGTATTTTTAGCCGTGGCAGTGATTACCAGTATTGTCCTATCCTTCTTCATCTGGACTAATACTGCGCGCTATCAACGAGGCAGAAACATTGATGTGACGTCCGCTGAATCAAATAAGAATGAAATTCCGATGAACCAAGTTATCAGTCCGACTTCGGTAATTTGGCACGATGAAGATGATCAACATTTGATTTATAACAGTAATGAAAACATTTCACTAAGTATCCAAAAAGTTATGCAGGATTGGAAGATTAGCGAACCTAAACAAGTTTCTTCAAAGGATGGAGCTTATTACCAAAAGATTATTCAGGGTAAGAATATGTTGCAGATGGTCTATCCAACCGCAATTTCCATCAATACTTTTGGTTACTTGTTGAACAATGATAGTTTGAAAAATGATAAGTCTAATCAATTCAATCGTATTTTGGTTAATTTAAAGGATAAGAAAGACCCTAATATTTATTTGGCTAATGACAATAATTATGCCGTTTATAAAGCCAAGTTGAAGAATGCTTCATCGGTACCATTAAAGAAGCTAGTTAAGAAAGCAAATATTAACTTAAAAGTTCGTTTGAATATTATGAAACATGGTGTCTTCACGTTTTACGTTGATCCTATCAAGTTGAAGACATACTCATATGTCATCAGTGGTAAACAAGACGGCGAATACACGACTGCTTTGTTTGATTCCAATACGAATGGTTTAGTAACTTCGGAAGATAATGGCGTATATACATATAATTACGGAGAATCGAAACGTTTAATTTCTGATCACAATACCGATGAGTTAACTTTTGAAGATTATACTGATACGTCTGTTCCAAAAACGCAGTTGGCATTTTTGCAACGAGGCTATCAAAAGATTACTAATCTTCAAAATTCTATCTCTAACTTGCGTCTTTACAGTGCTAATTGGGATGACAAAGATTTGGTTTTCCGCGAATATGTTGAAGGTTTCCCAATCTTTAAAAAGAGCCAGTTTGGTTCGATTCGTATCAAATTTAGTCGTAAGGGCAGTACCGAGCATTTCTTGAATAAAGTTCTCGAAGTTCCTGTGCCATCTAACCAAGCAGCCACTAAATTGAAGTCAACGAATGCCATCTTTAAAGGCTTACAACGAGCTGGTTATTCTCCTAACGATGTGGAAGATATTGAAGTTGGTTATCAGTGGGAAGCTGAGGCTGACAATGAGAAAGTTGTCGATTTGAAACCTACTTATTATGTTAAAATCGATAGTCATTGGAAGTCATACGATGAGTGGACAAATGAAAGTGCGGAGGAAGATTAAATGGATTTTAGAAGAATTGAAGTTATATTCCTAATAGTTTTTTTCTCACTAGATATCTTTTTGTTCTTGTCATTCCGCAACAGTCAGCAACTGGTCAGCAGTACTAGTACCAACACTTCGACCGTGACCGAAATGCGTAAACGTAATATCAGTTTTGGCAGTTTGGATACCAAGAGTGGCAATGCCTATTATTTAGGATCGCAGCCAGATGAATCATTGGCTCAAAATCTCCAAAAATTACGTGACCAAAAGATTAACTATGAAGATGTTAATCACATGGTTTCAAGTACTTTGGATGATCCTATTGCCGTGACAGATGCCAATAGAAAAACAGTTATGAACAATTTTGTTAAAAAAGAAAGCAATATTTTGTTTGGGAAGCATTATAAATATGCACCCCAACTTTCAACTAATTCCCAAATGGTTTACATTGAAACTGGTTCGTTAGGTGACGTTTATGATAAAACAGCTCAGCTAATCTTTTCTATTTCCGATGACGAAGTGGTAGGTTATACTCAGACTTATGTCAAGAAGTTGATTGTCTTGCATGAAAAGCAACCAATCAAGAGTGAGAAAGATGTCATTACTAATTTGTATGCCAATTCGGAAATCCCTAACAATTCTAAAATTTCATACGCTAACTTAGCCTATACGAAATTGTTGGAAGCCAAGGATAGTACCATTTATATTCCGGTTTGGTTCGTAACGATTAAGAATAAAGATAGTAAAGTTTCAGCAACAAAGAAAGTTAATGCCTTTACAGGCAATATTATAAAGAGTTCAACAAACGGAGATAATTACAGTGCCCAATGATGATAGTTTAAAAATCAGTGTCTTAGCCAGCAGCAGTTCTGGAAATGCCACTTATATCGAAACGCCCAAGCGCCGTGTCTTAGTCGATGCCGGATTGTCTGGTATCAAAATTAAACGTGCTATGGATAGCATCGGTAAGGATATTACGAAAGTCGATTCCCTCTTTGTGACTCATGAACATACTGACCATATTCAAGGTGTCGGCGTTTTGGCCCGTCGCTATGGATTAAGTGTCTATGCTAACGAAAAGACTTGGGAAGCCATGTTGCCAAAGATTGGTAAGGTTTCTGAGGACCAGATAAATATCTTCAATCACAACAAAGTTATGTCTTTAGATGATTTGGATGTCGAAAGTTTTGCCGTTTCTCACGATGCGGTCGATCCTCAATTCTATAAGTTTTATCACAATGGCAAGGAGTTTGTTATCTTAACTGATACAGGCTACGTGTCTGATCGAGTTCAAAAGACAATCGAGAATGCCGATGGTTATTTGATGGAATGCAACCACGATGTTGAAATGTTGCGTGAAGGTATCTATCCATGGCCTTTGAAACAACGAATTCTCAGCGAAAAAGGTCACTTATCAAATGAAGATGGTGCCAGAACGTTGATGGACGTTATCGGTAATAATACTAAACAGATTTTCTTGGGACATTTGAGCCACGAAAACAACACCAAAGCGGCTGCCAGACAAGAGGTTACTCAAGTTTTGGAAGACCACGATTTTGGTGTGGGTCATGACTTTAAAATCAACGATACCGACCCAGCAGTGGCAGATCCGTTGATTGCATTGTAAAAAGTGAACAATTTAATCATAAGTCGTTCATAAATTTTTCATATTTCAACGGTATATTAGAATTAATGAATGTGGGGTGTATAGTTGATGCCGTCTCCAGATCTGATAGTATTCCCCTGCTGTGCGGACCGGTCCGAGCCAAAGAGCGGTCTCGAACCTCGGTTTGAAGCCTTACCAAAAAACGGTAAGTCTCCAAACACGCCCGGTGGTGTAAGAGCTAAAGCTCTAACACCACTTCCACTGCGAGTAAATACTATCAGATCTTCCGACTAGTTCTTTTTGTTGTAAATGATAATAAGCATATTTAATATTAAAAAGGACCTATTAACTAGCACGATGCATTAGTAAATATGTGGGGAAGTGAAAATGTATGAATAATGACAATAACGACAAATCTGAATCAAGAGTAGAAGAAAAGAAGCGTGGTTCCACTAAGAATTCTGGGAATGGTTCTTTGCTTAAGACGGGAATTGTAGCATTTATCTCCGCCGCTTTAGGTGTGGTAATTGCTTTTGCAGGATTCACATATTTCGGCAATAACTCTTCCGATACAGCTAGTGTCGGCAATACCGCCGGAACAACTCAAGTTAGCAATACGAAGGTAAATACATCCAGTTCAATGTCTGGAGCTTACAAGAAAGTTAATGGAGCTGTCGTTTCCGTTATCAACTTGCAGAAACAAAAGGAACAGAGTTCTGGTGATGGCAGTATTTCATCCATTTTTGGTGATTTGTTTGGAGATAGTGGTTCTTCGTCAGACAGCTCTTCATCAGATGATGCTCAAGGCCAAGCTGATGAGAATGGCAACAGTGGCGATTCCAACTCCAATTCTTCAAATAACAGTAAATTGCAAGAGTACAGTGAAGGTTCCGGTGTAATCTATGCTAAACAAAATGGTAAAGGTTATATCGTAACTAACAACCACGTTGTTTCTGGTTCTGATTCACTAGAAATCATTTTGGAAGACGGGACTAAAGTAGCTGCTAAATTAGTTGG
Source organism: Companilactobacillus heilongjiangensis (assembly GCF_000831645.3). Classification (NCBI taxonomy): domain Bacteria; kingdom Bacillati; phylum Bacillota; class Bacilli; order Lactobacillales; family Lactobacillaceae; genus Companilactobacillus; species Companilactobacillus heilongjiangensis. The sequence continues at coordinate 107,684 of NZ_CP012559.1, forward strand.
TACTGATACAGCAACTGACTTGGCTGTCTTGGAGATTCCTGGCAGTAAAGTGCCCGCTACAGCTTCATTTGGTAACTCAGACAACGTTTCACCCGGTGACCCTGTAATTGCTATTGGTTCGCCATTAGGTAGTGAATACGCAACGACAGTTACTCAAGGTATCATTTCAGCTACCAACAGAACTGTGACAACTCAAGACCAAAATACTGGACAAGCAACCGGACAGGCAACTGTTTTACAAACTGATGCCGCAATTAATCCCGGTAATTCAGGTGGTCCGTTAGTTAATGCAGCTGGTCAAATCGTTGGTATTAACTCAATGAAATTGGCTTCAAGCACCGATGGTTCTTCAGTTGAAGGGATGGGCTTCGCTATTCCAAGTAACGAAGTGGTTAAGATTATCAATCAATTAGTTGCCAATGGTAAAGTTGAACGTCCATCACTCGGTATCAAAGTCTTGGACCTTGATCAAATTACTGATGATTCACAATCAAGCTTGAAGTTGCCAAGCAGCGTAACTAAAGGTGTCGTTGTTTACAGTACAACCTCAGGATCAGTCGCTAAAGCCGCTGGTATGAAGAAGTACGATGTAATCGTGAAATTGGGTGACAAGACCGTAACGTCCGTTGCAGACTTGCATACAGCCTTATATTCACATTCAGTTGGTGATACTGTAAGTATTCAATATTACAGAAATGGTAAATTGAATACAGCCAAGGTTCACTTAACAAAGCAAACAACCGAATAATGGTCGTCTCCGGGTACAAGTGATCTTTTGCCGCTATGGGGACCGGTGCGAGCCAAGGTCTCGCACCTCGATTTGAAGCCTTGCCAGAGTTCGGCAAGTCTCCAAACTCGTCCCGTGGTGTAATGGCTAAAGCCATAACGCCACCTCCATTGCAGGCAAAAATCACTTGTACCCTCCATCTAAGAAATATATTTAAATTAGACGTTAAGCTATAGTCGTAAAATATAGAGTTCAAAAAGCGTGAAACCGTACAATCAGGGTTTCACGCTTTTTTTTGAACTTTAATGTACATTTTGGATATTTATTTCGACTTTTCAGAAAACTAATAAACAGGAGTTATCCACAGATGTTAATAACTTGTGTATAAGTGCCAAAAATTAAGAAAAACCGTTGTAGAAAAGTTATCCACAAAATTACCCACAGCTGTGTATATCTTTTCAAAAATATCTCCAGTTGCTAGTATAATGGCCGATATTTCAGGAATGATAAGTGTTACACAAAAACAGACAAACTTTTATTTTTCTGTGCACAAATAAAAACTCATGATAATTCGTATTTTGAAAATTAATTTGGAAATTAAACGATAATTTCGTATGATAAATAACGAGGAGATTTTGCTATGAATATTAAAATTGTTACCGTTGGAAAGTTAAAAGAAAAGTACTTCAAAGCTGGTATAGCAGAGTATGCCAAGCGTTTAGGCGCCTTTTGTAAGTTTCAAATTGTTGAGTGTCCGGATGAAAAAGCTCCTGAAAGTTTGAGTGAAGCTCAGGATCTCAAAGTGAAACAAATCGAAGGAGAACGAATATTAGGCAAAATTAAGGATAAGGAATATGTGATTTTGCTCGATTTACGTGGAAAAGAACTCACTTCTGAGGAAATGGCCAAAAAAATCGATGACTTATCCACATATGGAACTTCTGATATCACTTTTGTAATTGGTGGATCATTAGGAGTTAGCCCCGAAGTTACTAAACGGGCTGATTACAGCATCTGTTTTGGTAAGTTTACGTTGCCACATCAATTGATGCGTTTGGTATTGACTGAACAAATCTATCGTTCATTCATGATTATTAATCATCGAACATATCACAAGTAAAAGGTTCCGCCAGAGACCGACAATAATGTAGTTCTGCGCTATGGGGACCGGTCCGAGCCAAAGTGCGGTCTCGAACCTCGATTTTGAACTTCGCAAAGTACGCGAATTTCAAAACTCGCCCCGTGGTGTAAGAGCTAAAGCTCTAACGCCACCTTCACAGCGGACTACATTATTGTCGGTCTCCGGCTAGAGTATTCTAAATATGAATACTCCCAGCTCTTCCGACTAATTAATCGTTAATAATTGAATGTAAAAATATTTAATTATTGAAAAAATAAGACAGGAATCCGATTTGGGATTGCCTGTCTTGTTTGATATTGAAGATATAAATTATAAATAAATATTAGTATAAAAGGCAATCACTGCATCACCGACAATCTGAATTTTAACCGGTTGACCGTGATCCAGATGGACTCGAACCAACATGGTTCCGGGTCTTTTTATTTTTTCACCTTGAACGATTGAAAATTCAAAGGTATCGCCGTGTGTTTCGACTAAATTATATTTGATGAGGTAAGCACCCAAAGGTCCGTTGGCATTGCCAGTTACGGGATCTTCGTTGATACCGCTGGCTGGTGAAAACATGCGGCCGTGTATCAATTCTTTTTTATCTGGTGTGGCGAAAAAGACGTAATATCCGTTGCAATTAATGTCTGGCGTGATAGCTTTTAGTGCTTCTAAATCAGGAGTTAAATTGTCGAGTGTCTGTTGATTATCGACTGCGATCATGACTTTGGCTGCACCGGTTGAGGCAATTGCCATTGGAAATTTAAGATTGCGTTGTTGTTCAGAAATTCCCAAGGCCTTGAGAATACGTAATTGGATTTCAGCAGCTAAAGGTTCATCAACCGATATTTGACCTTGAGTCATAGTGATTTGATAAGTATCGCCAGTTTTCAAAATATCAATTGGAAGGTTGCCCGCACCAGTTTCTTGAACGATAGTTTGTGATGGTAAATTATTTTCGACCGCCCAAGCAAAATTAGCGCCAATCGTGGCATGACCGCAGATTGGGACTTCAGTTGTAGGTGTGAAAAAACGAATTCGAATGTCAGCTTCGTCAGTCGTTGAGGGAAGAATAAAGGCAGTTTCCGAGTTATTCATTTCCCGAGCAATTTGTTGCATTTGTTTTTCGGTTAATCCATCAGCGTTTGTGACTACTCCAGCAGGGTTGCCAGCTAACTTAGTTTTTGTGAAGGCATCGACTTGATAAACGTGATAATTTTTCATGATTTCTGACTCCTTAAAGAGAAATAAATAGACCACTATGTAAATAAATTATAATTGTAAAGGTTTCGTAATATTTACGAAAATTCGTTGCTTCCTTATATGTATGAATTATAAACTTAACATGAATATAAGTAAGAATATTCTTCAGTGGAGATGGATATAATGAAAAAAAGAAATAATATTTTAGTAGCATCAGCAGTTGCCATCATGCTAGCACCAGCTGCTTTGAATGCTCTACCACAACAAACAGTGGATGCCAGTGCTGTGGGAACTGTCGCCACTACAACGCCAGTTTATAACGCAAGTGGTAAACAAACAGGTCAAACTTTGCCAAGTGGAAGTAAGTGGCAATTAGGTCAACAAGAAACCATCAACGGAGTAGCTCATTACTTAATTGGTACAAATGAGTATATTCCAGCTTCAGTTGTTACAAATGTTACTGGAGCAACAAACTCTGTTGATCCTGAATTTGGACCAGCCATCACATATAATACTAATCCCGATGCTGGAAAAACTGTTACAGCTAATCAAAAGTTAGGAATTGTTGACCGTTATGGTAACGAAACAGGAACTTCTTTACCAGCTGGTAGCCGTTGGGTTATTGGTGAAGTAATGCATGCCAACCGTATGGTTTACTACCAAGTCGGAAATAATCAATACATTCAATCACTCGATGTAACCATTGATGGTGAAAATGACAATAACAACTCAAATACTGCTGCCGATAATTATGTTGAAACAGACGGTAACTTTGGCAAGACTGGTACCATAACTCAAGTCGCTGCCGTAGTTAACGATCAAGGTACAAATACCGGAATTGTTTTGCCAGTTAATAGTTCATGGAAACTTGGAAAAGCTATGCACCGTGACAAGCAAACATTCTATCAAGTTGCTACTAACGAATGGGTCTCATTTGCCGATATGTCAGTTGCTAGTTCAACAACTACAAATAACAATACAGACTATTCTGGAAATGGTAGTTACATCACGTCTGGATCAACAGATGCAGGTAAGACCGGAACAGTTACAGTTACAACCGATATCGTAAATGGTCACGGTGATAATACTGGAAAAACTGTACCAGTAGGTAGTAAGTGGATTCTTGGTGGAGATATTTTACATTATGACAAGCAAACGTACTATCAAATCGCTACAAACGAATATATTTCAGTTGCCTATGTAAATATTGCTGACGATACAACAACATCTACACCAACAACAAATACCAATACAAATTCAAGCATGCCAACACCTGGCAATGGTTTGATTGCTACAACAAAGAAAAATATCCAAACATATAACACAGCAACTAACAGATATGATCAAAGCTTACCAGCTAATACATCATGGAAAATTAGTAAATTAGTTGTTAACAAATATGGTTCATATTGGGGTCAAGTTGGAACAAACGATTGGGTTTGGATCTCTGATGTTAACTTGAACGGTGGATTGAACTTGAAGTCAAATTCATATTACGAACCAGAATTTGGTACAAGCATTATTAAATAATACATTTATGAGATACATCTTCAGAAATGAAGGTGTATTTTTTTTGTGTTCTTTGCCTGCCGCCGGGGATTGCCAGAGAATTTTCACCTGCTATGGGACCGGCTCGAGCCAAAGGGCGGTCTCGACCCTCGATTTTGAGCTGAAGTTCGCGTCTCAAAATTCGTCCTGTGGTGTAAGTGCTAAAGCACTAACGCCACCTCCATTGCGGGTGAAATTCTCTGGCAATCCCTGGCTAGTGTTTCTGTTAATTTACTGCTAGTTATCTGTTAGTTTTGAATTCATAGCATACTTGGAATGTTGATGTATAAGGATTTTGAGTAACAAATTATCTGTCAGTTTACTGCTAATTACTGCTAGTTATCTGTTAGTTTTGAATTCAAAGCATACTTGGAATGTTGATGTATAAGGATTTTGAGTAACAAATTATCTGTCAGTTTACTGCTAATTACTGCTAATTACTGCTAGTTATCTGTTAGCTTGAAATTCAAATCATACTTAGAATACTGATATATAAGTATTTTGAGCAACAAATTATCTGTTAATTATCTGTTAGTTTTGAATTTAAAATATTTCAGTTATTGAATTGACAGTTAAAAAGATTCCAACCAAACATCAGATAAAAAAACACCCTAGCCTTCGGTTGTCAGTAATGCAGACCGCAGTGCAAGTGGCGTTATAGCAGCGGTTTTCTGCTATTACACCACCGACGTATTTTGAGATTCGCGGTTTTTGCGAAGCTCAAAATCGAGGTTCGAGACCTTGGCTTGCACCGGTCGCACAGCAGGCTGCATTACTGACAACCGGAGGCGGCAATAAAAAAATAATTTCAATAATTAAGATTTTTTTTAAATGTTTTTAACCTTTATCTATCAATATTGGAAACGATTTCCAACCAAAAACAACATTAAAGAAATAATTATTTGATTAGAAAAATGCTTGTTATTTCTAATAATCAGGCGTACTCTAACTATTAATTTCTACGAACGAAAAGTAGAACAAAGACGTCAAGAAAGGATGATACGTATGAATGTTGGTCTTGTCGGCGTTACTGGTTATAGCGGTAGCGTCTTGTACGAACTATTATTGCATCACCCAGAAGTTGATTCGGTCAACCTCTATGGGCATGCACAATCGGAAATAAAATCTTTAGAATCGGTCCTACCTCAACTACGACGACGAGCTAACATTTTGCCTTATGATCCTGCTGATATCATGAAGAACAATCAAATGGTATTTTTCGCAACATCTGCTGGTGTTACCACTGAATTAGCCAAGCCGTTTATTGACAAGGACTTTCCAGTGATTGATCTAGCCGGAGACTTTCGATTGAAGTCACGTGACGTATACAAAAAATGGTATAAGAAGGATGCTCCAGAAATGAAGTATCTTGAAAAGTCACATTATGGATTAGCTGATTTTACTAGCTCAAAGGGTGTAACTTATGTTTCTAACCCGGGATGCTACGCTACAGCGACAATTTTAGCTTTAGCGCCATTAGTTAAAAATCATCTGATTGATCCAACTTCAATCGTAGTGGATGCCAAATCTGGTACATCCGGTGCGGGAAAGAAATTGAGTGAATTAACTCATTTCAGCCAAACAAATGAAAATCTGCAACTGTATAAGGTAAATCAACATCAACATATTCCAGAAATCGTTCAACAATTAAAACTTTGGGACAATGACGTACCTTATATTCAGTTCACAACAACTTTATTACCACTGACACGTGGAATAATGGCCAGTTGCTACATCAAGGCAAGGCCTGAGATAACTGAAGAGGATGTCCGAAAGTCCTTTAATCAAACTTACTCAGCTGATACCTTTGTGAATGCTACTGAAGGAGTTTTCCCAACACTTAAACAAGTTGTCGGAACTAACTTCTGTGACATCGGTTATCAATTAAACCCTGTTACCCATCAAATTGTCGTAGTCAGTGTAATTGATAACCTCCTAAAAGGTGCAGCCGGGCAAGCAATTCAAAACTTTAACCAAATGTTTGAATACGAGCCAGGTCTAGGATTGGATTTAATTCCAACCTTGCCATAAATTAGGAGGATTTTTTTATGCAATCATTTATCGAAGAAGAAGAAAAAACTTATGAAGTAGTACCTTTTACATGGCCTAAGGGTTACAAAGCCGATGGAGTTTACGTAGGATTGCGTAAGAATCCTGAGAAAAAAGATATGGGTTGGCTTTATTCAGAAGTTCCTGCTCAAGCTGCTGGAACTTATACGACCAACCAATTCCAAGCTGCTCCCACAAAATTAACTAAACAGACAATTAATAAAGAACATCTTTTACAAGGTATTGTGATGAACACTGCCAATGCTAATTCCGTAACTGGTAAGCAAGGCATGATTGATGCGTTACAAATGCAAGCTTGGGCAGCCGAAAAAATGGCTGTTGACAGTGATTTAGTTGGGGTCGCCTCAACCGGAGTTATCGGTGAACCATTGCCAATGAATTTGATTAAAAAAGGTGTCGATAAATTACAGCTGTTGGATAATTTCTACGTAACTGAAGCTGTTCTGACGACCGATAAACATACTAAGACTATCTCAACTCAAATCGAGTTAGACGGTCAGACAGTAACTATTAGTGGCTTTTGTAAGGGTTCAGGGATGATTCATCCAAAGATGGCAACAATGCTTGGGTTTGTCGTTACTGATGCCAAGATTGCTGATGGAGCTTTGCAGGGAATGTTGAGCCAAGAAGTTGATTCAACTTTTAACCAGATTACCGTTGACGGCGATACTTCTACTAATGACATGGTTGTAACGATGGCCAATGGTCTAGCTGGAAATGAACCGATTGAAAATGACGATAGTGCTAATGCACAGACTTTTCTAAATGCTTATAACGCCGTTTTAACACAATTGGCTCAGGACATTGCAGCTGATGGTGAGGGCTCAACAAAATTGGTCGAAGTTAACGTTGAAAATGCGGCTAACCACGCTGATGCACAGAAGGTTGCTAAAGCAGTTGTCGGTTCTAACTTAGTCAAAGCAGCAATTTTTGGTGAAGATGCCAACTGGGGTCGGATTATCGCAGCTATTGGACAGACGAATGCTCAAGTCGATGTCGATCACACGTCAGTTTGGTTGAACGATTTACCACTCGTTACTGACAGTCACAGTGCTGATTTTGACGAAGCAGTTATGAAACAGACTTTATCCGAAAATAAGATTACGATTTTGGTTGATCTTCATTCCGGAAATGCGACTGGTCAGGCCTGGGGCTGTGATTTAACTTACAATTACGTCCGAATCAACGCCACATACAGAAGCTAATTAAAAAATACGTATGAGGTGAAGATTATGAAGGAAACGATTGTTGTAAAAATAGGTGGCAATGCGAGCGACCAGTTACCAACGACTTTCTTTAAGCAACTGGAAACCTGGTGGCTCGAAGGTAAACAAATCTTGATTATCCATGGTGGCGGTCCACAAATATCGCAATGGAGCGAGAAATTACAGTTGCCTGTGAAGAAAATTAACGGTATCAGGGTAACGAATAACGAAACTTTGAACGTTACCAAGGCGGTTCTATTAGGCTTAGTTCAACCAAAACTTTGTCAATTTATCGGTAATGCTGGTTTGCCCGTTATCGGCTTAAATGCCAGTGATAATCACTTGTTAGAAGGCAAGTATTTAAATCAAGCTGAATATGGCGAAGTTGGTCAGGTTACTAAAATTAATAAAAAATGGTTGCAAGAAGAATTACAGAATCAGATTGGAATTTTGGCACCATTAGCCCAGACCCATGAAGGCCAGTGGTTGAACGTCAATGCGGATATGGCTGCTGCGACAATTGCCATTCAGTTGCACGCTGAATCGTTAGTTTTGTTGACAGATGTGCCAGGAGTTTTAAATTCTGGTAAAGTCGTTCCCAAATTAACGGAAACAGTGGCTGATGATTTATTCCAACAACACATTATCAAATCAGGGATGATGCCCAAAATTAAGGCTTCATTCAATGCTTTGAGAAATGGCGTTAACCAAACTTTTATCACCAATGATTTAGGACGACCGGGAACACAGTTCCAATACGTCGAAAAATAAAAATTTCTGGAGGTTCATTATGGAACATGTATTCCCAACGTACGCGCGTTTCCCATTTGATTTAGTTAAAGGTGAGGATGTCTATTTAACCGACAATCATGATAAAACTTATTTGGATTTCACTAGCGGTATTGGTGTCTGTAGTTTTGGTTACAGCAATGAAATTATTCAAAGTAACGTTCAAAATCAATTAGGTAAAATTTGGCATATTTCTAACTTGTATGAAAGTCAGATTCAAGACGATGTTGCCGCAATGTTGTGTGACGATGATCAGTTAGCTTTCTTCTGTAATTCAGGTACTGAAGCTAACGAAGCTGCGTTCAAGTTGGCTCGTAAATATAATGGTAAAACAGCAGTTCTAGCATTCAACAACGGGTTCCATGGTCGGAGTTATGGTTCGATGTCATTGACCGGTAATCCAGATATTCAAAAAGGCTTTGGTCCATTAGTTCCAGATGTAGAATTTGCGGACTATAACGATAACGAAGCGCTTGAATTGATTGACTCGCATTTAGCAGCGGTAATTCTTGAAGTAATTCAAGGTGAGGGCGGCGTTTATGTAGCTGACCAGAAGTGGTTGACCGATATTCAACAAGCTTGCCATGATAACGGCGTTTTACTGATTATTGATGAAGTTCAAAGTGGAATTGGCAGAACGGGTAAGAAATTTGCCTTTGAAAACTTTGGGTTGAAACCTGATATCATCACTTTGGCAAAAGCGTTAGGTAACGGTATTCCGATTGGCGCGATGATTGGTAAAAAGGAAATGATCGGAGCCTTTGGCCCTGGGTCACATGGAACAACTTTTGGCGGTAATAAGTTAGCTATGGCATCTGCTCAAGGCGTTTTACAACAATTAACACCAGAATTTTTGGCAGAGGTTCAAGCTAAGTCAGCTAAAGTCTGGCAAAAACTAGAGACAGAAATTCTACCATTATTATCTGTGACCGAGGTAACTGGAATGGGTCTAATGATTGGGATTCATTTGGATACGACATTAGATGTCAATGAAGTGATAACAAAACTGCAGGATAAAGGTTTACTGACATTGTCAGCTAAGCACAATACTTTGCGTTTGTTGCCACCATTGATTATGGATGATGATAAATTAAATGAAGGTTTAGATATTATCAAAGAAATTTTACAGTAATAAAAAAGGTAAGATATTTGAGATGATAGTAAAGTATCATTTAAAAGTTTTCACAGTATAAAGATTGCCGAAAATTCACATAAAACAAAAATAGACTATGAATCCTAATTAATATCGGAGTGATTAACTCTGATTGTAGAATTCATAGTCTATTTTTTTAAATCAAATTGTCTGGTCATTGTTACGCGTAATCCACATAATAACTGATAAAAAGGCAACATCAAACATGACAACCCAAGTCATCATTGGAGGGTAAATTGTTAAAGTTATGATTAGACCAATAAACTTTAGCAGTAAATTCAAGATCATGACCCAATTTGGTGTCGTAAATAATAATCCAAAGTGAAGGTGTCTATTGGCATGGTTGAGCGCCTGTGAGATGGCTATATTACTGAAAGTAACCAGAATTACATTGATTCCATATAATGCTTGGGCAACGGAATTGTTGAAATGTGAAGCCATAATGCTGGTTGTGTATGGAAAAAATGATGTGAAGAATAGCATTACTAACGAGAGTATGACAATCGAACTATTAATTTTTTTAACCTCTTGCCAACCGTTATGGTGTGACAACCACATTAATCCAATCCAGAAAAATGAAGTAGTATATGCGAAATAATTTTCTCGGAGTGCAAAAATTCCTGCCCAAGTTACTTGTGTGGGCTTATCCAGTTCCAATACTAATATGGTAATGACGATAGCTAATACAGCATCTGTGAATGCAACAAGTCTTTCTTTGCTCATAAGTTTTGTTCCCCCTTGCGTAAGAGTATAAAAAAAGATATCGCCCCAGTCAAAAGGACGGTATCTAAGCATCAGTTATGGATTTGGTGAGATTTGATAACCAATTGAATTTTTTAATATTTATTTGTCGTAGCTTGCTAATGAATCAAAAATGAATTTAACAAATGCTTCACGGTCAACATCTTCAAGAACTTTGATACTGTTCTTTTGTGGAGCATCTGTACGACGGTCGGGATATGTCATACCACGATATTGGTCGTTAGTTAGGCAAACATCCATTGAATAGTTTGTGCTCTTAGTGAATAATTCTGGAGCAATCAAACTGATAACGGCACAGGCATCGTGAATTGGAATCTTTGTCATACCTTTAGCTAATTCAGCTGAAGCGTAGAAATCCAAGATGGAGCTGGCCATTTTACCAACGCGACCGAGATCTTTAATCTTACCGATTTCGTCCATTGTTAGATAAGCCTTGTTTTCGGTTAAGTTTAGACCTGATAAAGTAATTGGCAATCCTGAGTTGAAGACGATATCCATAGCTTCTGGGTCAACGTAAGCGTTGAATTCGGCAGCTAGAGTGATGTTACCTTGAAGAGTTGAGCCACCCATAATATAGATGTGTTCGATATTTTTCTTAACGTCTGGGAAAGTCTTCAATAGAAGGGCAACGTTTGATAATGGAGCAGTGGCAACCAAGTTGACCTTTTCGTCACTCTTAGAAATGCGGTCGTACATGTATGTTACGGCGTTGTCGCTTGTCAAAGGATAGTCAAGACTGTTTTCGGGAAAGTCATAACCTTCCATACCAGTTTTACCGTGGATTTCACCAGCAGTTTCAATTGGTTTTACTAGTGGGGATGCTTGACCAGATGCAAGTTCTGCCTTTGAGCCTAAAAATGTTAGTAGCTTCTTAGCATTTTGTGTAACATATTCAAGTTTAACGTTACCACCAACGGTAGTAACACCCATCAAATCAGCTTTTTCGGGATGTGCAAGTAAAACTGTTAGAGCAATCGCATCATCAATACCAGGATCACAGTCCATAATTACTTTTGTCATTAAATCCTTACCTCACTTTTTTAATTTTAAGGGAATCTTTTTGAGAGCGCGAACAAAACTATGCCGTTCTAATGTACCTAAAGTCGAGAGAATTTTCTGATCATTATCGGTCATAAATTTATCGATAGCATCTTGCATCTCTTTAGACTTGTCAGACAAAACGATACGTTTCAAACGCGAGTCACTTTTAACGCTACGTCGAATAATTAATTCATCTTTTTCCATAGTCTTCAAAATATTAGTCGCAGTAGAGCGGCGAATATTGAATTCTCTCTCAATATCTTTTTGATAAATCTCGACATTATGGTGGTCAGCCAAGTAATGAATAATCTGTACCTGAGTACCAGTCAGTCCATATTTAGCCGCAAAAGTATTGATACCACGGGAAATTTCATTCGATGCAACCTTAATCAAATGAGCCACGTCACTCGTCATAAAAGATCCTCCTTAGAGCATTGTATTACTCAATAATTATAACATCATGTATTTGTTCTATCTTTAATGATTGTAAAATTATTCACAACTTTTTATTGTAGAAGGATGCCGCCTCCGGGCGTCAGTAATGTAGCCTGCGGTGAGACCGGTGCGAGCCAAGGTCTCGCGCCTCGATTTTGAGCTTTGCAAAGTACGCAAATCTCAAAATACGTCAGTTGTGTAATAGCGGAAAATCACCGCTATAACGCAACTTTCACTGCGGTCTACATTACTGACACCCGGAGGCTAGAGGTTTTCTGGATGTTTAGGAAACCCTTAAATCTATAACTCATTTATCAAATAGTTTGAATAGAATTGTCTTAAAGTGATCAACAGAACAAATTATTAATAGTCTGATAATTTAGTATTAATACGTAATATTATTTAGTTCTGATTTTTGTACTTTTTTGAGTTCCACCAAGGTACAAGATGGAGGAAGATACCTAATAATTCAGTATTATTTATGTATCCAAAATGAGAAATACAAAACATTTTACCAATACATTAGCCTGAGGATGACAGTGATTTTTGCCTGCTGTGGAGGTGGCGTTACGGCTTTAGCCGTTACACCACAGGGCGAATTTGGAGACTTGCCGAACTGTGGCAAGGCTTCAAATCGAGGTGTGAGACCTTGGCTCACGCCGGTCCTCATAGCGGCAAAAAATCACTGTCATCCTCAGGCGGCCCCCCAACCAGATTTATAATTTTTAGTTCTTTCTAAATCCCTCGAGAAACATTCTTTGTATTAATTTCAAAACTCACCTATATTGGACTGTAGAAACTAATACAGGGGGAAAAGTAAATGGCTAAAGTTTTAATTTTAGGTGCTAACGGGAAAATTGCTCGTTTGGCTGAACATATTTTTGTTGATACAACTGATGCAGATTTAAGATTATATTTGAGAAATGCTGGACGTTTAAAGGATTTCGCTGATTCACACAAATTGGTTGAAACCGTTGAGGGTGACGCTACTGATGTTGCCGCATTGAGCGAATCAATGTCAGACGTTGATATGGTTTACGCAAACTTAGCTGGTGGCAATATTGAAGATGAAGCTAAGGCTGTTGTTGAAGCTATGCATGCCGAAAAGAAGACACGTCTAGTCTGGATTTCTACTTTGGGTATTTATGATGAAGTACCTGGTAAATTCGGTGAATGGAACAACAAGACTTTGGGTAACTACATCACTACATACGCTGCTGCAGCTAAAGTTATTGAAGATTCAGATCTTGACTACACAATCATTCGTCCAGCTTGGTTGACTGACAAGCCAGAAGTTGATTATGAAGTGACACAAAAGGGTGAAGCCTTCAAAGGAACTGAAGTTTCAAGAAGATCAATCGCTCAAGTTGTTGTCGATATTTTCCAAGATCCTGACAAGTTTAAACGCGAGTCAATTGGTGTTAACAAGCCTAATACTGACGGGGATAAGCCTGCTTGGTATTAAAGAATCAAATGCGTGTAATAGCGCATTTTTTTTGTGGCTGAAATTACGTAAAAATGCTATGGTGGTTTTGTAATCGTTTGCAAGTCAAAGGAGAAAAATAAATGGTTAAACGTTTAATTAGTGCCAATTCAAGTGAGATGTTGGCAATGAATGGTGCAGAATTGAAACAAAGTATCAAGGCCAGTGAAGGTCGTGTCGTTTTGAGTGAAAATGTTGTCGTACATGAACCTTTGGATGGCATTACAACTTCAGAAATTGCGGCTGCTTTTGGTGCAGATCTGATTTTATTGAATGCTTTGGATGTGTTGAATCCACTAATTTTGGGACTTTATGACGGAGAAGAAACTATGGCTACGGCTAAAGCACATCATGATGGGGAGTCAATCCACCGTTTGCAAAAGTTAGTTGGTCGTCCAATTGGTGTTAATTTGGAGCCAGTTGATCCTAACGCCAAAATGGCTGAAGACCGCTTGGTTATTCCTGAAGGACGTATGGCTAGTGAGAAAACTTTAAAAGAAGTCGAAAAACTCGGCTTTAATTTCGTAGTTTTAACTGGTAATCCCGGAACTGGGGTAACTAATAAACAAATCGCTGCTAATATCAAAGTGGCTAAAAAAGTGTTCTCTGGTTTAGTAATCGCCGGAAAAATGCACGGTGCTGGGGTTGACGAAGCTGTTGTCAGTCCTGAATCAGTTGAAGCATTCTTGGATGCTGGAGCTGACGTTATTTTGGTTCCAGCTGTTGGAACGGTTCCCGGTTTTGACGATGCTGAGTTGAAAGAAATTGTTAAATTGGCTCACAGTCGTGGAGCTTTGGTCATGAGTACAATTGGAACTAGTCAAGAAGGGTCCGGTAGCAGCTTTATTCAAAATATTGCCATTCGTAATAAAATTGCAGGTGTTGATATTCAACATATCGGAGATGCCGCGTGGGGAATTCAATCACCAATCGAAAATATTTATGCATTGAGTAAAACTATTCGTGGCGAAAGACATGCAATTGCTAGAATGGCTCGTTCAATCAATAGGTAATAAAAAAATCAGACAATCCTTATTGGGAGAGTCTTTTTTTGATAATGGACTTAATTTATAAATATATTTAGATTTAATACATGTTAAAAGTGCGTTGTCTGTTTTTCGTACCAATTGAAGTTTTGGAAACGCTAAAGATGAATTAACGTAAATTAATCTATAAAAATATCAATTTTACCAATAACTCATTTAGCTAAAACGCTGGTAATGGTCCATTTTATATACAAAAAATACATAATCGTTTGATAATTTCGTTTTCAGAAAGTAATTATCAAGTGAGGTAAGATGAGTGAAATTATATGTTGAAGCGGGTCAGGCTTTTAAAATAGGCCAACTAACCGATATTCACATGGGAGAATATCCTTTGGAAAGAACCGATGAAAAGATGATTGATCAGTTAAGAAATGTTTTGGAAAATAATCGGTTTGATTTGCTGATGTTAACAGGGGACTTGATTTGGGGCGAATACAACGAAGATCCGCACAAGAGTTTACAAGTTCTCTTCGATTTATTGAACGAGTTTGAAACGCCAGTAGCCATAACTTATGGGAATCACGATACCGAAGGACGTTACGGTCGAGCTTATATTCGTTCTTTTGAAAAAGAATTGAGTCATTTGGCTGATAAAACACATATTTTTATGTCTGGCGAACATGAGAATTATATGTTGGAAGTTTTAGATAAAGCAACCGGCGAAGTAGTGAATAAAATTTTTGTCTGGGATAGTGGTGCATATTCAAAATGGCCAGAAGTCAGCCTTTATGCAGCTATCGATCTTGACCAAATCAACTGGTATGTCGATACATCCAAATCGTATGCTCACAAAACATTTGACCTTGGATTTATGCATACGCCATTACCAGAGTATGGAAAAGTTGATCCAGAGAGAATAACTGGTATTTTTGGTGAGCCAGTTTGTTCAGCTGACCTCAACTCAGGACTCTTCCATGAAATTCTAAAACAAAACAATGTCAAAGCGTTATTTGCGGGTCATGACCACTATAATAATTTCTCGGGTTCATACGCTGGAATCCACTTAAATTATGGGAACGTTACAGGCTATAACTGCGGCAGCGACTTAACTAGAGGCGTTACACAGATAGACTTGTATAACGATGGATTACAAAGGAAGAACTTACTTTTCACAGAATAAAGGGTGTCGTGTTTTGCCGTTTCCAGAGCTGAGAGTATTCATCTGCTGCGCGGCCAAGGAATACTCTCAGCTCTTCCAACTAATTTGTTTTATTAGGTTAATAATCCAGATTATTTGAGCTTAGATTATAACTAGGATTTTGATTAGTAACAGATGCAATGCATAATAATTACCCAAAAACTAGCCCTATAAAATAAGAAGGGACTAGTTTTTTTGTTGTCTCGATACCATGTTATGAAAAGCTGAATTAGTCGGAGGTTGCCAGAAAAAAAGAGCCAGCAGTGAAGGTGGCGTTATTGCTTTAGCAATTACACCACGGACGTGTTTTGAGACGTGGGTTTCGGCTCAAAACCGAGGTTCGAGACCGCTTTTTGGCTCGGGCCGGTCCTCACAGCAGGCTCATTTTTTCTGGCAACCGGAGACGGCAATATAACCAAATTTATTGAAAATAAAAAAATAATTTCAGAAAAGACTTACGAAGAAGGATTTTTTCTGGTATATTAATCCACTGTTGCAACAATTTGGAGGTAACTTATGAGTCAAGCTCAAAAAATTAATACAAAACCTCTTCATCCATTATTGTCACTAATGGGTGTTCTTATCGGTGGATTCGTCGGCATGTTCAGTGAAACTTCATTGAATATTGCTCTTCCATCTATTATGAAAGCTTTTAATATTGAAACAGGTACTGCTCAATGGTTAGTTACTGGCTACATGCTAGTTATCGCCATCGTCTTGCCACTTTCAAGTTTATTGACAAAACATTTCTCAACTAGGGGATTAGTTAGATTTGGTATATTAGATTTCATCGTGGGTTCAGTGATCGCAGCACTTGCTATCAGCTTCCCAATGTTATTAGTCGGACGTATGATCCAAGGTATTGCCACAGGTATTATCTTGCCATTGATGTTCTCGATTGCGATGAGAATCTTCCCACCTAATAAGTTAGGTGCAGCACTTGGTATGGCAGCTCTTGTCATCATGTTTGCCCCAGCTATCGGACCTACAATTTCCGGTATTATCTTGGGAGTATCATCATGGAGATTTATTTTCTGGTCATTCAACATTTTCTTATTGATTGGTTTAGTAATCATGGAAAAGAATTTGACGAATGTCTTTGAAGTAACTAAGCCAAAAGTTGACTGGTTAGCTATTGCACTTTCAACTATTAGTTTTGGTTTAATCGTCTTCGGAGTTAGTTATTTAAGTAAAAGTATCACATTAGCTTTGATTTCCTTAGTCGTTGGTCTAGTGCTATTGGTTGTTTATATCAGACAACAATTGCACGCTGAAACACCAACTTTGGATTTCGCCGTTTTGAAGAACCCTGAATTTGTAACTGGTTCTGTGCTAGTTATGATCAACTTTGGTATCACATTGTCAGCAATGTACTTGTTGCCAATGTACTTACAAAATGGTTTAGGCGTAGCTGTTGCCCTAACAGGTATGGTTATGTTGCCGGGTGGTATTATCAATGCGGCCGTTTCATTCGGTGCCGGTCGTGCTTATGATAAAATCGGTGCTAAAGTACTATCACGCCTAGGTTTCTTAGTCTCAATCATTGGTGCAGCTATGTTCCTATTCAGTAACCAAAACAGTTCACTAGGTTACATTATCGCTGCCCATATCGTCTTGATGATTGGTGTTCCTTTAGCTATGTCACCATCACAAACATATGGATTGAACTCACTAGATGCTTATCAATCGGCTGATGGTTCTGCTATTATCAATACTTTCCAACAAGTTATCGGTGCCGTTGCAACTGGTATCGCAACAATCTTGTTGAGTACTGGTCAAGCAAACTACTTCGCTGATGGTGGAAATTCATCAAAATTAGCATTTACTAATGGCGCTCACTACGGATTTATGTTTACATTAGTATTAGCTGTCTTTGGATTTATCTTGGCATTCCGTGTCCACAATAAAAGCAAAGAAACAGTTAGTTCTAAAGAATCAAAGCCTGTAACAGATAAGGCTGAAAGTACTGCTACTGATTTAAACTAGTCGCTGAGTTGATCAGTTAGAACAATTGATACGAAAAGAGCCAATCAAGACGGTAATTGATTGGTTTTTTTGTTGGGGTGCCTCCGGTCGGCAGTAATATATTTCTGTGGTGGGGACCGGTGCGAGCCAAAGTGCGGTCTCGCACCTCGATTTGAATCCTTGCCACAGTTCGGCAAGTATCCAAACTCGTCCCGTGGTGTAATGGCTAAAGCCATAACGCCACCTGCACCGCAGACTATATATTACTGCCGACCTCCGGCTTATTGTTGGCTGTTTTACAGAGGGTTTTCGGCAGTTGAGTTATAATTTGCTTCATTAGAGTACTTTCTGAAAATGGTCGTTGTTTTATCTTAATTTTAAGGGATTAAATTAGGTATGAATTACGGCTTAATGGGAATAAATAAGGAATTCATCGATCGGCTTTAGCCTTGATTTCAAAGAATAACTTAGTCGGAAGAGCTGAGAAGTATTCACCAGCTATGGAAGTGGCGTTACGGCTTTAGCCGTTACACCACCGGGCTAGTTGAAGACTTTTCGGGCTTTGAAAAGGCTTCAACCGAGGTTCGAGACCGCACTGTGGCTCGGGCCGTTTCGCATAGCAGGCGAAATACTTTTCAGCTCTGGAGACGGAATTTTTAAGTTATCTAACATGAATATCAATTTACAGTTGAAATGTAAGATGAATTCTCTTATAATAATAGGGTTAATAAAATAAGTTAAATGTAATAACGGGAAGGAGGGTTTTTTAGATGTCACAAAATACACATAAAGGTATGACTGGCCACCGCCGTCCTGTAAACCAAAAAAATGGTGCAGAAAAACGCGCTAACACACAAGCTGTCCTTGACTTCTTAAAGAGTCGCGACACTAAAGAATCTAAATAATTCTAAATAAAAAAGCTAACAGATTATGTCTGTTAGCTTTTTTTGTGCTTTCTATTCAACGGTGATCTCTTGGCGTCCATTACGTTTGGAATGATACAGTGCTTCGTCAACTCGGGAATAGAAATCGTTGATTGAAAATATCTGCTTTGGTCATTTCGGAAACGCCCATTGAAACGGTTAAATGGATGATTTTGCCACCGGATTCAGTTTCTGAATGATTCAGAGCTGAAAAGATTTCTTCTATGATATTTTTGGTGTCGTTTAATTCGTAATTTGGAAAGATGACGTTGAATTCCTCGCCACCGGTTCGGTATAACTTTATCTTTGGATCATTCTGGCTGATAACAGTTTGGACGATACTGACAACGTTCTTTAAGACTGCATCGCCGGCAAGATGTCCGTAAGTGTCATTGATACTCTTGAAGTGGTCGATATCGAACATCAACATGGTAAATTTGGTATCGGAAGTTTTAACTTTTCGAAACAGTTCACGTAATTCAATGTCAAAGGCATCGTAATTATAAGCTGAGGTCAATTTATCGTGAGTAGCGTCTCTAAAGAGGGCAGTTCGGGACTCGATGTCCGCAAACAAGGTTGCAATATAGCCGAAAGTGAATATTTCTAGGACTGCTAAATAGAGAATCTCTTTCCAAAAGATTGGATAGCTGATGGCAAACTTTATTTTAGCGAAGAACCAATAGGCGGCACCGAAGAAAATGCTGGAACCTAAGTAATAGAAATATGGAAATTTTTTATCGGTATGAGTTTTGATGTAGTTGAGTGTGTAAAAAAAAGCAATCAGAATAAATCCTAAGCACCACGATTCCCAACTAGTTATGGCAGAATTGAATACCATAAAAGCCAGAACGATTGGTGCAAATAGATGAAATTTGAATGGAACATTGAGAATAACCGTGTAGAAAATTACCGCAACTAATTGGAAATTAATGAATGTCCAAGAGTGCGAATGTCCACGAACGGAAATTTGTAGGGTGAACAGGATGACAAGGATATAAATAATTCCCAAAATAGCCCGGAGTGTATATTCATCAAAATTAATGTCGTTGAAATTCAATATCTTTTTGATTCCAGCGAAAGAAACCTGGAAGACGATGAAGACTCCCATGATGAAGAATAGGCTGGTCAGTAGTGAGGCCTTACCGATTACATAACTTGTTAGCAAAATTGCTACCCCCAATCCGTGTTACTTAAGTCTACCATGCAACTTCAATTCAAAAAAAGTGTTCTCCAGAGATTTATGTCTCTGAAGGGCACTTTTTTTAATCGACAACGTCAGGTCTTCGTAATCTAAATGTTAATGATAATGCGACAAGCAAGAATACCAAGCATGCTAGAAATCCCGCTTGGATTCCGACTGATTGATTGACTGTGCTGCCAGTGATAATTTTGTCAGCCATGGTGATTACGGCGATGATAATGGCTGTACCAAAGGATGCGGCTATCTGTCGGAGGGTGTTGAATGTTGCGACACCATCGGATAAATATTTCTTTGGTAACGCACTTAAAGCGTGTGTTTGGATTGGAATTAAGATTAAAACTAATCCCAATTGGCGAATCATCTGGCCGAACGTTAGCATCAAAACTGAGGCATTGACGTCGATGAACGCTTGCATGAATGTACCGAAACAGTCGATCAAAACCCCAGTGACAACGATACGTTTAATAGGGTACTTGTCGAATAACCGACCACTGACTGGCGACATGAATCCGGTCAAAACTGCTCCAGGAAGTAAAGCCAAACCTGAAATCAGTGGACTCTTATGTAGAATCATCTGGATCATTAGTGGCAAAAGGATTGTATTGCCGTACATTGTGAGCACAATCAACATATTGATAACTGTTGCGAATGTGAACTGCGGATGTTCAAAAATTTCGAAATTAATAATAGGTTTGGATGATTTGTTTTCCATAATTGAGAAAATAACAATCAGAATCAAACCAATAACTGTGAATCCGAGGACTTTAAATGATAGAAAGTTGTTTTGACCGATATTCGAGAATCCACTTAATAGGAAGAGTAATCCCAAACTGATGGTAATTAAGCTGGGAACGTCAAATTTAGGATTATCATGTGTTTCAATTTGTGGCAATTGAAAAATCGATAACAGAACGACTGCGATAATGAATGGCAAGATGAGAATAAATAGGTATTGCCATGAAAAGTACTGCAAAATGACTCCAGACAGCGTTGGACCAATGATGGGGGAGAAATTAAAGGCTAATCCGATAATTCCCATCACGGCGCCCTGCTTGGCTCTAGTCGTGTATTGCATAGCGAGGACGTTGACCAGTGGCATCATCATTCCGGTACCGATAGCTTGAATCATTCGACCAATAATAACCATGGAAAAAGTATTGGCGATGGCTCCAAGAAGTGTCCCCACTAAGAAAATTGAACTAAAGGTAATGAAAAGATGTCTAAAGGAAAATTTCTTAATAAAGTAGGCACTAGTAGGAATCATGATTGCATTGACCAAGGTATATCCGTTTGTTAACCATTGGACTGTTGAAGAATTGACGTGAAAAACCTGCATAAAAACGGGCAGGGCGGTGTTCATTAAAGTAGAGCACAAAACACCAAAGAAGGTCCCAAAGACCATAATATAAAGTGCTTTTTTGATTTGTTTCGACATGTGTTTGTGCGCTCCCAATTTGTAAAGTAGTAACCTATTTATTTTAGTTATTAAAATTGGGAAGGTCAATACGATATAATGCCGCCGGAGGCTGGCAGTGATTTTTTTGCCTGCTATGAGGACCGGTGCGAGCCAAGGTCTCGCGCCTCGCTTTTGAGCCGAAAATCGCGCCTCAAAAGTCGTCCGTGGTGTAAGTGCTAAAGCACTAACGCCACCTTCATTGCTGGCAAAAATCACTGCCAACCTCCGGCTAGTTTATGTTTGGATTCAATGTTGTTCTTGAATGTGATGTATGAGGTTTCGAATGGATTCAGAAATTATACGTTATGAGTATAATTTACCGTTCAACGCCAAAAATGGATTCATTTTTATATTATATCTTTTGGTAAAAACTCGATAAAAATACCGCTACAACGGCGTCAATGGAGATTTGTTTAAGCTATTATGAGTTATCATTCGTTTATCGTTCAGGAAAATAAATAAGTTGGAAGAGAGGAGAGTATTTATCCGCAGCGAAAGTGGCGTTATTGCTTTAGCAATTACACCACCGGACGTGTTGGAGACTTACCGGTCTTTGGTAAGGCTTCAACCGAGGCTCGAGACCGCTCTTTGGCTCGGACCGTTCCGCGCAGCAGATGAATACTCTCCTCTCTGGAAACGGCATGTTTCAATAAACTTTTAGTTGTTAAACATTCGATAAAGCTTGTAAGGCAAGTCATCCGGGCTGATTACTTGGTAGTCTTTGACATAGCTGCCTTTGGTATCCAATTTTACTAGTTGACCATTGTTCAAGTCGTCATCGGAGTGTAGATCGATTTCGTGCCAGTTTCCTTGGCGGTCGTATGAATCGGCGTAGAAGGTATAGCTACCGTCGCTTTCTTTGTCGGCATCCTCATAGTCGACCTGCATAAACTTTGGGCTACGTTTGGCTAGCAGGTTGTAGTGGTTAAAACTTTGTGCAAACTCAGTATTTTTGTCTTTGAGATAGGAACCGGCCATGTAATAGCCTAGTCCTAGCACGATTAGTCCCATAAATAGGGCGTTAATAAATTTTTTCATAATTCCTCCAGACTGTATAAAAAAAGAGCCATTTCAGGCCCTAACTATAGATTTAATTTGGTATAAACGTCGCTAGGCATATCTTTTTTGAAAACTTCTTTATATGAATAAACGTAACTGCCTTTAGTATCGAGCTTTAGGAAGTGACCTTGTTTCAACTTACCCATACCCATGAATTTTATAGGATGCTCATTACCAGCGTCATCATAACTTTTAAGATCATATGTGTAATTACCATAACCATCTTCGTCTTTGGCCTCTTTATTATCAATTTTTACATATTTAGGTTCACGCTTAACCAATACGTTATAGGCGTTGAAAGCCTGTGCTGATTGGCTAGTGCTGTCCTTGACTGAGAAACAAACCCCGAAATAACCGATTATCATAACTACAATACCCAACAAAAAAACTCTTAAAAAACTTCTCATTTGAATTACCTCCTGACAAGTATATTAAGAGTTTTGCTTTTTTTTATACATTTGATTCACTTACATTATTCTTACAGATTTGTAAGCCAGCTTTTTACCACCAATCAAAGTTAAGCGTGTAGTCTACAATTCTGTTGAACAAGTCTGCTACAAATTTCATCATAGCTAACACCTCCAACTATATATATAAACACTTTTTCTTAACTACATTATAGTTCTTATTGAAAGCGCTATCAATTATTAATGATATTTATTTGCCGTCTCCAGAGCTGAGAAGTATTTCGCCTGCTATTCGGAACGGCTCGAGCCACAGTGCGGTCTCGAACCTCGGTTGAAGCCTTGCAAAATCAGCAAGTCTCCAACTCGTCCGGTGGTGAATACTTCTCAGCTCTTCCGACTAATTCCTTGTATATATAAGAAATCTACCACCATACTTATTACGTATACTACCTTACTCAAGTAGTAATTTTTCTTTCAGTGTTTAAAACCTATACTTCTTTACATGGATGAGGGATAAACAATTTGTCCTTCACAACCCACGGAAATCCCAATGTTAAAGAAGATAGCATTTAGGGATGAGGCCAGCAACGTTGCTTGCGGATACGCAAGGTGAAAATAGACCTGTATATTAGGGATAGCACAGCAGTTAGTAATTCCTAATTGGATAAAAAAAGTAACGCTTTGGATTAGATATAAATTCTAAATCCCAAGCGTTACTTTTTTGTTTGAAAGTCTGATTTTGATTAGCCCCAAACTTCATCAATAATAGATTTAACTAAAGCTAATTTTTCCCATTGTTGTTCAGGAGTAATTACATTTCCTTCTTCAGTGGAAGCAAAACCACATTGAGTTGATAACCAGAGACGGTCTAATGGAAGATATTGACTAGCTTCGTGTATACGGTCGATGATATCTTGGCGTTTCTCAAGTTTACCGGTTTTAGATGTAATCAAACCAAGAACAACTTTCTTATCGCCAGAAACTTTTGCCAATGGAGCGAAACTACCGGCACGGTCAGAATCATATTCGAGGAAGTAAGTATCAACATTTTCTTGACCAAAGAGGTTGTCGGCAACGTTGTCATAACCACCAGAGAATAGGAATGAGGAATGGAAGTTACCACGGCAGATGTGTGTGTTGATGGTTAGATCGTCGGGTAGGTCAGCGATTGCGCCATTGTTTAGTTCGAGATAGATATCTTGGACATTTTCGGCGACCAACTTTTTGCCTTCGTCAGTTGCTAGGAATTTCTTATCTAACAAGCGTCCCCATGAACAGTCGTCTAATTGAATGACACGAGCTCCTTCGTTATAAAAGGCTAGGATGGCATCGTGATAAGCTTTTTCAACATCATTGTAGAATTCCTGTTTGTCTGGATAAATGCGATTCAAAGCGTCGAGATTTTTGCCACGAGTCAATTCACGGTAGAGTTGAGCGGGAGCAGGGATGGTTTGCTTTGGAAGGATGCCACCGATTTTGTCAGTGATTGATTTAGTGAATTTGAAATCTTGGATGAATGGGTGAGTGTCAGCGTTGAAACTGATTTTATCAGTTAGGACGGCTGTATCATCACGGGAGCGACCGTTGGAAAAGTCATACCCTTCACCAATATGTGTGTGTTTAACACCTTCAAAGCCCCAGAAGAAATCTAGATGCCAATATGAACGACGGAACTCGCCATCAGTTGCGTAATCTAGTCCGGTATCTTTTTGTTGGTTGATCAATGTTTTAATAGCGTCATTTTCAACGCTTCTTAGTTCGTCAGCGTCAATCTTACCAGATTCGAAATCTGCTCGAGCTTGTTTTAATGCATCTGGGCGTAGGAAACTTCCTACATGTTGGAATCCGATTTTTGTTGTTGTGTTTGTTGTCATAGTGTAAATCCTCCTCAGGGTTTTTAGCTTATTTTTATCTATTTTGTTGTTGTGTGGTAGGAGTTGAAGGTGTGGATGAGTTTTGTAAGTGTAAGGAAGGTAAAGCAATCGTAGGAAAGAGGAATATACGGGCGACAATTAGTCGCCCCCATAAGTTGCTCTATGTGTCTGATCACTAGTCGCAACGGGCTTGAACTTTGTTCAACCCCAGTTTAGTTGCTCTTAGTGTATCAGACACTTAGAGCAACTAAAAAAATCGCCCCTACAAATACAGAACTTCTCTGCAATGTAGGGACGATTACCGTGATACCACCCTAATTCGTATCTTGTTTACACAAAATACCTCAACGACACTAACATGTCCGGGATGATATCGCATCCTTGCGTACCTTTGGCTTTCACCTAGGTA
The DNA here is from genome assembly GCF_000831645.3 of Companilactobacillus heilongjiangensis. Lineage (NCBI taxonomy): Bacteria > Bacillati > Bacillota > Bacilli > Lactobacillales > Lactobacillaceae > Companilactobacillus > Companilactobacillus heilongjiangensis. The sequence goes on from NZ_CP012559.1 coordinate 132,704, forward strand.
AGACTCCAAGCTCATCTTCAGTTAACTTTCGTTCCGTCTTTTCACTATCCAACGGTCACTCTACAAACTACTCGTTAGCTTACTCTTCTCTTCAACGTCTAATTAGATTAAATAAGTTTTAATTATTTGATTGGTGATAAATTTACACCATGATTTTTATTTTGTCAAATGTTCTTTAAAAATATTTTTATTTATTTGTATCAACAATGTTATCTGGCTTTTCACCTTCGATTAATGCCTTGTTGGAATCAAAGGCTGTTGTAATCATATTGTGGATGGCTGTTTCAGTGTAGAAAGCACTGTGTGGTGTAACGATAACGTTTAATCTCTTGGCTAAATTACGGATTTTTTCGTTAGGAATATTATCAATGCTGCTCCAAACTTTTCCAAAGACTGAGTTTTCATCGTCCAGAACGTCTAATCCAGCACCGCCGACTTTGCCACTGTCTAAGCCCTTAATTAAAGCGTCAGTATCGATTAATTCACCACGAGCACAGTTGATGATATAGACGCCATCTTTCATTTGAGAGATAGCTTCGTCGTTGATCATGTACTTATTGCTGTCAAATAATGGCACGTGAAGAGTGATGATATCTGATTGTTTGTAAAGTTCTTCTAGTGTATCAACGTATAGTCCTTGCTTTTTAATGTCAGGATTATGGAAAACATCATAGGCAACAACTTTAGCACCGAAGCCTTGTAAAATTTTGATAACAACACGTCCGATGTGACCTGTACCAACGACACCAACGGTTTGTTCACGGTATTCTTTACCGATTGTTGGAGCCCAAGTGAAGTCGCCGTTATCCATTTTTTGGTCAAACTCTGGTACACGACGAAGTAAGCGTCCCATCAAAATTACGGTATGTTCAGCGATTGCATTTGGAGAATAAACTGGAACGTTTGTTAAAGTGAATCCTAAATCGTTGAGATCTTGGAACTTAAAATTGTCGAAACCGACGTTACGAATGGAAATATATTTAATACCTAATTGGTGGAGAACTTCCAGTGCTTCACGTGTATATGGTGAAGTTTGGAGCGTTACGACACCGTTACTACCTTCAGCCAAACGTGCTGAATCAGCAGTTAAAGTGTATTCAGTAAAGCCCACTTCAATGTCTGGATGAGCAGCTTCCCATTTCTTTAGAGAAGGCTGTTCATCTTCACGGATTCCGTATGCAAATATTTTCATTTTTTTCTGTTCCTCCTATAGAACCTGTATAACGTGTTATGTTAGTTGCCGTTTCCAGAGCTGCGAGTATTCATCTGCTGCGCGGTACGGTCCGAGCCAAAGAGCGGTCTCGAACCTCGGTTGAAGCCTTTCCAAAAATCGGAAAGTCTCCAACACGCCCGGTGGTGTAAGAGCTAAAGCTCTAACGCCACTTTCGCAGCATATGAATACTCTCAGCTCTTCCAACTAATTATTTAAATAAATCAATAATGAAATGAAATTTTTACATTCAATTCAATATTAAATAATCATTCGAAATGGCGGCATGCTTAACGGTTATTGCACGTTGTATATGTTCATTAAAACAGAAAATTGGAACCGCTTCAAAATTTAACCATTAAAAAAGGCCGTAAACATTTAAGTTTGCGACCTTGGCTTGGAAATTAATCTTCTGAAATATCGACTGGATATTTAGGAGCTTTATTTTCCAACATTTTTAAATTATCTGTTAATGAATCAAACACCATATTGTGAACTGCTGTTGTTGTGTAGAAAGCTGTATGCGGTGTGATGATAACATTATCACGATTAATCAAAGCTTTAAATTGAGGATCTTTGACGTCATCGAGACTGTTGAATTTCTTTTGGAAGACTGCATTTTCACTTTCAAGGACATCGAGTCCAGCACCACCAACTTTGCCACTATCTAGTCCAGCAATTAAGGCGTCAGTATCAATTAAAGCACCACGGGCAGCGTTGATAATTACGACACCATCTTTCATCTTGGCAATGGCTGCGGCATCAATCATATGAACGTCCTTTTTAGCCAGTGGAGTATGGAGTGTTAGGATGTCAGCTTGTTTTAAAACTTCATCCAAACTATCAACGTAAATACCGAGGTTTTCTAAGTATGGATTAGGTTTGATATCGTAAGCAACGACTTTAGCGCCCATGGCCTGCATAATTCGCGCAACGACGGAACCAATGTGACCAGTACCGACAATACCAACTGTTTTGCCATTGATTTCCTCACCGATAGTTGGGAACCAGCTGTAGTCAGCGTTATTGAACTTCTTGTCGAACTCAGGTACACGACGAAGCAATCGCAAAATCAAGCTGGTAGTGTGTTCAGCAATCGCATTAGGTGAGTAAACAGGGACATTGGTTAATGAAAATCCTAGGTCACGGAGATCTTGGAAGTCGAAACCGTCCAAACCAACATTACGAACTGAAATTTTAGTGATGCCATAATCGTGCAATTTTTGCAGCGCCTCACGAGAATAAGATAACATTTGTAACGTTACAACACCGTTATATCCTTTGGCTAATTTCGCAGTTTCAGTAGTTAAAAATTGATCCGTATAGGCAATATCCACCTCGGGGTGAACATCTGTCCATTCTTTTAAGTAGCCTTTTTCGTCTTCACGAATTCCGTATAGAAAAATTTTCATGTAATCCCTCTTTCTTTATTATTAGAGTTTTCTAAATTAATTAGCTTTTTCTAATAATTGGTTGTTATTAAGTTTAACGCTATTTTTTATAAAAGAAAGTGAATTTAAAAATTTCCATAAAAAAATCATCTCGCATTCCGATTGAGATGATTTTTTTGAAGGATTTTGTAATGACAAATTTAAGGTATGGCAGTGACTATCTACCAACCGTAGGTAAATATATTTTTTTGATTTTAAGATTTGTTAACTTGCTAGTTCTGCCGCTTGGACTGATTTTTCCAATGCTTCAACATCAAAATCACGTGAGAATTCTGCCAGATGAACTAGATTTCTCAAGAAGTCGTGAGTTTTGGCTTCGTAATGATGTTTCAAGCCTAATTTGTAGATATAGCCGTTGATATAATCGACCTCGGTATTACGATCCTTTGACATATCTTGATACATTGAAGGGTAGTGCAGAGGATTACTGACAGCACTGACTTTCTGAACAGTCTGCCATTCTTCTTCACGAGTATTCAACAAAGTGATTCCAGCACGTTCACAGACGTCGAAAGCTTCATCAATCAACTGTTTGCTTAACTTTTGAGCGACGGGAGATTGAATAAACTCGCCCATTTGAATACTGAACATGGTACAGAGAGTGTTGACGACAGAGTTGAAGACAACTTTAGCCATCAATGTTCCCAACAAATTTGTGGTCAAAACAGGATTCAAGTTGGCCTTTTGAAAATCGTCAAAAATCTTATGAGTCATTTCATCAGGAACTTCAGTTTCGTTGGCCATATGCATACTGCCGGCACCCTTAGCACCGATAAAATCGACATCGCCAGGTCCATTCAAGACAGTACCAATCATGGCAGTAGCGCCAATAACTTTAGTTTCGTCAAAGTATTGATTGAGCTTTTCCAAATGACCCATACCGTTCATTGGCGAGACAACATATTGATGATCTTTAAAGCAACGAGCAGTGCGTTTCAAGGCATCAGCCAATTGCATTTGTTTAGTAAAGACAATCCAGACATCTGGGTCGCCTTGATAGTTTTCGGGAGTGTAAATGTCAACGGGCACCAAGTGCTTGTTTTCATGATCACGAGAAACAAAAACTCCATTTTGCTGCTGAATCTTATCAACCTGAGGCTGCCAGATCTCAACGAAATCAACATCAAAACCAGCTTCCTGTAAAAGAACCCCATATCGCAGGCCCATAGCACCTGCACCCAATACTGCGTATTTCATAAATACCACCTCCGAAATTTGTAATTGCAATATTAGAACTAAATTAGAGAATGTCAATATAAAATTAGACGATTCTAACTGGAGCAGATGACGGCTTTAGGTGGGCTAATATAGTACATAAAGCTCCAAAAAAATAATTATATTTTTTGTAGAATGACCTGATAGTTATGAGATTGTGGTTACTTTTACAGTGAGTAAAGTTAAATTAATCGGAGGAGGACAGGGATATAAGTACGCTGTGGAGGTGGCGTTATGGCTTTAGCCATTACACCACGGGGCGACTTTGGAGACTTGCCGAACTGTGGCAAGTCTTCAAAGCGAGGGTCGAGACCGTTCTTTGGCTCGAGCCGGTCCCCATAGCGGACTTATATCCTTGTCCTCCGGAGAAATCAAAATTAAATATTGACAAATTGTCTTGAGGATTATATGATTAGCACAATTTAAATCTAATCAAATTTTAATTTTGAAGGGAGGTAGTCACAATGTTTATTATTTTGCCAATTATTGCTGTCATTATTATTTTGCAAAACAACTTGGACCTTGTGATTCGCCTACCAACTAATTAAGAATTTTGGCAATGAATGACGATAGGGACTCCAAGTTGAACGTAGACTTGGGGTCCCTATTTTTATCTCTAGGGGGTGGTTTTATCGGAAAAAAGGCAAATAAAAAGACGAAACCATTGAGATTTCGTCTAAAAAATTAATCTGCATCATAGCGATTTAAGACATAAATTGCTAGAACAACGATCACAGCACCAATGATTTCAGGAATATTAACTGCATATTGCAAGAAGATGATACTTAAAACTAATGTTGTGAATGGTTGAACGGCATCAGTGATACTAATAATAGCTGCCGTTGTATATTTTGTACTCATAACCATGAGTAGGAAAGCCATAACTGTTCCCAATAAGATAACTGTACCAACGCCTAGGACGCTAGCCATACTCATTTTAGGTGGATTAACCCAAATGGGATTGAAGAAGTTGGAAATAATACCAGCTATCAACATACCCCAACCGGTAATCAAAATACCGTGATATTTAGCAATCAAAGTTTGGGGAATGGTGATGTAAAGGGCAGCTGTGATACCACTGCCGATACCCCAGATAACAGAGATAAGCGGAATTGATAAGTGACCGATATCTCCACGAGTAATCATTAAAGCAACACCAATCATTGCGAGGACAAAGGAGATGACATCAACACGAGAGGTTTTCTTTTTAGTAAATATGACTGCACCAATCATTATGAAAAGTGGTGAGAGATACTGCAAGATGGTAGCAGTCGATGAATTACCTGTTTTAATAGCATGAAAGAAGGTGAACATATTAGCTAGCAGTCCAAAGACAGCAAAGCTAAGTAATGTTAAAAGATCTTTCCAGTTTTTAAATACAGCGAAAAATTCACTTTTTGGTAGAACGAATAGTCCTATAACTAATAAGATAATTCCTGCAACAGTTGTTCTGGTGGCGATAAACCACATCGCAGGGATATTAAGGTTTTTGGCTACAACTTGTAGAACGGTACCAGAAATTCCCCAGAGAGCAGAAGCACAAAATGCCAACCAGAACCCTCGATCAAGAGTTTTCTTGGCTAACTTTTTACTTTCTTCCATTAAAAAATATCCTCCTAAAAACTAATAGGACTATTATACCTGTCGTTATTCGGTTTTGACTATTATTTTTTTAATATCAGGACTTTTGGCATAAAAGATAAACACGTAATACCATGACAATAGTGACTTTCTAGTGTTTTATGTATACCGTATTTATTTTTTTATAATATGAAAGATTGGTAATTAAATATGAATTTTGATGATTTTTACCTGATAAGAACCGGCTGGGGATTCGACGGTAACGATGTCACCAATAGTATGTTTATTCAAAGCTCGACCAATAGGTGAAGTGAATGAAATCTTATTTTCGTCCAAATTAGCCTCTTGCTTGCCAACTAATTGGTAGGTCAATTGATCGTGATCGTCCATGAATTCGACTGTCACGAATTTACCAAGATCAAGAATGCCATTATCAGCAGGTTCAACGACTTTGGCATATTGTAGTTGTTTAGTTAAGAAATGTAAGCGACCGTTTAAACGACCTAATTCTTGCTTAGATGTAGTGTATTCAGCGTTTTCGGAACGGTCTCCTAAAGCAGCAGCTGCCGCAAGATTTTTAATTTTCTGGGGACGTTGTTGTTTTAACTCTTTAATTTCTTGCTCGATGGCTTGATAACCAGCCGGGGTCATTTTATTGAAAATTGGCTCCATAATAGTAAAACCTCGAATTTCTTGAATTTCTAAGACCAATTTATCGCAAAATTAAATTTAACGCAAAAAAAAGAAGCATCCTTTGCAAGGATACTTCTTTTTTGATGCTATAGATTTTCATCCATGTTAAATGTAAGTTTTGAAATATTGATACCCTTTGTATAAAGGTCACCAAATAGTTTGTGAGCCTTGTCTTGCATTTCTTTAACGACTTTTTGGTTACGGTCAGTTAAGAATTCAACTAATTCGTCGCCTGAGTAGTCAGCAGCAAGTTTATCAGTTTCAGCAACGGCCATACGAAGGTCTTGACGAACTTCTGTTAGGTAGTCGATGTCGTCTTGAATGAATTCACTGTAGTTTGATTCAACAAGAACTGACAAAGCGTTGTACATCCAGTATGCATCCTTAAAGTTGAATGAAAGTGATGCGTCATCATATGAAGCATCTGTTGCGTTCATGTTTGTGTAGAAAGGAATGTATGGTGTGAATGTTGGGAATCCGATACATAACCACATAATAGCAGCGTATTCTTCAGGAACGTCATTTCTGATTTGAAGAACGTGTGAGTTTTGTGTTCTGTTCAAGCCGATTGGACGGTAACGGTGCTTGTCTTCGTCTGAAGCATATGGGCTGTATGGATCGAATGGTGTTTCGTTGTAGTGTGAACCAAGAACATATTCGATATCGTCAACAGAAATCTTGTGATCTGTCTTCATGATGAAAGGTAATTCACCATCTTCTGGATCTTGTTGGATTTCTGGATTGAAGAATTTTTGACCGTACCAAACACGTGGTGTGTTGTAGTGGCGATCCTTCAAGTTGTCAGTACCAAAGATGTGTCTGAAGTTCCAACCAGTTTTATCTGTGTTCAAGTGGTTCTTTTCAACGAATTCTTGGATACCTTCTGACCACATAAATTCATCAGAGTTAGTAAAGTCAACTTGTTGGATTGAAACACGGTTAGCACAAACAGCATAACTGTCGTCAGGAATTCTTTGAGCTACCCAGTGGTGACCAGTAACGATTTCCATGTACCAAACGTCATCTTTGTCACTGAATAGGACAGAGTTACCAGCAGGTGAACCAAATTTCTTGATCAATTCGCCAGTACGTTCAACAGCACCCTTAGCTGAATCAACGTAAGGAAGAACCATACGAACGATAACATCTTCGTCCATACCATCTTTAACTAGTGGGTCAAAAGCAAGTGCACGTTCGTTACCGTAAGTACTTTCAGTAGCTGACATAGCAACGTTCTTGCCATTAATACCACTTTCATCGTAATAACCAAATTTCTTGTAGTCTACGTTTGGAACAGCAGGCCACTTGTAACCATTTTCGGGTACTTCAGATTCAAAGCCATTCAACCATGACTTAACCTTGCGACCTTTTTCGCCGTTAACAGCTGGGTTTAATACGAAGCTGTGTGGTGCAACAGCAAAGAATGTATCGTCGTTTCTGGCGATCATTGTTGAGCCATCTAAACTGGCGTTTTTACCAACTAAAATTGTCGTACAAGCGTCATCCAAATGATTTTTCTTCATATCTAAGAATTCCTCCTCTTTATACTGATTTCATTTTAGCATATCTGAAGTTAAGAGTTGGCTTCATAAGGATGGAAACTCTTAAATGTACTATTTAAATATTTGTAATTTTTTATATATGCAGCCGGATGGTTGTAATCAAATATGCCGTCTCCAGAGCTGGGAAATATTCACAAGCTGTGCGGAACGGCCCGAGCCAAAGAGCGGTCTCGGGCCTCGGTTTGAAGCCTTGACATAGTTCGTCAAGTCTCCAAACACGTCCGGTGGTATAAGTACGGGAGATTCCTCCCGTACTTATACCACTACCACGGCACACAAATATTTCCCAGCTCTTCCGACTAATTAATCGGTGTTAATTGAAGGTAATATTGTTCAAATGTATTTGTATTCCAGCAATTTTAGAAGATGAAATATTGTGTTTATCAATTAGCATCTTGCGAATTATTATGTGCATTAATTAGTTTAAGTGGATTTGATTTGTGGCATTAAATATGAAGATATTGGTAATTAATTTATCCTGTTTTCAATTTTTAAATACATTTATTTACATCCGACTATTAGAAATTCTAGCTGACATTTTATCTTATTAAAATATCATAAAGATTCATTGTAAAACAAGAGTCGGAGGAGCTGAGAGAATATTCACCCGCTGTGGGTGTGGCGTTATGGCTTTAGCCATTACACCACCGGGCGAGTTTGGAGACTTACCGGTCTTTGGTAAGGCTTCAAACCGAGATTCGAGACCGTACTTTGGCTCGAATCGGTCCGTATAGCAGGTGAATATTCTCTCAGCTCTGGAGACGGAATTAACGTTTTGAAAACTTGTCCTTTAATAACCTCTGAAAATAATGCTATAATTTTCTAAATAATAGGAGGGGCAATAATGGATCTTGATACAAAAAATCAGAGCGATTCTTTTCTAAAAAATCTGCTCTTAGGGTTTCAGCATTTATTAGCCATGTATTCCGGGGATATCTTAATTCCAATTTTGATTGGAGCATCACTAGGATTTAGCGCTAAAGAAATGACTTACTTAATTTCAGTCGATATTTTTATGTGTGGGGTGGCAACACTCTTGCAGATTAAGCGGACTCCGCTGACTGGGATTGGTTTGCCAGTTGTTTTAGGATCAGCCGTTGAATACGTAACGCCGTTACAAAACATTGGGCATCACTTTGGGATTGCCTATATGTATGGTGCTATCATCGCAGCAGGTGTTTTCATCATGTTGATTTCGAAGTTGTTTGCCAGTTTGAAGAGATTCTTCCCTCCAGTAGTTACTGGCTCATTGATCACATTGATCGGCTTTACTTTGATACCTGTTGCGTTTCAAAATATCGGTGGCGGTAACGTTGCTGATAAAAGTTTTGGTAACCCAACTAACTTAATTTTAGGATTTACGACAGCCTTAATTATTGTAATTATTAGTATTTGGGGTCGCGGTTTCGTTAAACAAATTGCGGTCTTGATTGGTATCGTGGCTGGATATTTACTTGGTATCGGTATGGGTGAGATTGGCTTTAAAACAGTCGGCTCAGCTCACTGGTTCCAAATTCCACAGCCTTTCTACTTTGCGACACCTAAGTTTGAATGGTCATCGATTTTGGTCATGTTGCTTGCTGCTTTGACATGTATGATCGAATCAACTGGGGTTTACTATGCCTTAGCTGAATTGACGGGTGACGATTTGGACGAAAATGATTTACAACGTGGTTATGCTTCAGAAGGTTTGGCAGCTATCTTGGGTGGTATTTTCAATACATTCCCATACTCAACTTTCTCGCAAAACGTTGCAGTTGTTCAATTGTCAGGTATTAAGAAGAACAAGCCAGTTTACTTCTCAGCTTTCTTATTGATTATCTTGGGGTTGATTCCTAAGGTTGGAGCTGTGGCAGAATTGATTCCTAACGCCGTTTTAGGTGGTGCCATGTTGATTATGTTCGGTACAGTTGGTATTGAAGGAATCAAGATGCTAACTAGAGTTGAAATGAATAACAATAACATTATGATCATGGCTGTTTCAATCAGTTTAGGTCTTGGTGTAACTGTTCAACCAACACTATTACATTTCTTGCCATCAACCGTTCAAACAATTTTGAATAACGGATTAGTTGTCGGAAGTTTTTCAGCCATTCTGTTAAATCTATTGTTGAATACACATAAAAAGACAAATTAGCTAGTTTAAACACTTTCAAAACAAATACAAAGTTTGGTCATATTTTCATCACATTTAATACGTATACTTATCGAAAAGTTAGATAAAGTACACGTATTTTTTTTATGCAAAGGAGTGAAAAATATGACCGAATATAAATATATCAGCATTGTGATTAACAAGTTTGACCAGCCATTTGAAATCAAGTTGGCAACTCAAGATTCTGAGCTGATTAATACTAAATTAATTGATGAGACAGTTGCTGAAATTTCTGAAAATATTAAAGAATATGACGATGCATTTTCATTAGAAAATAACAACTCACTATTATCCAGATTTGAAGATGGAGACGAAAGTGGATTGATGTCATCCAAGATTTTTCAAGAAGTTTACGAACAAACAATTACCGCTGAACAGATGACGCAGCATTACTTCAGTTCCTACTTCAATGGCAAGTATGATCCAATCGGATTGTTAAATGGCTGGATGATTGACCAAATTTTTAACCATTATCTATTGTCGTTGTTGAGTAGTGAAGGCATTGATGGCGTGTCACTCAAGTGTGGTGAAGATGTCCGTTTAGCCAGTCGACCTAATATTGACTTTAGATGGCGGATTGCGATTAAAGACCCAATGAATTTGGATATCCTGCTGGCAACGTATTACCTGCAAAATGGTGCCGTTTCAACATCCAATGAGAAACGCAGTTTGAGAAAGGAACCAAGTAATGTTGAGCAAGTAACGATTGTCGGTAGCAATGCGCTGGATGCCAATATTTGGTCCTCAGCGGGAGTTGCGGCAGGAACAAAGAAGTTTCCTCAGTTTATCTCTAAATATCATTTAACGGGCATGCTAGTTGATAAATATGCAGGAATGGAAAACTTCCGTGATGGATTTTCAGATAAAATAGCAATGTCAAAATGAGACACATAACGCCGTTATGTGTCTCGTTTTTTTTATGGATTAATTTCGAAGATAAATTCTAATTTTTTTGAATAAAAGAGCTTTTTTTTAGGCAAAATGCAAAAAAAATCAAAAATCAGAAATTCTCAACTTAAAATTCGTTATTTATTATACTTTTTATAAATAAAATGACTAAATAAATTCAAAACTTCTGAAAATATAAGGAATAAAAATATTATAAAGAGTATGCTTTGACTAATATCTTGGTAATTAATAGGGGGATTAATTATGTATTTAAGATTCTTGCAGTTGAAGCGTTCTGGCAATGTGAAATTAAGAAACAAGATGAAAAAAGGTAAGGCAGGTTGGTTTGTTGTATCAATGTGCTTTTTTGGTGCTGGATTAGTTTTTATGGGTAATCCCATGGCAGTTCACGCCGATGATGTTAATGGAAATAATTCGCATTTCGAATCGATGACTTCTGGAACTCAAGCGAATACGGCTGGAAATGTTGAGCGACAATCGGTAAACAATGCACTTACTTATAATAATCCGCACGCTGAACTTCAGATGAGCGAAAAGGCGAGTTCTCAACCGGTATCTCAAGCAAAATCTCAAGGCAGTCAAGTTGTTACAAATAATTTATCTCAAGAATCCAGTTCAAAACAAAAAGAAGAGACCTATAGCGTTCCCGCTTCTATCAAAAATGTACCCCAACATAATGAAACTGATAATATAAACCAATCCGCAAACGGTGATACAACCATTGTTGAATCAAATGATACGGATGATTCTGGCGTTTGGAATTTAGACTCAAATGGGGATTTACATATGGTTAGCGGAACTTTCAACGGTAGTCATGATAATAATGGAGAACCAGATTCATCTTTCTTTTCAAAAGTTACTGGTTCCGATGATGTAAAAAAGATTATTATTGATGGTCCAACAGATGGTAAAAAAATCACTATAGGACCTGATGCTACAGGTGGTTTTTTCGGTTTTGGTCAGTTGGAAAGTATTGAGGGACTAGGTAATTTAGATACTAGTAATACAACAAATATGACTAGTTTGTTTCAATTTGATAAACATTTAAGGTCAGCCGACACTGACAAACTTGATACGAGTGCAGTAACGAATATGAGCAATATGTTTGATGCATCAGGATTTCAATCACTTGATCTATCAAATTTTAAGACTGGAAATGTAATAAATATGTCCGGAATGTTTGGAGAAATGACTGATTTATCTTATGAAATGGGAGTTAATCCTGATAATCCTAGCTCTGATTCTGATAACCCGGATCCTAAATGGCCTGATCCAAAAGTTGGAATACATGAATTAAATTTATCTAATTTTGATGTTAATAATGTTACTTCGATTGAAGGAATGTTTAAAGGGGATACTTATTTAAATTCAATTGATTTGCCCAATTTCGATAATGCAAAGGTTTCTGGATATGTTGGTGCATTTCAAGGATGTAGTAATTTGAAGTCAATTGATTTATCTGGAATGCAAATGAAATACGCTGATAGATATGGTGCCACAGCACTACTCAATGTCGGAAGATTTCAAAGTTATATAGACGATGTAGAACATTTTAATCTTAAACAGATAAAGGTAAATCAGACAACTATTTTACAAGATTCTAATCTGTCAACGATTGACCCTACAGGTATATATAGTGGCAGATGGGTAAACGATGAGGGTAAAATTTTTACATCAAAAGAATTAGAAAGTGCATATTCTTTTGAGGGGGATGAACCTCGAGTGGCTGCAAACTACTCTTGGTACATTGATACTGACGTAACAATTAAGACCAATTTGGGAGACAAAGTAGTCCATGTCACCGGTCCTGCTGTTCCCAAAGAGGGTGTGTTCAATGTAGAAGTACCGGAAGTAGATGGATATACACCGGATTTAACAAAGGTTGAGGCCGATGTCGAATCAACTGGAATCACGCCAACTCAAAGCGTTATTTATACCCCAACACCTAAGAAACCCAGTGGTGGTTCATCACATCACTCAGGTTCAGATAAAAACACCAATTCAGTTGAGCAACTTAACCAAACAGTAATGACATATCACAATCAGGATAACGTCAAACTTTATACAATGGATGGTCAAGAAATCACCAATCGTGAACTATATCCCGGGACGGATTGGTTCTCCGATGAAGTAGTAACACGCGACAATGTTAAATATTATCGTGTAGCGACTAATGAATTAGTCAAAGCGGAAGATGCTTTAGTTTACGTTGATCATGCAGCTACTATCGTAACGAAGAATGGCTCACCAAAATCATTGTCTAACGAGCATTCACAAAACGTTTCTGACCGGATGCTTATGTCCGATACAGCTTGGAAGACGGATAGATATGCTTTCTTTAATGGAACTAAATTCTATCGTGTAGCAACCAATGAATGGGTTAACGCTGAAGATGTTCAAGATAATTTATAAGATTTCAAAGGGGCTGTGACATAACTATTTTTGTCTTAAATATGCAGCATAAACGTGCAACAAAACATAGCTTTTTCCGCTTAAAACAACCAAGACTAGCAATCCAAAATCGGATTACTAGTCTTGGTTGCCTTAATACTCGAAAGCTGACCATGTTTTGTCACACTCTCTTTTTTTACATCTTTTTTCGAATCTTCGTCATAAAACATTCAAAGTTTCTCCGTATACTTTGTTTTGTACTAAGAAATGAGGTATCTCTCAATGAAAACTAACAATCAAGTTTTACTTAAAAATGAAATTAATCAAATGAATATGAATATTGTAATTAAATTAGTAGCACTAAGCTCAAGTACTGAAATTATGGAACAGATGAAATTTGTTACCAAGCGTGTCGGTGAACATCTTCAAGAAATTGACGAAATGTTTTCGCCGTTTCGTTATGATTCACTAGTTTCAAAATTTCAACGTGGAGATCAAACGCCTTTGACGTCCTCAAACGAATTCAAAGAAATTTATAACTCAGCTGTTTTGTCGCAACAAATGACGAATGGAATCTATCGACCATATTTTGCTGGCAGATTTGACCCTTCAGAAATCGTTAGAAATTGGGCAATTGAGCAGGTCTTTAATGATGAATTGAAACCCATGTTAAAGAATCCTGAAATCGTGGCAGTATATTTGAGTGGCGATGACAATTCAAAATTTGCGACCAAGCAAAGTTCAGATTTCCGTTGGCAGATTGATATCACTGAACCTAAGAACAATGCGAACGTGATTACAACATATTATTTACAAAACGGTGCCATCGCTACGGCTAAAAATAATGATAAACAAACGACTGTTATTCGCAGTAGCCTAGTTGAGGCTGGTATCTGGGCTTTAGTTGGTACAGAGGCCAGTGTGGATGAGTTTATGCCATTTGTGGCACATTATAATCTGACGGGAATCGCCGTTGGAACTAATATCGTGAACTTTAATCTTGGCTCTATAATTGATAATAAAAATTTAACAGTTCGAAGATAGTAAAAAGGTACTTGGAATTTTTCCAAGTACCTTTTGTTATTTCACGTCAGTAATAGGTAACCATTGGTTAGTAGCAACCCGATACATTTGAACACCATTAATCGTTGAAACTTTGTCAGTTTTGAGACTGTATGTTGGTGCATTACGAACGAAAATTCCACGGTCATCGTACAATTTTGCATTTGAAGTCGGTTGTACAACTTTATTTGCCGATTGATATTCAAAAGTATCATTGGCACTAACCCATTCGTTAGTAGCGATACGATAATATTTTTGCCCGTTTAGGTAAGTGTAACGGTCGGTATACCAGTCGCTATCGTTACCTAGCATGCGGTAAGAGATAGCTTTATTATTTGAACTCACTAATGACTTAGCTGAATCGGAGAAAGTTTTAACGCTTGTTTGGCTGGCATAGAAAGTGTAAGTGTCATCAGCGTTTATCCATTGGTTGTCAGCGATACGATAGTAAGTTTTGCCATTCAGAGTCATCTTTTGATCGGCAGAGAAGTCAGTGTTAGATGAAACAGTTTTACTAGTATCTTTACCATTGTTGTCAAAAATAGTTATGTCGGATGAACCAGGGTGAGTGCTAATAGATTCTGTTATATCAGTAATGTCGCCAGGTTTATTATTATTGTTATTATTTGAGCCGCCGGAGTTATTTCCACCACCATTATTGCCTCCACCAGAGCCGGAGTCTGATATTTTTTTGACTTGAGAAATGAGCTCTATGGAATCATTGTTGACGGAATTAATGGAGTAGATATTATCTGTGTCATCGAACTCATAACCTTTAGGAAGACCTGTTTTGACTAAATTGCCTGCATCAACGGTGTCTGCAGAATCATTTGTCAAAGCCTTATTTTCGACGACTTTATTATCAGTTGTTTGATAAGTTACATTGATAGGCTTGTCGTTAATTGTTTCAGGACGATAATTTATTTCAACCTTTGCGACTAGGCCACTAGTATCTGAATCATCGTTAATGATTGTTCCAGGAATGAGTACGCCGTTAAATACGTCGTATAAATCTGAAATCCCAAGCGAAAGTACATAATCGATATCTAGCTGTTCAGAGTTTGTTTCTCCTTCAAATTCCGAAATGACGGTAAACGATTCTACGTTAGATAAATTATTATCCAAAAATGTTACCCAATCATTATTTGTGGCGCTGCCATATTCGAAAGTCGCTTTAGACGTAAGACTGATGTTACTATCAGATGATTGAATTATAGATATTGTAAAAGGGTCTTTCATCTGTACGTCAATATTTATACTTTCGTTGTTAGCTGTCAGTGTATAATCTCCGATTGAATCGGGATTAGATGATCTGTAACTGTCAAATCCTTGAATGTTTGCAATATCTTGGATATTCACAGTATCGCCGGAATTGCCACGTAAGTAGTCAGTATAAATTATTTTTCCAGTAGCTTTGTCCTTATAATTTACTGTTAAATAGTTAATGTCACCTTTGGTATAAATCAGCTTGATTTGATTTTCTTCAGATACGACATAGGGACTGGTAGTTTTGAAGAATGTGTAACCGGGAATTTCTTTAACCTCAGCAAGAGAGTAAGGATTCTCTATGACATCGCCAGTTTTATATCCAGAAAGAGTTTCATCAGTAGTGCCTGGAATCGCTGTTCCTTTGTCATCAACATGTTGCAGTGTAATTGTTTGGTCCAATGGGACGGAGTAAATTGCTTTCAAAACATAATAATTAATATTTTGATATGTTTTTTCAAATTCCGGAATCATATCATAGGTGAGTGTTAGCGTACCATCAGAGTTGGAATTAGGGATTTTGTCGAATCCAGTAAATGAAAGATACGATAGAGCGTAACCATTATATATGTAATCTTTGATAGGAATCTTGTCGTAAGTTACCTTTTTACTGAAAATAAGTTGTTCACTTTTTTGTCCGACGGTAGCTGAGTTACTGTAAGATACGCCTTCACCATTTCCGTTGGGATCCCGAAGGGCAATCGTAATATGGTCATAAGTTTTGGCAATGACTTTTAAAACATAATTGTTATTGCTATCTGCGACTGTAATTGAATCTTGATTATCATCGAGAGTATAACCACCATTCAAATCAGAACTCACCGTTGCAGCCAAATCGGCAGGATCAATTTCAGTGCCGACTTCATAGTCTTTTGAAAATGTATAAGGTGTGCCTTGGCTGTCGACAACTTTATTATTGTTCTGATCGACAAAAGTGATATTCACCGTTTGAGTATCTGTGTCATCTGTGGTGTCAGTATCGTCAACATCCACACTGTTGGCATCATTTGCGGGAGTAGTTGTTGTGTCAGGCTGCAAACTAGTTGTAACAGCTTTTACTGGTTGAACCAGCACGTTGCCTAAAGCTAAAGATGAGCAAAGTAGAATGCTAAGGATTCTAGCGGCTTTGTTTACTTTCATAATGCAAGAACCTCCGTTTTGTTTGAAAAATAAATTCTTTTGTATATCGCTTTCACAGTATAAAATGACAAAATGGATAGTTTGAGTCATAACTTTATAAAAAATATTTCATAAAATGAGTATTTGTTTAAACAAAAAGGATTGTGAGCTCTTTTTCAAGAGTCCACAATCCATTTTGTATACTTTATATAATTAAATTATTTATTAAATTGATCTTGGTCGTCCCAAACATCAACGCTATCCTTGAATCCATCAGGATTGCCGCTCCAATAGAAGTCACCATACCAAAGACTGCGTTTGTCAGCGTCAAAGCCATTGATTTCTTCCATATCGTCATCACTGATTTCAAAGTCATAAACGTCCGCATTTTGAATAATTCTAGCTTCGTGAACTGACTTAGGAATTGTGATAATGCCGTTTTGTAAGTCCCAACGAAGGATTACTTGGGCAACTGACTTATTGTACTTGTCGGCAATTGTCTTGAGTCTTGTGTCGCCTAGAACTGAACCACCGCCAAGTGGAGACCATGCTTCGAGGTAAATATTATTTTCTTCACAGAAATTCTTGATATCTACTTCTTGGCAAAGTGGGTGATATTCCATTTGGTTAACTGCAGGTTTAATTGAACAGAACTTGAGAATATTGCTTAGTCGTTCAATATTGAAGTTTGAAACACCGATAGCACGTGCTTTGCCAGCTTTGTAAATAGTTTCTAGAGCACGCCAAGTGTCTACATAAGTACCACTTACAGGCCAGTGAATCAAAAGTAGGTCCACATAATCGGTTTGCAATCTCTTTAATTGGCCTTCAAAGTTATCTAGCACTGATTGATAGCCTTGGTCACCGTTAAAGATCTTAGTTGTTAGAAAAATATCTTCGCGCTTGAGTCCATTTTCTGCTAATCCTTTTTGTAATCCATCGCCAACGCCGGCTTCATTACCATATTGTTTAGCAGTATCAATAGCTTTATAGCCATGTTTTAATGCCCATTGGACTGATTGAGAAGCACCAGAGTTGTTAACTTTCCAAACACCCAATCCAAGTTGAGGCATTTCAACACCATTGTTCAAAGTTACTGTAGAATCTAAGTTTAAATTCATAATATATCCTCCTATAACTATAATTTTAACTCAAATATAATTGTGATACTTGGAATTAATGAATTCATTTGGTATAGTTCAATTGTATACGCTATCAGAACTGAAGATGACGGATTATCTTGGGAAGGCATAGCACATAAAATGGACAACGAATTCACAAATATTAATGAGATAAAGACTAAAATAGTTAATTTAACATCAAACTTGAATTTACCAAAAGGAACTGAAGCTTTTATCAGCGATATTCATGGTAATGATGATAAATATTTAAATATTATTCGTAGTGGTGCGGGTAATGTCAGCCGTAAAGTTGAAGAAGTTTTCAATGGACGTTTGACCAAGCTGAATCAAAAGAAGTTAGTCTGTCTAATTTACTATCCCGAAGAAGTTTTGGAGAATATAAATGAAAAGCTAACTGATACAGACGATGCCAAGCAATGGTATATGGAAACAATTAATCGTTTAGTTGAAATCGTTCGTTATATTTCTGGCAAGTATCCCCGCAATATTGTCTATGATGCTCTCGACAGCAATCTCCGCGACATCTCAGAAAAGATAGTTTTCGGCAATTTGGACACGCAGGACAAGCAACAGTATTATCGTGAAATGGTCAAAACACTAGTAAATTTGCAGATGGGCGAAGAATTTATCATCTCAATCTGTCACGCTATTCAAAAATTAGCTATCGAACGAATCCATATTATTGGGGATGTTTATGACCGTGGTCGTCACCCCGAAAGTGTCATTAAACAGTTGAGTGACACCTGGCAAAACTTTGATTTCGAATGGGGCAATCACGATATATTATGGATGGGAAGTTTGGCCGGCTCTAAATTATGTATGCTAAATGTGATCCGCATCTGTGCTCGTTATCATAATCTCAGGTTGTTGGAAGATGTTTATGGCATCGATTTAACTTCAATGATAAAGTTTGCGACCCACGCCTATGTGCCAATCCCAAATTTCGAATCGAAAGTTAACATCACTGGGGAAACTAATGAGGAAAAGGATATCGACAACTGTGTTCAACAAGCTGCGGCTATCATGCAATTCAAGCTGGAAGGTCAAGCAATCAAACGCCGTCCTGAATTTGGCATGAATGACCGCCTATTGTTGGATAAACTAAGTTTAGATAAGAAATCAGTTACCATCGGGGATAAAACTTACCCTATCAAACACGGCTGTTTTCAAACAGTCAATCCCGCCAATCCTTATCAAATTACGCATAGTGAACAGACCGTTATTATCGATCTGATCAATCAATTCACGCATTCATCGCAATTGAATGAACACATGTGGTACATGCTCGACAATGGTTCAATGTATCTGAAGCATAATGGCAATCTACTTTTCCACGGCTGTATTCCAGTTGATGAGAAAGGTAACTTTCTAAAGTGGCAACAAGATGGTCATGAGTATTCAGGCAAGAGTTTCTGTGATTATTCAGAATACGTGCTAAAAGATGGTATGAGACACCCAACAACTGGCGATTGTTATAACTCCGATTTCATCTGGTACTTATGGGAAGGAAAAAATTCTCCATTATTTGGCAGAGATAAAATGGCAACGTTTGAGCGCTATTTCATTGACGACACAGAACTCCAAAAAGAACACTGTAATCCATTCTTTAAATTGTGTAAGGAAGAGTGGTTTGCGGATAAGTTAATGAAGGAGTTTGAACTAAATAGCCGTGGACACATAATCAACGGCCACACACCAGATGCCGATGAATCACCAATCATGGCAAATAAGAAAATTGTTGTGGTAAATGGGTTATCAGAAGCAGATGACAGGAATAGTGAAATAGGTGGCTATGCATTGCTATTCGATTCATACGGCATGCGTTTGGAAACATTGAAGTCCTTCACATCAAGAAAAAAGTCGATTGAAGAAATGTCAGACGTAGTGATAGCAAAACAAATAGTAGAGCGTTCGTCCGAAAGAATAACCGTTAAAGATACGGATTATGGACAAAAAATAAAGAAACAGATCGAAAAATTAACAGCGATGCTACAGTAACTTTTTGGCTCTAATATATATTACGAAGAAAAAGATGTATTAAATAATCAGAATGAGTCAATTTGTTCCGATTATTCGATACATCTTTTTTGCGTTTTCTTGCTTTTAATATTGAAAGTTATTTGTCAATTGGAAGTAGAAATTAAACATTAGAATTAAGAGAAATTTAGTTTTAAAACAAGGCCCAGCTGTAGGTTTCCGGTGAATGAAGTTACAGCAATGGAGGTGGCGTTATGGCTTTAGCCATTACACCACGGGACGAGTTTTGAAATTCGCGGTTTATGCGAAGTTCAAAATCGAGGTTCGAGACCGTACTTTGGCTCGGACCGGTCCCCATAGCGTAACTTCATTCACCGGAAACCGGAAGCACCATATTTTAATACCAACCAAAAAAGGTAGCCCCTTGTCAGGACTACCTTTTAAATTCTACTTAGTTTTTTTATCTTTTTCCCATTTGTCTTTATCATCGTCCCAATTTTCTGAGAGGGCATATTTAGGCAAAATCAAGTTGAGAATAATACCAACAACAGTAGCCACACCAACACCAGTAAACTGGAAAGTACCGATTTGGAGGTAGGCATTACCGATACCGATAACCAAGATAACCGAGGCAATCATCAAGTTACGTTTCTCGTTAAAATCGACTTTATTATCAACTAGGATTCTCAAACCACTAGATGAAATAACACCGAACAAGACGAAACTGATACCACCGATTACAGGACCGGGAACTGTTTGGATTAAGGCACTCAGTTTACCAACGAACCCGAACAAGGCAGCGAAGACTGCGGCACCCATAACAACGTACACACTGAAAATTTTGTTAACGGCCATAACACCAATGTTTTCACCGTATGATGTGATAGGAGGACCACCAAGGAAGGCAGCCACGATTGAAGCTGTACCATCACCGGCTAGAGTTTTGTGAAGACCAGGATCTTTGAAGAAATCACGGTGAGTCAATTCATCTAGCACCATGATATGTCCCAAGTGTTCAGCCATTGTAACGAAGGCAATCGGCGCAAAACTCAGGATAGCGCCCCAATAAATTTGTTTGGGCATGTAGTTAACGAACATTAAATCGAAAGCAGGTAACTTAAGCCAAGGTGTTGAGATGACTTTTGAAAAATCAACGATACCTAAGGCAACGGATAGAATGTATCCACCAACGATACCTAGTAAAATAGCAATATTACTCCAGAAACCACGGAGATACATGTTCAATAGGACGGTTAAGAAAAGTGTGAACATGGCAACTCCGAAGTATTTCAAATCGTAGTGAGAACCGTTCATCATGGCGTTGTTAGCAGCACTTCCGGCAACTGACATACCAATGACGATAACGATTGGTCCAACAACGATAGGTGGCAAAGCTTTGTCGATCCAGTCAGAACCAACGAAGCCAACAATCAATGAAACAATTAGGTAAACACAGCCAACGGCAATGGTACCTTGAGCGACTCCGGCATAACCTACGGTCTTCATCAACGCGACCATCGGCACAATGAATGAGAAACTGGAACTCATGTAAGCTGGAATCTTCCGGTGAGTTATTAAAATATGAATAATTGTTCCGACACCAGAACTGAATAGCGCGATACTTGGATCAAGTCCAACAAGTAGTGGCACTAAAACGGTGGCGCCAAACATTGAGAATAAGTGCTGTAATGATAGGAAAGCCCACGTGCTTAAAGGTGGCTTTTCATAAACGTCTAAAACTGCATCCGGATTGCGATAGTCTTTACTATTTGGATCCATAATGAACATCTCCCCCAAGTAAAATTTTGCAAAAAAAATAGTCCTCCATCCCGTGTATGCGAAATAAAAGACTGAACGTGTTTCCTTCTTAGCCTCACGGGACCAATGTTTAAAGGATTCTATTTGATTGCTTTCACTATAATTGAGTTGCAATGCAAAGTCAATAATGAAATACTAAAAGGTGTTAAATTAAAGCGCTAACACAGAGGAGTATTTTTATGGTCGAGTTATATATTGTAAGACATGGCGAAACGGATACCAACTATGAGGGACGTATCAATGGTATGTCTACTGACAAGCCACTTAACGCCAAAGGAATTGCCCAAGTTGAAGAATTAAAAAAATATATTGATATTAATAAATTTGATGAAATTTATTCAAGTCCAATGAAACGTGCTATGCAGACAGCCGAGATTTTGAATCAAAATGTTCACGAAATTAAACAAGACAAACGTCTTTATGAAGCAGATTATGGTTCATGGGATGGACTTAAAGAGTCAGAGTTGCACGATAAATATCCTGATGTATTCGATGAAAATAACTATTTATTGCCTGGTTATACTAAATATGCCAAAGATGGTGAGGAATATGCGGACGTCTACAAACGTGTTGAAGATTTTATGGATGATATGGCAAAAAAAGGTGACGAAAAAATCATGGTCGTCTGTCACGGATTTGTCAGTCGTTCATTTATGAAAGTTGTTACCGGAGCACAAAATATTTCACAAATCATCCAACCAGATAACGCTGGTGTTTCAAAATTTGTTATTTCTGACAGTGGTGTTAAATACATGTACTATTATGGACGAGTAAACAACATCGATTAGAGGTAAATTATGGGACTGACCAATAAAGTACCAGAAAAAGACGTGCAAAAAACGTTCAATAATATTGCTGAAAATTATGACAAGCTGAACTCAATCATGAGTTTGGGAACACATCAAAAGTGGCGTCAAAAGGCAACATCGAAAATCACGGTGGGACCTGATAATATTTTGGATCTCTGTTGTGGGACAGCAGACTGGACAATTACTTTAGCCAAACGTTATCCCCATGCCAAAGTAATTGGAATGGATTTCAGCCAAGAGATGTTGAAGATTGCCCAACAAAAAGTCAGTGCCGCTGAAGTAACCAACGTGAATTTGGAAATTGGCGATGCTATGAAACTGGCCTATCAGGATAATAGTTTCGAGGTAGTCACGATTGGCTTTGGCTTGCGCAATGTACCAGACGCCGATAAGGCTCTACAAGAAATCTATCGAGTTTTGAAACCCGGTGGGCAGTTAATCTGTCTGGAAGCTTTCAAAGTGGAAACTCCAGTTATCAAAATTGGCTGGCAGATGTATTTCAATCATATAATGCCTTTGATGGGCAAAGTTTTCGCCAAGAGTCAGCCGGAGTATCAATATTTAGATGATTCAGTTAACAAATTTGTCAGTATCAAACGATTGGCTGAGATGATGCAGGATGTTGGGTTTAAAAATATCACTGTTGATGATCTAATGTTCAAGGCGGCAGCCATTCACGCAGCTGAAAAATAATGCACGAAAAAAGAACACCCGGGGAAGGTGTTCTTTTAATTTTTTAGGGGATTAAATATATATGTTATAGGGGGGATGAGATGAGATTTCTTATCTCTCATCTACAACTAATACTATACTTGATAAGTGTGAACCAAATATTTTGAAAATGTGAAGAAATTATGAATTTTGATTTTTTCTATAAATAAGTCAATAATTTAATACGTAGCAAGCTAACAATCAGAAATTGGAGTGAAAATCATGTCAAATATTCGCGATGTTGCCAAAAGATCCGGTCATTCAGTTTCGACTGTCTCACGGGTCATCAATAATTTAAGTTACGTTGCCGACGATACGAAACAAGATATTTTGCGGGCAATGGAAGAATTGGACTACCATCCAAACGATGTGGCGCGGGCCTTGAGTACAGGTAAAACTCATATGGTCGGGGTCGTTTTGCCGTATATTAATATTCCATATTTCCAAAAGTTGATTTCGGCTATTACTGAAGCGGCGTTTAAAGAAAACTATCAAGTGACACTATTGCCATCAGATTATAGTGCCAAAAATGAGATAAAGTATTTGGAAATGTTGAAGCATCAGTCATTCGATGGCTTAATCTTTACTTCTCGAAAAATTTCCTTTGAAAAAATTATGGAGTATCAACAGTATGGAACGATTACCTGTTGCGAAGATACTTTCGACTATCCAATTTCTTGTGCGTATACCAATCGTGAAGAGTCATATACCAAAGTATTCGACCTGTTGCGCAGATTAAAATTTGAGCATATCGGCGTTACACTCTCCCGAAGTGAAGAATATAGCCAATCGACTAAGCAAACTAAGGGTTCCTTTGAAAAAGTATTTGGTAAAAAAATCACCCCCAAGCATTTGTATATGGGAGCTCAAGGTTATAGTGAAGGAGTAAAAGCTGCTAAATATCTGATAGAGCGAGATCCAAAGTTACAAGTGGTTTTCGCTAACAGTGATCAAGTGGCAGTTGGAGTTTTATCAGAGTTGCACAAAATGAATATTGATATCCCTGTAATTGGTCAGGAAGATTTAGATTACAGTCGTTTGATGAACTTTTCTACTATTGATCATAAATTAATGGAAATCGGCGAGTATGCTTTCTGGTCTATTTTCGAAAAAGACATCGTAAAGAAGTCAATTCCATCAGAATTTATTTTGCGTGGTCAATTGATTAAATAGTATATGCCGCTTCCGGGTGCCGGTGAATGGCAGTCCGCTGTGAGGACCGGTCCGAGCCAAAAGGCGGTCTCGAACCTCGGTTTTGAGCCGAAAATCGCGTCTCAAAACACGTCCGTGGTGTAATTGCTAAAGCAATAACGCCACCTTCACTGCGTACTACCATTCACCGGCGCCCTCCAGCTAGGGTATTTGGAGTTTTAAATGTTACTGTATATTTAAATTACGGATGTTTTGGATAACGTAGTTGAATGAATTTTGAATGGATGGATAATCTTGATCAATGCTTAAAATATTAAAGCGTTAGATCAGGGTTATTTTTTTCTTGTCGTTTGTGATTGTATTCTAAGATACCTGTAATTTGCTGCATATATGAAGAATAAATTAGTCGGAGGTTTCACGAGATATTCACCAGCAGTGAAGGTGGAGTTAGAGCTTCAGCTCTTACTCCACGGACGACTTTTGAGACTTGCCGGTTTTGCAAGGCTTAAAAGCGAGATTCGAGACCGAACTTTGGCTCGAATCGGTCCTCACAGCAGGCGAAATATCTCGTGAAACCGGAGACGGCAAAACAAAAAAGACATCCTTGGGGAAGGATGCCTTTTTCTTAGGGGATTGAATATTGTTAATAGGGGGGATGAGAATAGAGTCGTTGTCTCTAATCTACGGTTTATAATTGCAGGCTTATCATAAAGTTATTTGTTGTTTAAATTTCTAAAAATCATTTGAATCTGGATAGCCCATTGTTGATAAGTCTTTTTTTATTGTATAAATTCTTTTGTCCTTTTGTAGCAAAATTCGCTACATCCCACGAGAGTGGAAAAATTCCGCTCTGCACATATTAGTATAGCTTATTTTTTGCTCAACTACTACCGGCAGGCACCTAAAATACATAAAAAAACACCTCGGGGAAAGGTGTTTTTATTTAGGGGATTAAATATATATGTTATAGGGGGTGAGAAAAGGGATTACTTATATCTCTCATCTACAATTTATATAATACTGAATCTTTATGAATTAAATATTCTGAAAATGTGAAGATTTTGTGAATTTGGTGCCAAAAGTTACATTTTGTAGAGTTTCGCCTCCAGTTTTCAGCAATTTAGTTTACGCTATGGGAACCGGCCAGAGCCAGAAAGCGGTCTCGAACCTCGATTTTGAGCTTCGCAAAGTACGCAAATCTCAAAACACGTCCGTGGTGTAATTGCTAAAGCAATAACGCCACCGTCATTGCGTAACTAAATTGCTGAAAACCTCTGGCTAGTGTATTTCTGGATTAGAGTTTATCAAGACTTCGAAATATATAAATGAGATCAAAAAAAGAGCCTGACAATCTAAATTCTTAAGATTGTTAGACTCATTTGAAAAGTCGAAGTTAAATTGATACTAAGTTTTAAAGGCTGAAAGTATTAAAAATGTTAAAAAATACTTTCGACCAAATTTATTTATGTTTCAAAAATCTAACTGATTAATTTCAAAACATTAGCCGTAGGCTGACAGAGATATTCACCAGCGGTGAAGGTGGAGTTAGAGCTTTAGCTCGAATCGGTCCTCACAGCAGACGAAATATCTCTGGCAACCGGAGGCGGCAGTTCAAGAAAAACTAGTCAATATCAACGTGATGTCCAGAATCAACCTTGTTTTCCAACTTTGGAAGATCAATCATCAAGACACCCTTGTCATAATTAGCTTTGATATTTTTAGTATCGACTGCTGGCAAGTGATATTGTCTCATAAAGCGGCCGCTTGAACGTTCACTCATAATCATGTCACCGTTCTTATCATTGTGATCATTGAAACTATCACGATGGCCACTAACTGTTAAAACATTATTTTCATAATTGATGTCAATATCCTTCTTATCAAATGCCGGCATATCCACATGGACCTCATAATTCTTATCTGTTTCCTTAATATCAGTTTTTAGAGTTGAGTCCTCTGGGAAATTGTTGTCAAATATAGATGGAAAATTGTTCATCCACGAATCATTGTTGAACCAGTTTCTCATCAAATTATTACGATCCATAATTTCATTTGTCATACTATGTTACTTCCTTTCCCTTTATTACAAATACATTGTAAAATCGTCTCGGATAGAATTCAAGAATTTAGCACTCTTGATTGTCGAGTGCTAAATTAGTCAAAAAATTAACAAAAATCATTAGTAATTCCTGTGATACAATTAAAATGGATGAGAGAAGGTTATCAAAAATGACTAAGTTGATTATGAAACGTATTTATGACAAGGAATTGCCTGAGGGATATCGAGTTCTTGTGGATCGTCTTTGGCCTCGTGGCATCTCAAAAGTTCGAGCAGATTTGGACCTTTGGGCTAAAGAAATTGCTCCAACTGCCGAATTGCGCAAGTGGTTCAGTCATGATCCTGAAAAATACGCGGACTTTAAAACAAAGTATTTAGCAGAAATAAATGCAAATCCTTACACAGAAGAGTTTTTGACAAATTTAAAAACGGCATTAGAAAAACAAGATGTTCTTATATTATTTAGCGCTAAAGATGAGGAACATAATGATGCGGTAGTCCTAATGGAATATCTAAATTCGAAGATTTAAATATTGTAGATTGGTTGGCTAATAATTATGGAAGAATTTGATTTACAGTCTTTATTATCTAGCAATGAAAAAGTGATTATCCGCTTGTTGCAGTCTTACGCACAAACAAATGACATCGCTGTATTTGTCTTGGGCACAGACGACCATTTACAGGCGGGTATATTTGGTGACTTGGCAGAAGGCAGTGCTTTGACCAGGATGAATAAAATGACTGACTTATCCAAATTAAGTGTCAATAAATTTAAGTATAATTTAGAATACGCTGATGCACCGTTACGAATCAGTAGTATCAATCAACGAGTGGGTAAAGTCTGCGTGGCTAAGGATATTCAAAAGGGTACGAATGAAGAACATCTTCGTGCCATGCAGCAATTACAGGAACATGTTCTTTTTTTGCGTAATATGGCAGAAAGCGTTGCCAAATTGATTATTAAAGATCGGGGAATCGATAACTTTGTTATTAGATATTCCTTAGATGTCAACGAGGCAATGGATGAATTGGCGGATAGTGAGGGGCATGCTTTGCAACAAATCAAAGTCATGTCAACGTCAAATAGCTCTATCATTTCAGCAATCGAATATATTGATAGCAATTTGAATAAGCGACTAACATTGGATCAGGTGTCTAGTAAAGTTTATTTATCGGATTACTATTTTAGCAAATTGTTTAAGCGTGAAACTGGTTTGAGCTTTTCCGTTTATTTGAATGCCCGTAAAATTCAAAAGGCAATGCTGCTGTTGAAGGAGTCAGACAAGAGTGTCAACGACATTTCCGATTCACTGGGATTCACACGTCTGAGTTATTTCAGTCAGACATTCAAAAAATACACTGGGGTCGCACCAACAAAGTATCGTACTGAGGGTAAGTAGGATGTTCCGTCTTTGGGTGTGAGGTAGTCTTTATGCTGTGAGACTGGTGCGAGCCAAGGTCTAGCGCCTGAAGACTAGTTTGATTTTTTGGCGTAAATTAACGAGTATCCTATGCATTTGTTATTAAGAAATTAAAATATTATTCATAAATTGAGGGTTAGGTAATTCCAATATTGGAGTTGTCTGGCTTTTTTTCGTTGTATGTTTTTTTCTAACCTTTTATTAATCACATTATGTAAATCAAGAATATCTGCGTTTACTGAAAATAATATGAATATTTCAATAAATTTAAAGTCGAAAATACAATAGCCGTAGGTTACCAGTAATATATAGTATGCAGTGAAGGTGGCGTTATTGCTTTAGCAATTACACCACGGACGACTTTGAAGACCTGCTGGGCTGTGGCAGGGCTTCAAATCGAGGCTCGAGACCGTTCTTTGGCTCGGGCCGGTCCTCACAGCAGACTATATATTACTGGTGACCGGAGGCGGAAATACAGTATTTTATGTGGACTGTGAAGTGAAATTGAACAATTGTTTACATTTTCTGCACAAAATATCTTTTTTCATGAAAAAAATTGTAGTAGACTTTAGACTTAGTGTAATTTTGGTTACGCAGTTTTAAGGAGAAAATTCATGAAAAATGTCTTTAAGAAGGAATCGGTCGATACGTATCTCGAAGCCGATTCCAGACTGACAAAGAGTCTTGGCGCCAGAGATTTACTATCTTTAGGAATTGGTGCTGTAATTGGTACAGGTATTTTTATTCTTCCCGGACACGAGGCTGCATTGCACGCAGGACCAGCTGTTACGATAGCTTTCCTAATTGCTGCGATTGTTTCTGGTTTTGTGGGAATGGCTTATGCTGAATTTTCATCAGCGATGCCAGTTGCCGGATCGGCGTATTCATTCGGAGCGGTTATTTATGGAGAAATCGTTGGATGGATTCTCGGTTGGGCGTTAATTTTGGAATATTTCTTAACTGTTTCTGCGGAAGCGGTCGGATTTGCTTCATATTTTAATAACAATATTTTGGGAGCTTTTGGCGTTAAAATGCCTAAGTTCCTTGCTGCGGGGCCTTTGGAAGGGGAGGAATCAACTTGTCTGCTACTTTGATTGTGTTGATAATCGCCGCAATTATCCTCCAAGGAGCCAGTCTTTCTAAAAAGGTTGAAAATGTTGCTGTCTTAATTAAGGTTGCCATTATTATTTTATTTATTATCGTGGGTGCCTTTTATATCAAAACAAGTAATTACGTGCCATTTTATCCCAAGCAATTTCACACAGAACCATTTGGAATGGGTGGTATTTCAACTGCCACAGCGACTGTTTTCTTCGCCTTCGTAGGGTTTGATGCTTTGGCCGCTAACTCGGCTGAAACAATTAATCCTAAAAAAGATGTTGTTCGTGGAGTGTTGGGAACCGTTGTTGTTGCCGTAATTTTATATGTTGGCTTTTCTTTCGTCTTGACTGGAATCGTTAACTATAAAGACTTGAACGTTGATGATCCCGCAGCTTATGCGTTGAAAGTTGTCCACTTGGACACATGGAATAAGTTGATTACCGTTGGAGCATTAGTCGGAATTTTTACATCATTATTGACGATGTTCTTCGGTGGTTCACGACTAGTTTATGCGCTCGGACGTGATGGATTATTGCCAGAAAAAATGGGTGAGGTGGACGAAAAGTTCTCTGTACCTAGAAACGCTGTCTGGGTTGCCGCAATTGTACAAGCATTTTTCGCTGGAATGGTTCCATTAACGGAATTAACGTCATTGATTAATGCTGGAACACTGTTGGCCTTTGTCTTCATTTCATTCGGTATTATTTTCTTGAGAAAACGTAAGGATATTCCAAATGATGGTTTCAAAATGCCATTTTATCCAGTGTTACCAATCTTTGCTGGATTAGCCAGTTTGTATTTCTTGTTAATGTTGCCTGCAATTTCTAAAATTAGTGTGGGAATCTGGATTGCAATCGGAATAGTGGTTTATCTAGTTTATGGATTGAAGCATTCTAAACTTCAAAATAAATAAACATGCCGCCCTCCGAGAGCCAGTGATTTTCGCCTGCTGTGAGACCGGTTCGAGCCAAGGTCTCGAACCTCGCTTTTGAGCCGAAAACCACGTCTCAAAAGGCGTCTGTTGAGTAAGAGCTAAAGCTCTAACTTAACCTTCACTGCTGGTGAAATCACTGGCTCCCGGAGGCTAGATTTACTGGATTTTTTAGGGTAATCAATAAACTAGGGTTTTGTTAAAAAAGAAAAAAATAAATAAAAAAATAGCCTCCTTTAGGAGACTATTTTTTTTTGCTCTTTGGAGCTCTGTTATTGTTGATTTGATGAATAATCAATGTGACGATGATTGCTGTGATTAAGACACCTACGAAGACTAGGTTGGGAATTTCAATATCGATTGCTGGTATTGATAGGAACAATTTGACTGAGATGAAAAGTATCAGGAAGTATGCCATTCCGTTTAGTTCTGGAATTTTACTCATAAGTCCCATAATCATTTCAGCGATTCCTCTCATTGCTAGAATCCCAATCATACCACCGATTAGCACGATTACTGGGTTGCTTGAAACTGCCAATGATGCCAAAACTGAATCGATTGAGAAGACGATATCCATCAACTCAATTGAAATGACAACTTGCCAGAAGCGTGAGATGTGCAAATGTTTTTCTAAAGCATTCTCTTTACGTTCAGTTGGAGCTTCAGAAACTTGCTTGTTTTTGTTGAAAAAGAAGTGATTCAAGAATAGGTAGAAGAGGTAACCTGCGCCGAGGACCTTAATCCACCAGAAATCGATTAAATACACACCAATCCCGATTACTAAAAATCTAAAAATATAAGCACCGAAAAGTCCGTAAAATAGTGACTTTTCTTGTTCAACTTTGTTAGGTAATGACTGTGTTTGAGCTGCTAAAACAACCGCGTTATCAACGGACAACATACATTCCATGACTACCAAAGATAAAATAACTAACCAATCTTCCCCCGACTCGATAACTGTTGCCCAGTTATGGAGATCAAAGAATGGACCATACATATTTATAAGTGCATTCAATCAACATTCCTTACTTTCTATTTGTTTTATTAGTTTGATGATACCAGATTATATCATAAGTTGACAATTAGGCTACCAAAAATTTGACCATCTCCAGTGCTGAGAACATTTACCTGCTATGCGGAACGGCCCGAGCCACAGTGCGGTCTCGAACCTCGGTTTGAAGCCTTACCATAGACCGGTAAGTCTCCAAACTCGCCCGGTGGAGTAAGAGCTAAAGCTCTAACTTCACTACCACAGCCGGTAAATATTCTCAGCACTTCCGACTCATTGGATTCATGATTAATTTTTTCTTCTATTCTTCAAGTATTTCAAAATCAAAAATAAAAGCCATGCAATTATTGGATTAATTTCCAAGAATTGCATGACCTCTTTTAATTTCGAGTATGAAATAAATATTGAACAGATAACTTAGCCGGAGGTTGTGAGGTAGTCTGCCAGCCATGAAAGTGTCGTTAGGACAGTGGTTTTCTGTCCTTACAACACAGACGTATTTTGAGATTCGCGTACTTTGCGAAGCTCAAAATCGAGGCGCGAGACCTTGGCTCGCACCGGTCTCATGGCAGGCTGACTATCCTCACAACCGGAGGCGGAATTTTTCTACACGCTAGGAACAAATGTAGTATAAATCAACCAAACATTAAGGATTGTCAGTACAATAGCGATGAAATATCCTAAATACTCGACAAATTTATTATTAGCAAATTCGCCCATCAATTCCTTGTTACTAGTGAATTTAATCAATGGGAAAATCGAGAATGGTAATGCGACACTCAAGAATACTTGTGAGAATGTCAAAAGTGATTCGATTTTGGCTTCGTTGCCGTTATACATAATGGCGAAGGTGATAACTGGAAGAATTGACAACAAACGTGTGATAACTCTTCGTACCCAAAGTTTCATCTTCATGTGGACGAAACCTTCCATAACGATTTGTCCTGAAAGTGTTCCGGTGATAGTTGAATTTTGACCAGAAGCCAAAAGTGCTACCGCGAAGAGAATACTTAGAACGGGACTGGCAACTGCACCAGCAACTTTAGGATCTTGAAGTGCATTGAACAAGTCAACGAAACGTCCTAAATCGCTGTTTGTACCATAGAATAAAGCGGCTCCCAATAGTAATAGCAAAGTATTAACGATGAAAGCTAAAGTTAATTGAATGTTTGAATCCCAAGTTGAGAAACGAACGGCTTGATGAACACTCTTTGAATCGCTACGGTCATATTTTCTGGCCTGTGAAATTGAAGAGTGCAGGTAAAGATTATGTGGCATAACCGTTGCACCAACGATACCTAATGATAGGTAAAGCATGCTTTGGTTTTGTAAAATTTTTGGATCAGGCACAAAACCGACGACCATTTGGCCCATATCTGGTCTTGCTAGGATAACTTCATATAAGAATACAAAGAGAATAACCATGATTAATGTGGCCACGATAGCCTCAATTTTTCTAAAACCTAACTTCATTAATACCAGTAGTAACAATACGTCAAAGGCGGTGATGATGACACCCCAGAGTACCGGTATATTGAATAGTAATTTCAACGCGATTGCGGAACCAATAATTTCTGCAATATCAGTTGCCATTATGGCTAACTCAGTAATTACCCAAAGGATAAAGCCACCCACACGGGAACTTCTATCTCTAGTTAATTGAGCCAAATCTCTTCCGGTCACAATGCCTAGTTTAGCTGCCATGTATTGCAAAAGCATCGCAATCAAACTAGAAATCAAGATAACGGATAGTAATTTGTACTTAAACTGTGCCCCACCGGCAATTGATGTAACCCAGTTACCTGGATCCATGTAACCCACGGCAACTAATGCGCCGGGACCACTATATGCTAATAGGGTTTTAAAGAAACCAGCATCAGTCGGAACTTCAACGGTGTCGTTAATTTCTTCCAAGGAAGGGCCGTTAGCATAATGAATAAGGCTTTCGTGCTTTTTATTTTTTTCACTCAAGCTTATATCCCCCTTTTTTTGTCTCCAGATATAATATCATGTTAGAGACCGACTTTAAACCCTATAAACAAAAAAATTAAGGCTACCTAATAAAAACTAGATGGAAGTTGATGTCAAGGTGTTTCTGAGCTTTTATAAAATAGATTAATTTATGATATTTTATGAAATTGGCTGAACACAAATATGCATTTGACCAATAAAAGAGTACTATCATGAATTTACCTCCTAAGTACGATACAATATAGGTAGTAAATAGATGGGCTGTCCGTGGAGCTGAGCGTATTAATCGGCTGTACAGACTGATTCAAAGAGATAGAATTGGGCTATTACCTCAGTAGTCGATTTACTGTTAAACTTAGTCCATAAGTATTTTTGAAAATAAAATCAGATTAATTATAATGACTAGAAAAGGGATAAATTAAATGAGTACAATACTATTAATAGTTGATGTCATCTTTTTTCTCGGTGCTGTCTTTAATGTTTATTGGCAATCACAGATTGAAATCAGATCGATTTATAAAGTTTCATCATTAATCTTTGCGGCCTTCATCGGCGCATGGTTGTTAGTTTCACCAACCAATCAATTGTCGTACATCGTCATGGTAGCGTTGTTCATGTTGTTAAATATCATGAATGGTGTCGGAGGTGTCGGCGAAAAGAAAATCGTCTTGAACGGTTTCTATTCGGGTGTGTTAGATTATGCTTCAGTAGTTCACGTAACGTTGATTCCAATCGAAATTGATGGACGTAAGCCAAAGGTAGCAGTGATTTTTAACACTAAACGACCACAACAAGTGGAAATGAATTTCAATATTTCCTATAAAGAAATGGAAAAATATTTACAGAAGAAATTGTCTAATGACGCTTCCGTTGAAGTTGGACAGATATAAAAAATAGACCTCGTGTGGGGTCTATTTTTTTATATCAAATTATTTTTTCTAATATTAAGAATATAAAGGAATGCAGCATACTGATAATTCGATAGATGTCATTATGTTGCGTCTTTTCTTTCAATAATAATGTGCTTAAAACTTTAATGATTAAGAATAGGTCTGGAATCTACAAGAATTCAGAGTATCCTGTTTCAATTCAAACTATTTCTTCAAGAAAGCAAGCACGTTCTTATCATTTGATTTCATGTTTCCCGCTAAGAACGAAATTATGACTGCAACAATTGAGAACAAAAATTCCCATACTGACCATTTAAAAACTAGTGTTAAAATTAACATAATAAAAACTGAAATTAACATAATCCCATCTCTAGGGCCTAATTTTATATACGAATATATCATCCGGTATCGCTTCCTTCATTTTAAATCCTAAGAACAGTATAACATTTCTTTTATTTTTTGTGAAAACCCTTTCATATAGGTGCTTTGGCAAATACAAGTTGAACCCAAACAACCCTTGAAGCTTTCAGTGACAGTCTAAGAAGTCGATACAGAGTACTTTTATCAGCACCGTTAATTCCTGCAACGATAATATATTGTTTTTACGCATATTAAATCACAAATTCTTTGCTTCGAATCAACTTTTCTTGACGTTTGTCGAGGGCATACGTATATAGGGTTTCGTATACCTTTCTTTTATCTGGATCTGGATTGTACATTGATTCATCCATCAGTTTTTGTAAATTGGTTTTCTCTGCTTTTTCTAACATCTTATCGAATTCATTTTCTTTTCTCATAATTAAGTCTCCTTGTTTCGACTATCAGAAGCATCAAATTTCTTCTAACGTTATTTAACAGAACAACGTCCTTCACTTAATAATTGTATTATACTATTTAAACTAAGGGCGAAATAAGGCAATGCCTAACAGAATGTACATTAGTAGTTGTGACCAAATGATGGTTGATGAAAAGTTATTTCTAGCTGGTTTAATAAGGTATATTTGTCTATTTAAGGTTAAAGTTGCTAATAATTAGGGTTCTTTCTCAAGTTTGGTTAAAAAAAATAGAGTCATCATCAATTGGATTATTCAAGTTGATGATGACTCTATTTCTTTTCTCTTACATTTTAATAATTGAGTATACGCTTATGATGAAAGTTGGTTTTGTTATGGGAAAAGATCATTCTTTGAATATTAATGATTTTTTACATAGGTCTGGAATCTGCAATAATTCAGAGTATCCTGTCCCAATTCAAACTATTTCTTCAAGAAAGCAAGCACGTTCTTATCATTTGATTTCATGTTTCCCGCTAAGAACGAAATTATGACTGCAACAACTGAGAATAAAAATTCCCATATAGACCATTTAAAAACTAGTGTTAAACCTAACATAATAAAAACTGAAATCAACAAGACTCCATCTCTAGGGCCTAATTTCAAATATGGATACATCATCATCAGATATCACTTCTTTCATGTTAAATCCTAAGAATAATAGAATATTCTTTTATTTTTACGAAAGCCTTTTCACATGGTGCTTTGGCAAGTTCCATGTGAAAAAGAGCATAAAAAAACTAAATCTAAGAAAGTTTTCACAACATGATTTTGGATTGTTGGAGCCATTTGTTTTAAGTGGAAAAAGTCATGTTTTGTTACACGTTTATGCTGCATACTTAAGACAAAAATAGTTATGTCACAACCCTTATTTTTGAAGACTCAGAAATTTTTAATTTAATGGACCAAAGGTAAAGTGTGTCGCAATCAAACCGTAGCCTAAGTTGGCATCACGCATTGTCTTTTGGCTAGGGTCGTTAAGTTTATTTTTAATATATTGATATAGTTCTCTATTCTTAGGCGGCAGTGTCATTGGAACAATGAAATTATTGTGATAACCCTGATAGATAGTTAAACATACGCTAATATTACTATTGCCATTGTTCAGCTCCTCAGCACCTTGTAAAAGACACTTTTTGTAGTCGGCGGGTTGATTTGAAAGATCTTCGTCATAAGAATCATCGATTAAATTAAATAGGGTTGTATCGTCCATTTCTATAACCTCTTTTCCTATCTGTATAATACGTCGATGACCATAAGTGGGGATGAAATGTCTTGAATAGGGCTAATATTCTTCCTGAACCGATGACAATTGTTAAAAATGTGCTTGTGATGTTATTTGACATTATTCAGGATGTTTTTCTAATTTAATTGAAATTATCTTTATATTTAGTTTATATAAAGATTTTGAATAGCAAATTAGGCAATCTATTGAAATGAAAACAGTTTGAAAGGAGTACTAATAATGATGAAATTAAAGAAGAGAAGATTTAATCATGAGTTCTATAAAACATTTGTGTTTTGGTTTGGTGTTATTTTAGCACCGGAAATTATTAAAAACTTGTTTTTCAATCATGATTATTCGTTTTCAAACTGGGGTACAATGGT
Source organism: Companilactobacillus heilongjiangensis (assembly GCF_000831645.3). Lineage (NCBI taxonomy): Bacteria > Bacillati > Bacillota > Bacilli > Lactobacillales > Lactobacillaceae > Companilactobacillus > Companilactobacillus heilongjiangensis. The sequence continues at coordinate 168,750 of NZ_CP012559.1, forward strand.
TGTTATTATACTTGCTATTTTTGATTCGTTTTTTAAAAAAGAAAACAGCTAATTCTATTTATGTTTGATTGTAAATGAAATGTGAAGAGAACCTTGTTAGACGTTCAACTTGAAATTTAAGACTGATCGTCTATTTAATACTTAATTACCGTGGAGATATTATTTGATGATTATAAATGCTGAAGGAGGTAATAATGTACTATGAAAAAGTCAGTTTATGAACAGGTTTTCGAAATCGTCGATGAAATGTACAACTCTTTATCTCAAAAAGCCGACACCGATCCAGATATTCTTAAAGTTTTAATGACAGCTGGTACATATCTAAGCGAAAAAAAGAGTGCACCTCAAATAATTGCTTCTAAAACGGTCAGTGGAATTTTGCTAGCCAATTCATCCAATAATTCAAGACTCGACCAAACTAATTGGAATCGTTTGAAGCAACTGATAATGTTAGCCAAAGATGGAGGTCCGATGGGGCCAACTGATTTTAGAGCTCAATTTTAAATTAGTGTCTGAAAGATGATTAATACCGTAATTATGAATTAATTGCTCGACTAAAGGTGTAGAAATCAAATATCTTTAGCAACCAAAATGTATTCATCAATGCTTTTGTACAGCCTTTTCATGCCATGTTATTTAAAGGTAAAAATGATATTCATCTGATTCAAGCTGATCAAAATTAAAAAGAGGCCATTTTCACCGAATTACTCCGAGTGAATAATGGCCTCTTTGAGTCTGTGTTCTAATTGGACATGTCTGCGATAATTAGCTTCTGTTAAAAGGGGATTACAATTTATGAATGAAAGAACGACGGACCGTTGATTAAACTTGAAAGTTGTTGAATAAATGATTTTTGATGGACAGAATCTAAATTATTAATCAAGTTGTTTTGGTAAGCGTTGAAGTGATATTTTCTTTGGATAGCAATCAATTGTAAGGATGCCTTTAGTCTAGATACAGAGTTTGGAATCTCCTTATATTGTTTATTGATGTTATCAGATTTGTTTATTTCTAAATAGGCTTGTCTTATTAGTGACTGTACATATTTGTTGCCGGCTGTATTTTTTGTTGAATCGTTTAGTTGTTGCAGCAAAGTATTTGTAGCGTGTATTTCTTTGACTTTTTGTGAATTCTTAATGTTATTCTCCTAACTTTATAGCAAAAAATCCCACTATTTAGAAGTGGAATTATCAAAGCGTGTTTATGTATATAACTTAGAACTATTATTTCATAAATCGTAGAGAGCAAAACAAAATGTCCTGAATGGTGCGATTTGTTATCTTGAATATCTATCATTTAAATAATTCTAGGTTGAGGATCTGTTTTGGGCCATTTAAGACAATAATAAAAGTTCATCTCCATAAGTTCATATAATGTAGTCATAAGAAGATAAACCATGGATGTTCAGCAGTTAAATTTTGAAATAGAAAGTGTGAAAAAGTATAATGTCTAAAAACTTAGAGAAATTTTTTACAGCGTTTATTTTATTACCACTTTGCCTTTTCTTGATACCGTCATTAATTTTCTGGTCTCCCCAAAGTTATCAGCAAATAAGTTGTGATTTGATTGCTTTGATTATGGTTATTATTTTAAATAAGACCTGGTTGCATGTTGAAGTTAATTTCTTTTCGGGCAAAAGACCGTTTAATCAATTTCTTAATGCTATTCCAGCACTTGTATTACTGTTGTTAACAAAGAATCCTTTTGTACTCTCTATTAAAAGTCCAGTTCTCATGGGCTTTATGACTATACTAATGATTGCCATTTGCGAAGAGTACATATATAGGGGAATTTTGATTCCCTTGAGCCTAAGATTAACGAATAATAGATTATTCATATCAGTACTAATTAGCAGTATTGGTTTTGCCTTTGCTCATATAGTCAATTTTGAACATGGATCTTTCCTCGTGGTTTTATCTCAGATAATTTTAGCATTTGCAACAGGAATGTTATTTGGAACTTTATATTTAAAATCAAAAAATTTATCACTTGTTATCGTCCTTCACTTCATTAGTGACCTGCCTTTACTAGCTTCCAATGGATCGGCGGCAGTACTTACCAACTCCCAAACATATGGAATATTAATGATAGTGTTAGTAATCAGTTTAATTGCTTGTCTTATTTCTTTAGTTCAGCTCCATAGATTTAGTAAAAAAAGCAGTCCAATAACGTAAGATTTTAAAATAATTGTAGGGGTGACATTATAATGAGTAAAATCGACATAATTGCGGCTATTCTATTTTTGGTCATTGGTATTTGGCAAATATTTGTAACAATTGTTTATTTTAGAAATTTAAAGAAACATGCAAATAAAGACACATCTCCATTTGCTCCCGTAGCAATGTGGTCATCACTTGTAGTTGGAGTTACTTTAACAGTTTTAGGTCTTTCTGCATTTCTTTAAATGGAAAATAGGCCTTATTATTTAGGCTTATTTTTTTGAAATGGAGGATTATTTTAAAATATTATCGTGATAAATTATTGAACAAGAACTAATTTTGAAGGGGGATGGTATAAGGTTGTTTTTGAATGGGTAAGATAATTGGTAAAGTTAGTGTGGGTATTAGGTTAGTTTTATACCTATTAAAAAATAAGTTTAGAAGGTGAAGGTGTTGTGATTAATTATCGTATACGGTTCAATAAAAAGTTTTATGAAAGCATCGATTTATATTTAGCAATTCTGTTTCTTATTATCAGCATTAGAACGTTCCTAAATTCTTTTTATATCATATCAGCACTGTGGGTAGTGGCTGCACTAGTGCGAATTTACTATGCGGTGGTTATAAGGGATAAGAGCAAGAAACAATAGTTAAACTGTATTCAAATTTACTGATAATCCTTATTTCCAATATCTTTTATGATTGATAGGAAATATTAGAAATAATGATTAACTGGTTTCATAATAGTTATTATTCTAAAGATAGAGAACTTGCTTAATGTGAGTTCTTTTTATTATTCTCAGATGAATTCGAACGAATAAAAAATAGTAGAGTAATTAGTTGCAAGAATTTTAAAAAACAAAACACAATGATGTAGTGCGGTGGTAAGCAAAAGGAGGAGAATGCTATGAGTGCTAGTATTATTGAAGATAAAATAGTTTCAACACGTGTTACTGCAGATATTAGCGAAAGGGCTAAGGATAATTTGGCTAAGCAAGGATTGACCGTTTCTGAGTTTATTCGCTTATCTTTGGTTAAAGCCGCTAACAATGAGGTTCGTTTAGTAAGCTTTTTGGATTCATCAGAAGCACTGAAGGCAAAAGAAGAGGCTGAAGCCAGTCAAGTAAAGACTGTTGGTTCATTAGATGATTTTGATGTTTGGATTGATATAATAGAACAAAAAAAGTGACTAGATAAATTTCATTCAAAATTTATCTAGTCACTTTTTTTATAGTCTGTCATAGAACTAAAACTAAGAAGGATTCTGATTTATATCCCTCTTTAATCAATCAAACCTTCACGACGTTGTTCACGTTTACGTAACCATGGCATAACGAAGCCAAGTCCGAATAAAACGATAACGGTGATGAAGTTTAACATTAATTGATGGTTGAATGCATCGGTACCAAATTTGGCTTCTTGAGGGATGAACCCTAAAGTAGCACAGATAAAGGTAAAGGCGAGACACCAGCCACCGACTAGTAGAGCACCGGTTCTATTCTTGATAAATGTGTAATCAGAATGGAACTTATCTTGATGCCAACGCATTGCTACGAAGGCGAAGAAGACCCAACAAGTCTTATATGGTGAAATGATTCCGTTAATGTTTAGTAGCCAGTTATAAATGGTATTGATATTTGGCAAAGTACCTGTCAATAACAATAGGAATAAACTCAAACCAGTTGTCATTGTATAACTGTGAATTGGACGACCTTTTTTGTTTTTCTTAGTCAACCACTTAGGCATGAATTTGTCAGCGACATCACCGGCAAAGACACGACTGGAAGCATCCAACAAGACAGCTAATTGCGCCATCATGAAGATTGCTTGGACAACGGCGAAGATGTACATCAATAATTTACCGACGCCTAAACTGTTACCTAATAGTTGGAAAGCATAGTAAGGACCGTTCATCTTAAAGTCATGTGGAATGTGGTTGGCGTTGAAGAACATTGCTAAGGCTAATGTACCAAAGATAGTTAAGAAACCTGTCATGATAGCCAAGAGCCACATAGCTTTAGGAAATTCATGTTTCGGATCACGCATTTGAACTACGTAAGGGGCAGCTAATTCAGCACCTGACATAGCGAAAATTAATAATCCGGTCGTTGAGAAGTATTTCAAACTAAATGTTGGCTTGAAAGCACCCCAGTTGAATGGTTGTGTAGCGATATGGTGACCATGTAAAACGGCGTAACTAGCTAGTAAAACGAAGAGGGCTGACATGATGAACATTGCGCCCCCACCAATCAAAGAAAGGATTTCTAGTGAATTCTTGATAACATTTTCTAGCATGATGAAAACTAAAATAATAACGAATGTTAAAATACCAAACCAGAATGGTGACATTTTATCATCCAATGTGTTGTTACCTAGGAACATCCAACTGAATGAAACGATAACTGAGTTGGAAACGTCCACGATATAAGGCACACTTTGGACCCAATACATCCATGAAGTCCAGTAACCCAAAGTATCGTTACTACTGTGACGGACCCAAGAAGCTAGACCACCGGCTTGATTGTCAAAGGTTAAACTCATTTGACTGGAAATCAAAGCATAAGGAATAACGTAAGAGAATAATAGGAAGATCCATGAGATAACCACGGAAAGACCTTGGTTTTGAAAAGGATAGAAAATATTTTCAAAACTGATAATGGTAACGAAGTCAATCAATGCGATGACTTGCCATCTTAAATAATGTGTTTTATTTGGTTCTAATGTTTCCAATTTTATTTCCCCCGAATTGTTTAAAAGTCTTGTTAGAAAGGCTTTTTGAAGTTAGGGGGCTTCAAAGTAAGCAAAGAACTGTTGATTTTCACTTGTGTACGACCTCAATATATATATATAATCAATTCCGTAATATTTTTCATAAATAATATTCCAATATTAAAAAAACATACCCAGAAAATTATAGGTATTTATATCTTATTTGCAATACTTTTTATGAAAATAAATTAAAATAGGGGGAAATTTATGAATTTTCTGAAAATTGCCACAGGTAATGATGTGAAAATCAACGACGCAATCGAATGGTCGACAGTTCCATTTACGATGGACATCGATGTTGCCGAATTAGCCGCAATCGTGCTTAATGAGCATGATACGACTGCCATCGATATTGCGAAAGATCTACAAAGAACATCAGGACTTGGTATCCCTATTATCCAAATTAAGACGCCTGAAATTTCTGAAAAAGATATCAGCGCCGAAGTAGCAGCCTATCAAGAGAAGATGGTGCCAGGATTTTTGACAGATTTAATCAATTTTGCCAAAGACCGTCCTATTAGTTTTACGACACCCGGACACCACAATGGCCAGTATTACGAAAAACACCCAGCTGGAGTCGTTTTTAATCGCTTCTTTGGTAAGAACCTGATGTTTGCTGATACGAGCGACACGGTCGATGAATTGGGCGATACGATGACCCATGGTGGAACGCCTTTAACTGCTGAACAAAAAGCTGCCAAAACTTACAACGCCGACAAAGTTTATTTCTGTACTAACGGAACAACTAGTGCTAATTCCATCTGTGCCAGTGCTTTGTTAGCTCAAGACGATTTAGTATTGTTTGACCGTAATAACCACAAATCGCTTTATAACAGTGCATTAGTCATGAGTGGAGCTAAGCCAGTTTATATTCCAACTGACCGTAACGCTCTCGGTTTGATTGGTGAAATGAATCCAGAAGCTTTGGATGAAGCTAATATTAGAAAAGAAATCGCTAAAGTAGATCCTGAAAAGGCCAAAGCTAAGCGACCATTCCGTTTGGCAATTGTCCAATTAGAAACTTATGACGGTGTCTTTTACGATGCCAAATGGATGATTGATAAGATCGGTAAACTCTGTGATTACATTTTATTTGACTGTGCTTGGGGTGGTTTTGAGCAATTCGTTCCAATTATGAAACGTTTGTCGCCATTATCATTGGAATATGGCCCCGAAGATCCCGGAATCTTGGTTACACAGTCGTTACATAAACAACAAGCCGGTTTAGCTCAGACGTCGCAAATTCTCAAGAAGGACGCACATTTGAAAGGTCAGGAGCGTTATGTTGACCACAAACATTTCAACAATGCTTATTTGAAATTCGTGACTTCAAGTTATTCATATCCAGTTTATGCTTCATTGACCGTCAACGCTTATCTAACATCAGGTCAAGGTAATCTCAACTGGTGGGATGAAACCTTGCGCTTGGGTATTGAATGGCGTAAAGAATTATTGCAGAAATCAAAATTGTTCCGTCCGTTTGTACCAGATAACTTTGCAAATATCAGTACTGACGAGTTAATGTCTGACAGTAAGTATTGGGAAATGAATCATGGCGATAAATGGCATGGATTTAAGGAGATGGCCGATGGACAGGCGATGATTGATCCATCAAAGATCACCGTTATAACGCCGGGTATTGATGTAGAAAACGCCAAATATCAAGAAACTGGAATTCCCGGTCCCGTGGTAGCTGAATTTTTAATGGAAAAACGTATCATTCGTGCCAAAGATGATTTAAATTCATTATTATTCTTGCTAACACCTGGCGACACAAAAGAAGAATTGGATACGTTATTGAATGCCTTCTTGGAATTCGAGCGCTTGTATATGGAAGATGCGCCGTTAACTGAGGTATTGCCTAGGTTGGCAGCACAGTATCCTGACCGTTATAACGGCTATACATTACAAAAGTTGTGCCAAGAAATGCATCAATATTATCGTGATAACGAAACTTTCACCTTACAAAAAGAACTGTTTGCTAAAACCGACATGCAAGACTACACAATGACACCAGCAAAGGCTGATCAACTATTTATGAAGAATCAAAGTGAGTTAGTTGATTTGAAAGATATCAAAGGCCGAGTTGCTGTCGAGGGAGCATTGCCATACCCTCCAGGGGTATTTATCGTAGCACCCGGCGAAAAGTGGGCCGATGTCGATTTGAAGTATTTTGAAGATTTAGTTGGAGCAATTGAACGATTCCCTGGTTTTGTACCTGAAATCCAAGGTGTTTATTGGAATAAAAATGCAGATGGCAGTATTTCAGTTCAAGCCGAAGTATTGAAACGATAAAAATGCCGCCTCCGAGTGACAGAGATTTTCGCCTGCTGTGAGACCGATTCGAGCCAAGGTCTCGAATCTCGATTTTGAGACTTGCAGAAACCGCAAGTCTCAAAATACGTCAGTTGTGTAAGAGCAGAAAATCACTGCTCTAACGCAACTTTCACTGCACGTGAAATCTCTGTCACCCGGAGGCTGGGTTAACTGGAATTAATATAGATGGATTTGATGATTGGGTTCGTTTATCTCATAAAAATCAAAACATACAAGAATATGCTCAATGCTATTTGATTTAAATGTATTTGAATATTATTACGTTCGATTTATAACGATTAATTAGTCGGAAGAGCTGGGAAATATTTGTGTGCCGTGGTAGTGGTATAAGAACGGGAGGTTCCTCCCGTTCTTATACCACCGGACGTGTTTGGAGACTTACCAGGTTTTGGTAAGGCTTCAAACCGAGGCCCGAGACCGCTCTTTGGCTCGGGCCGTTCCGCACAGCTTGAGAATATTTCCCAGCTCTGGAGACGGCATCTTTAATAAGCAAAAATAATAATAAAAGAGGAAATAATAATGGCATTATCATGGAAAAACGATTTACCTAAGGATTTAAGTGAAAAAATTGATAAAGTTGAAAAAATGATTCGTCCTCGTTTGGATGAAATTGATCAACAAGTTCTTTACAACCAACAACGTGTCTTGAACTTGTTTAGAGAACACCATGTCGGTGAAGAGGACTTGGTTCCTTCAACTGGTTATGGTTACGATGATATTGGTCGAGACAAGATTGAACAAATTTACGCTGACTATTTCAAAGTTGATGATGCCTTAGTTCGTCCACAATTCGCTTCTGGAACACATGCTATTTCAACAGCCTTGTTCAGTATGTTACGTCCTAGCAATACGCTTTATTATTTGACTGGTACTCCTTATGACACGATTCAAGAAGTAATCGGTCTAGCTGGTAACAAGCCTGGGAATATGTCAGAATATGGCATCAATTTCAAGACGACTGAATTGTTGGATGACGGCTCAGTTGATTACGATAATGCTGAAAAAGATTTGAAGGATGACTCAATTAAAGTTGTTGCTATCCAACGTTCGCGTGGTTATGCGGTTCGTGATAGTTTTACAGTTGAAAAAATCGCCAAGATGATTAAGTTTGTTAAGTCAATTCGTCCAGATGTTAATATTTTCATCGATAACTGTTACGGTGAATTTTCCGAAATGGAAGAACCTACTTTCTACGGTGCTGATATTATGGCTGGTTCATTGTACAAAAATGCTGGTGCCGGAATTGTTAAGAGTGGTGCTTACATCGTTGGTCGTCAGGATTTAGTTGAAGGTGCTGGTTCACGTTTGACTGTTCCTGGTGCGGGTAAAGGTGAGGGTGCTACTTGGGGTTACTTGCGTGACTTCTACCAAGGATTCTTCATGGCAGCTCATACAACTGGTGAAGCTTTGAAAGGTATGGTCTTTACGTCTGCACTCTGCGAAGAAATGGGTATGAACGTTTCACCAAAATGGGACGCTCCTAGAACTGATATCGTTCAAACAGTTTCATTTGGAAAGCCAGAACCAATGATTGCTTTCTGTGCTGCTATCCAACATTACTCACCAATGAACTCATTCGTTGATCCAATTCCTAGTCACCAAGATGGCTATGAAGATGATGTCGTTATGGCCTCAGGTAGTTTCGTTGAAGGTTCAACAATTGAATTGTCATCCGATGGTCCATTAAGACCTCCATATTCACTATATATTCAAGGCGGATTGTCATACGCTCACGTGCAGATTGCGATTGCACAAGCTGTTAGAGAAACATTCTATAAATAAGATTTAGGCTGCCGCTTTTGGCTAGCTCTAATAACTTTATTCAAAAAAATGTAGCGAATCCGGTTAGTGGGTTCGCTACATTTTTTTGAATAAATAGAGTTTTTAATAAGTGTTATAGCAATGCTAGTTGACAGCCCTACTATAAAAACATTTTAAAGTCTAAAATTGCTTGAATACTTTTACATTCAAATAATGATGATTAATTAGTCGGAAGAGCTGGGAAGTATTTGTGTGCCGAGGTTCGAGACCGCTCTTCGGCTCGAGCCGTTCCGCACAGCTTGAGAATATTTCCCAGCTCTGGAGACGGCATATTTTAGTAGTCTTAATGGTTACAAATAAGGCAATTTAAGTTGATAATCGTCGAAATAGTCGCTCTTCAATTTACCAAATTCGTCAATTAACGCGTGTAACTCCTCAGCTTGCTTCGATTCCAATTTGAAGTCTCGTTCGACAGCTGTCTTTAATTGTATGTAAGTTGGTTTTGTCGTAAAGGTGTGCAATTTAGTAAACAATTTCATTGAATAGTTGTCGGCCACAAATGCTGGACGGTGGAAGTAGTAGAGCAATAATACGTCGGCGGTTTCATTGCCAACACCTTTCATCGCAATTAATTTTTTTCGTAATAGTGGTGTCGATAACTTGGACCAGTCGTCAAAATTGTCACGATATGCGGTCAACATTGAACGTAAATAGATGGCTTTGTTATGAAAGAATCCACTCGGTTGAATCAGCTGTTCCATCTCATCAGTTGATAAGGCCAGAATACGGTCAGTCTCAAAGTTAGTCGCTTGTTTGAGGTTAGCTAATGATCGATCGGCATTCTTCCAATTTGTGTTTTGGATTAAAATCATTCCCGAAAGCATGTCTTCGGTATTTTCTGCTGGCCACCAATTCTGTGGTCCCAATTTCTTTGATAAAATTTCTAATAAATCATAAATAGTAATTTGTTTGTACAAGATTAAAAATCCCCCAGTACTTTTAATTATCCAATAAGATGGCAAAAAAGTGTTGAATTGTTTCTTGGAGACGTTTTCAAAGACATTTTCCTTTATTTCAGAAAATTATTAGTGTTAACATAATATACGCTGAATTAATTATGGGGGTGTAATTATGTTAGGGATTATTTTTATTGTAGTTTCAATCGCCTCTCTGATTCTTGAGAAATATGTGCTAGGTAACAATTCACATGTTTGGTTAGGCGCAATTATTCCATTTTTAGCAATTGCCTTTATCGTTGGAATGATGCTCACTAATAACATGAAATTCGATGTTTTCAATATAATATTGGCTGTCGTTTATGTTTCACTAAGCTTTATTTTCTGGGGACAGGGAAGTGACCTTTATCATCAGAAGGTCGTAAATAAAATATACGAGTAGAGTACCGCCAGAGGTGGCTAGTGTATTTTTTACTGGTATATCATATCTATTATTAATAAATTGGATTCACTAAATAGTAAAGGCCGTGTAAACAATCATTTTTGGATTGCTTGCACGGCTTTTTTGCTTTTATTTTTCCATTAAACTGTTTATCAATTCAACTGTGGGTGTTGTTTGCATTAGTTTAGGAACATTAACAGTTATCCATTCAACATCTTTATTCCACCATGCCAGGTTTTCTAATGCTTGAATAACTTCTGGTTCAAATCTTGGTCTGATGAGTTGAATTGGATTGCCACCGACAATTGTATATGGAGCGACGTCTTTTGTTACAACACTATTTGCTCCGATAATGGCACCGTCACCGATTTTTACGCCTGGTAGGACGGTCACATTTTGCCCAAACCACACGTCATTTCCGACTACAGTATCACCTTTCAACGGCAAATCAGCCAGTTCAGGAGTATATTTCTGCCAATCGCCACCCAAAATATTAAATGGATAAGTTGAAATACCTTTCATTACGTGATTGGCACCGTTCATAATAAATTCAATACCACTGGCGATAGAACAGAATTTACCGATGATTAATTTGTCGCCTAGAAATTCGTAGTGATGGGTAACATGTTTCTCAAAATCGGTGGGATTTACTGGGTCGTCATAATAGGTGTAGTCCCCAATTTCAATATTGGGACTTTTGATCACGTTCTTGATAAAGACAACCTCTTTGATGGCTGGATTGGGATAAATTGCATTTGCGTCAGGTATAGTCATGTTAGTACCTCCGAATTGAGTTATTTGATTTTAATTATAGTCTAGAAGATTGGGTAAAAAAATAGGGAGTTGTGACATAACTATTTTCACCTTAAACATGTAGCATAAACGTGCAACAAAACATAGCTTTTTCCGCTTAAAACAAATGGCTTCGGCAATCCAAAATCGGATTACCGGAGCCATTTGCCTTAATGCTCGAAAGCTAACCATGTTTTGTCACACTCTTTAGTTTATAGAACCACCGATTGCTTCAATATCACCTTTGCCATCTTGTTTAACGATAGCTTTGATTGCGACGGTTATTCCAGTTACATCATCGGCTAATGACAAGCATGGTGTATCAGGACGTGCCACGACTTGATTGGGCAGGAATGGGATATGCATGAATCCTGCTTTCAAATCGGGGAATTCTTTGTCAATCATATATTGAACTTGGTACATGATGTGATTGCAGACGTATGTTCCAGCAGTTGTTGAAACGTAACTTGGTATACCAGCGTCTAAGATTGCTTGAGCCATAGCTTTGACTGGCAATTGGGTGAAGTAGGCGTTTTGACCGTCTTCGTGAATGGATTGATTGAGTGGTTGAAAGCCTGCGTTATCAGCAATTCTTCCATCGTCAAAATTTATGGCAACTCGTTCTGGAGTCAATGCAAATCTTCCTCCAGCTTGTCCAATATCTAAGACGTAATCAGGTTTGTTGTCGAGTATTGCTTGGTGAACGACTTCAGCACACTTATTAAAAATTGTGGGGATTTCAACTTTGATTATTTCGGCACCCGCAATTTCGTCAGGAAGTTTCTTAACAGCCTCGATGGCAGGGTTAATTTTATCTGTTCCAAATGGATCAAAGCCGGTTACAAGAATTTTCATGAATTTCTCCTCCTTAAAATGCTAAGAAATACATTGGCACCATCAATGTATCACAATATTCAATAGTCATTCAAAGTGTAGCGGCAACAGTGGAATTTTTGTTTTATTACTTAATTTGTTTTTGCTTATAATTTGTTTACTATTAAAAGTGTGTAGACAGATAATCCTACTATAATAGAAGTTAAGAGGATGAGGTCAATAATATATATTTTATATTAGAACAATAATTTTTATGATAACAGAGAAATTTTAAAGTTATAAGCATGGCATAATATCTATGCGAGTTAATACACATATTTCTTAGATCTGTGGCATAAGTCTAGAAGAGGGGGCTAATTATGTTAAGAAAAGAGAAAAATGCATTTTTATTTGTGTTTTCATTTTTATTGATTGTGGGATTATTTTGGGGACAGACCACAACAGTCAAAGCATATTATGATAGTGATGCTATGAAGTATACTCCAAGTGGACTGGAACTTAATAATTTGATTAATCCAACTTCATCATTGTTTGTTAATGGAAAGAATAATGGAAAATATGTTCCAACAATAATTAGTGATAATAATGGTAATTATTCCATTCTTAAATTAAATGGCTCAACAGCTGATTCAGTAACTAGTGTTTGGAGTAATCTTGATGCAGATAACTACATTGATATTACTAAAAAGCAAGATTTGTCATTTTGGATTTATTTAGGTGATTCTAGTACAAACGTTGATGGTATGGCATTTGTTTTACAAAATGATTCTCGTGGAACTGATGCTATTTCATCTGATGGTTCTGGTATCGTTGGCGGACAAACTCTAGGCGTCTGGGGTGTTAACTCTAACGCAAATAAGACTGCTGACTCAATTGCTAATTCAGCCATTAAAAATAGTTGGGCGCTTGAGTTTGATGATCATCGTGATGGTAATGATAGTAGCGGAAAAACCGAAACGATGGGTAGTTCATATGACACATATGATTTAGAGGCTAACAGATCGATGAGTGATCAACACACTGGGTGGAACTACCCTGGATTAGCTAGTTCATATAAGCCAATTCCTTCCACCAATGGTATTTTTCAGCTAGTTCATAATAATCCAGAAACTTTATACTTAAATGGATTAGGCCACCCACAATGGGGCTGGCATCATGTAATGATTAACTATACCCCACCAGCAACAAAGGGTGGAATTGCTAAATTAGATTATTCATTTAATACTAAGAGTGCAGATAAACATGAAAATAATCTTTCTACTTATGAGACAACGGGACAAAATTTGATTTATCATTCAGTCGATTTAGATACTAGCCAATTCCACCTTGATGACAGCAATAAGCTACGTTTCGGATTTACTTCTTCTGAGGGAAATATGAAACCCGGTAGTATGTGGGTGGTATTTGAATCTATTCCTTCTATTGTACAAGCTCAATCGACAGCCTATGTTGTTGACGATACATCTAAATCTAGAGTCGATACTGATACGGGTGATGCAAATCCAAGTTATGTTGAAGACGAAGATAAGGCATTACCAATTACTACAGAGGCTCATCCTGGTGATGATCTTAAGTTTAAGTATGGTATCAAGTATGAAGGCGGTAAACAGGCCGCCACGGACATTAAATCGACTTTGAACATTCCTAGTAATGTGACATTTAATAGCGATGTGATTGGTAAAGTCACATATGTTAGTGCTGATGGAACGAAAACTGAACATGTTGACTTAACCAAGGCTAATAATGTCAGCACCGATGGTTCTACTTTGACATATAATGTTGAAACGCTTGATAATGCTAAAGGCGCAGATTGGACAGCAGTAAAAATTGAACTTGATGGTACGGCCAGTGATATTCCGAGTGGTTCTACATCACTTAAGGTACCTTTCTCTCACGTTAACTTCACGGGTACTAACTATAAATCTGATGCTCAGACTGATGCGTTCAAGATTGTTGAACCAGAAGCTACATTGGATATTACTAAAGATGCTCCAGATCCACAGGATATTTTCCAAACTGGTACGGCTAATTTAAATGGTCATTTGACATTCAAAAAGGGCGGTACCGTCACTCCTATTACTAATTCTGAAGATTATGACCTTCACTATTCTATAAATGGTGGAGCTGATGTTCTTGGTCACGCTACTAGTGATGATGCAAGTAAGTTTTCAATTCCAATTGACGGTTCAGAATTGAAAGTTGGTGAAAATGATATAACAGTTCAGGCTGTGTATACTAATTACAAGAGTTCATCTGGCACAATTGAGACGGTTGGTTCTAAGAAGATACATTACACAGTTAATGTGAATGAAACTGGCTTAGTCGCAACTGCTACGAATACTGATAAGATAACTACGTTAAATGATAAGTTGGTCCCATTACCTACGATCACACTTAAACATAACGATGGTTCGGGTTTAGAAGATGGCAATGATCAGGTTGACTATACTATTTCTAATCCAAACAAAAATAATGGCCAACCTATTTCATTTAGCGATACCCCATATCCAAGTTTGAGTGAGGGAACTGGTGGTGGAAATCGTCAATATAATTTGAGCATATCAAATTCTAATGGTCTAAGTGTCGGAGAGAATACCGTTACAGTAAAGTTCACTGACCCAGGTAAGCATGTATCTAATGTATTGACTTTTGTTATTGATGTTGAAGATACGAAGCCTGTTCTTACATATGGTGATAAAAATAATGGTGAGATGACGGTCGTTGCATCTGAAGATGGTGATATTACCTTTCCAATGAATATTGCGTATGAGAATGGTGAGAAATTCAAACCTTCAGATATGAAATTTACTGCGAAAGTTGATACTAATAGTCCTATTACTGTTGATAGTATAAAAAGTAATACACCACAGTCTACATACTATTTTTAAAGAGCTTTAACACGAAAAGAACTAGGTATTGATGCGAATGATACTTCAGATAAACACACGGTTACATTCACAGCGACTGATCCATATGGACGTACGTCAGAATTAACGTTTACGCTGAAAATGCTTTACAGTACTGCAAGTTTAACGTACAAAGATAGTTATTCGTTCGGATCATTGAATCAAAGCCAAGGGTCACGACTAGTTAAGAGAACTAGTGACTGGGATGTTGTCGTTAATACAGTCGATTCGAAGTATAAATTAACTGCTAGCGCTGATCCGTTGACGACTGGTGGGTCAACCGATACTCATACATTATCTGGTGGGTTGGTTTACGTTGATCCTAAGACAGGGATTTCTCAATCAATGACTTCTCCAGTGACATTAAGTGAAAATGATTCTGAAACCACTTATAAGTATCCTATTTCCGATAGTTGGTCGGCTGATTCCGGTATTTTGTTGAAAGTAGATTCCAATCCTTTTGCTGGTTCATATAGCGGAGGGCTAAATTGGGATTTAACTGATAGTATATAGTTCTAAATATCAAAATAGGCATAGGTAATTCCAGAATTTATCGGAGTTACCTATGCCTATTCTTTTGTTTAAATTGCTGATTTAATTCTAATAATACCTCTATAAAATAGGGGATAGTAATCTTGAGAAACGTTGCTTGAAGTGTAGCCAAGCACCTTGTTCTTTGATAATTTCTGGTGTTAACAACAATGAATCACTCATGTCTTTTTCAAATGCACGGGCAATTTGATGTGAAACTTTGGCATCATAGATAAAAGCGTTGGCCTCGAAGTTTAATGAATAGCTTCTAAAGTCATGATTCATTGAACCAACTGAACAAATTTTGCCATCAAAAACTGATGTCTTAGAGTGCAAGAATCCCTTTTGGTAACTGTAAATTTTAATACCGTAAGTTGTCAGTAGGTTGGCATAATATTGCGTAGCACGGTAGATGAAGGGATGGTCAGGCATACATGGAATCATGATTCTGACATCGACTCCGGAACGAGCAGCAATAGTTAGCGCAGTGAACATGGCATCGTCAGGAACTAGGTAAGGCGATTGAATCCAAACACTCTTCTTGGCACTGACAATCATATCGATAAAGCCATCTTTGAGGATTTCTTCACGGTTATCCGGTCCATCAGAAATAATTTGGATTGGCAAATTAGCTGTGGTATCGAATTTGTCAGATGGAAAGTATTTTTCTAAGAATGCCAAAGGTTCGGCGTTTCGATCCAATGAAGCATTCCAGTCACGGAAGAACCGTTCTTGCAAAAGTAATGTAGCGGCTCCAAAGATTCTTGAGTGCGTATCACGCCAATAACCGAATTTCTCAGTTGTATTGACGTATTGGTCACCAACGTTGAAACCACCAATCCAGCCAGTTGTACCATCAATAACAACAATCTTACGGTGCAAGTGATAGTTCAAACGGGTTTTGGCAATAACATTTTTAGAGGTGATGAAAGGTAGGACTTCACCACCGGCAGCTTTGAAATCTTTGAAATAGCGTGGTTTAGTTCCGCCAGATCCCCATGGATCGTAAAGCAAACGGACTTCCAAGCCTTCGTTAGCTTTTTGAGTAAGTAGTTTTAGAAACTCGTCTCCGATATTACTTTTGATAAAAGCATAATATTCGACATGGATAGTTTCCTTAGCATTTTTAATATCCTCGAACATACTCTTGAATTTTTCTTTACCATCGAAGAAAAGTTCAATTTCGTTATGGCGCGTAAGAGGCGCTTCCTCGGTTTCATTGAAGAATCGAATGATGTGGTCAGCGTAACGTGTTTCGTCGTATCTAGAAGCATTCTGTGGCCGTTTCTGAGCAGCAATTGCCATTCGCTTCAACTGACTTAAACTGTAATGCTCTTGCTTACTGATATTGAAGATTTTTTCCTGAGCAATTCCACGGCCGAGGAACGCGTAAATAAGGAATCCTACAATTGGCAATAAGACAAGGACCAAGATCCAGGCCCAGGTAGTAACAATATTACGTGGTCTATGGAAAACAGTGATCAGTGCGGAAACTGTATTGACTACTAAGATTATGAGAATTAGCCAGATGATCCAAATATCAATCATAAAATAAATTCCCCTCTGTTATTCTTACTAGAAAGTTTACTTCAAAATACTAATAAAATCTAATTTAAACAGTATTATATTTATTTAAATATTCCGTCGAAAGAGCCGAGAGTATTTCGCCTGCTATGCGGACCGGGCCGAGCCAAGGTCTCGTCCCTCGGTTTGAAGCCTTACCACAGACCGGTAAGTCTCCAAACTCGCCCGGTGGTGTAATGGCTAAAGCCATTACACCACGCCCACAGCTGGTGAATACTCTCAGCTCTTTCGACTAGTTGGTCTGGGGTTTAGTTGGGATTACATCAATTTTTAAGTTGGCTTGTAGGACGTAATGTGGGTGATTCATGAGTTGTGTTTTGATGTTTTATTATGACAATTTGCCAAGTAATAAATTCTAGGGACTTGATTGCTTAATTTTTTTGTCAAAATAAACCAATTAAGTGAAAACAATCAAGTAAGTGAGAAGCTATAAAGCTGTTTTAAATTTGTTGGAACGGATAAACGAGCGGGAGGCGGGCAGAGAATTCACCAGCTATGGAAGTGGCGTTAGTGCTTCAGCACTTACACCACAGGGCGACTTTTGAGACTTGCCGAACTGTGGCAAGTCTTAAAAGCGAGGTGTGAGACCTTGGCTCACACCGGTCCTCATAGCAGGCGAAATTCTCTGCCTTCCTCCGGCGGCATATTTAGACAACAAAAAAAAGCCTTTGAAAGGGCTTTTAATTGCGATTGTCGCCAAATATTATGATTAGACGTAATAATTGCAACGCTGTTGAAATTGCTGCAGCAACGTAAGTTAAGGCTGCTGCGAACAATACTTGCTTGACCATTGGAACTTCATCGCTGTCGAGGATGTCACCTGATCCTAAGATCTTGATGGCACGTCCTGAAGCATTGAATTCAACTGGCAAGGTGACAACTTGGAACAAGACGACTAGGGCAAACAACCAGATTCCGAGAGTAATCAGTGTTTGATTCATTCCCAAAAGGGCACCGATGATAATCAAGGGAATTGAAGCGTTTGAACCGAGGTTGACGGCTGGAACCAAAGCAGCTCTGACACGCATTGGTACATAGCTTGTTTGGTCTTGAATTGCATGTCCACATTCATGGGCCGCAACACCGATGGCCGCAACTGAAGTTGAATCGTAAGTTGATTCCGAAAGATTCAAAGTCTTGTTACCGGGATTGTAGTTATCAGTTAAATTACCACTGACTTTATTAATTTGAATATCTTGTAGTCCGGCACTATCTAAAATATATCTAGCAGCATCAGCCCCGCTTTTACCACGGTGACTAGTGAACTGGTCATACTTTTTGAAATTATGATTTACATACCACGATGCCCACAAACTGATAGCCAAACCAATGATTATCAATAGATAGCTGGGACCAAAACCATAACCATATCCGTACATAGATGTTAACTCCTCTTTAGTAGATTGTTGTTAGAAACATTATATCCATTATTTGTGAAGTTTTCTTGAATAATACGATCAAGTTGGTTGATTTCGATTGATTTAAGATCAATTTGATTCTTTAAAAAGACTAGTAAGCGTTGAGAAATTTCTTCCTTTTCTGTATCGCTCAAATCTTTGAAAGTAACCATCAATGCAGCTTGTTTTTTAGTTAGGTCAACGTCGCTTAAAGAAATCAAAGCAACGATATCTTCGTGATGTTTCTTTTGAATAAACCAGTAAATACCGTCGTTTCGCATGATAGTTTTAGCAGTATTGGAAATGTACTCAGTAGTTGGATCGATTTCCATGCCTAGAAATTTACTGACTTCTTTTAAATTGAAGTGTGTGGGAAAGTCCCAGAAGAAATTCTCAGTCATGAAAGGTCGATACGATTTCAATTTTATATCAGACATTAAAATAATTTCTCCCTCTTACAAACCAAATTACTCGATAATCATACTCTTCTTGGCACTCTTGTGTAGTTTGTGCATGAATGGCTTGAGTTTTTCAGTTGTTAGTAAGCCCAGTAGGTAGAAGACTACGCCAAAGGCCACTAATATAATAATATCTTTGGTAGCATTAGGCCAATATATTCCACCGACCGACTCACGAATCAGGTTGACTGCGTAAGTAAATGGCAAGTATGGATTGATGAATCTAAAGAATCCATCGGATAGGACAACTGGGAAGTTACCACCGGCACCAGAAATTGAAAGCACCAGAATGATAATACCTAATCCTTTACCAACTGTCCCAAACATTTGAACTAACGAGTACAGAATCGAAATGAAGACGAAACTTACCAGCATACAGAAGACAACTAACCAAACTTTTTCCTTCGTATAAGCATTCAAGATATATAGGTTACCTAAAGCAGCCGCAATAGCTTGGAGCTGGTTCAAGAAACCAAAGGTTAAGTAACGTCCGTTAAATCTTTGCTTAAATGAATAACGATATTTTTGACGATCATTTAACTGGAAGTGAACTGTGAAGACACTGGATAGGAGCAAGGCACCAACCCAGATACACAATGCCAAGTAGAACGGAGCACTGGCAGAACCATAGTTTGGAACGTCATAAAGGTTCTCTTGCTTCAATTTAACTGGGTTAGAGAAGAAGTCAGATTCCTTGTTAGCATCGGATTTCATCAACTTAATCAAAGCACCAAGGTCAACATCCTTTTCACCCTTCTTCAAGAGTTTAGCGGAGTGATGAACATCTTTCTTCAACTGTGGCCAGTCATTGACGGCAAAATCATTAGCTGTTGAAAGAGCTTTTTCAAGCTCTGGTGTCTTGGAGTTAACTAAGTTCAAGGTAGTCGTCAACTCATTTTCAATCTGTGGCAATTGATATTGAACAAAGAAGGAGGCCGTTGCCATTTTCTTCTTCAATGTAGGGTAGTCGTTGTTGTAGAAGTCATTGACCAAATTAATACCCGTAACGATATTACCCATATTTCCGTTCAACAGTTGGTTGGCATCGTGAATTTCACTACCAACAGCAGGCAATTGTTTTTGATACTTTTGAAGGTAAGTCAAGGCTGTTTCAAGGACACCCTTAGTGTTGTTCAAAAGTCCTGGAATAGCAGGGATAATATTGTTATTGACTTGGCTCAAAGTAGAACTGGCATCCTTGAGCAATGTTGAAACATCATTGATGGTGTTTGAAACGCTGTCCATAATGTTGAGTTCTTTGATAGCAGTAACGCCGTCAGCAATCTTATCTGCTTGAGCTTGTAAGTCAGTCAACTTAGCTTGTAACGCTGTTGTATCGAGGTCACTGTAGTTTTCGATGATGTCGTTAGCTTTGGAAGCCAAAGTATCGTTTAGTGCAGCGAGGTCGGTTAGGTGTTTGATAGGAGTGTTGAAAATCGTCGTCTGATCGTGGCCTAATTGCTCAGCCAAACGGTTGTACAAGTCTTGAAGGTCAGTCAAAGATGAAGCCAATTGTGTACTTACTTTGGATACTTGTGTGGCATCGTCAGCGACGTTTTGAATGACATTTTTAAGTTGTTCCTTGAGTTCTTGGTTCTTAGGATCTTCCTTAATCTTGTCGATCAATGTGTTGATATTTTGCATTGAAGCACTGATCTGCTTAACAATGTTGAAAATCATTGATAGTCCAGTATCAACGGTTGTTTTAATAACAGGTAAAGCTTGTTGAATCTTTGGAATCAATTCATTATTAACTTTGTTGGTAGCATTTTCGGCATCTCGACCAAGTTGTTGAATATCAGGCATAACGTTTTGAACCTTGTTGATGACCTGAATTCCGTTGTCAACTTGGGTGATACTGTTATCCATTAAATTAGAGATTTTGCCAAAGTCGTTGTCGATTTCGTTAACTTGTGAACCGGCACTCTTAATTTGCGGAATCTTTGTCTGCAAATCTTTAGCAGCCGTACCACCAGCATCAGCTAATGGTAGGAAGTTATTCAAATTGACGATCTTTTGAGCATCTTGATTTAATAGTGGCATGTAGCCGTACATGTCATTAGCTTGTTGTAATTTGTTGTTCAAATTTGGCACGATTGTGTTGGCTTGTTGAACTTTGTCCATAATATTTTGCAATTCGGGCAAGTTGTCATCAGTCGTTACAAGCAGTGTGGAAAGTCTTCTTAACATTGGCAAATTATGCTCAAGGTCAACGCCTGACTTATTTAGCACCGTTGTAACGGTCTTACTTATCGTTCCAATAAATTCATCTGAGATTGTATTTTGTAACGTCGTCGCACCTGTCTCAGTCAGCTTCGGGGCGATGGCGTTTATCTTCTGATTAACTTTGAAGACCAGTGCTGGTTTCTTAATGTTACCTGATAGGAAACTAACAATATCCTTTGAGAAGTTCTTAGGGATGTAGATACCGGCGTAGTATGAACCATCCTTAACTCCCTTATCTAGTTGTTTCTTTGAATCAACGAATGTCCAACCTAGTTTGTGATTCTTCTTTAGGTTGTCAATTAATTGGTCACCAATTTCAATTTTTTGTCCTTCAAGTTTAACCGATTGGTCATCTGAGTAAACGGCAACTTTTAGGTCACTTGTATTTGAATATGGATCCCATAAGGCCCAAACATTAAACCAGCAATATAGACATGGTAAAATGATCAAAGCTAACATTAACAATGTTGCGGGCTTTGACTGTAGGGTTCTTTTTATATCTAATCTGAATAGCTCCCAAGCTTTGATAGAAATCCCCTCCAAATCTCTCTAAAAAGTGCATGACGTAATGTCATTATATAACGTTACGATAACGGATTGTAGTATATGAAACCATTAACCGTATCTAAAATCTCTGAATCATCATGAAGCATCGAGTGTTCGGCGGTAGAGCCCTTGATTAAATATTCGGTGTATTCTTTTGCTCGGGGTTCGAGAATGTAAGAAATTGACTTTGCTGATGTAACGGAGATGTACTTGTCACTATTTGAGTGATCACCAACGTTACCGTAAATATTTAAAACACGCAGATCATCTGATACGTTATTTCGATTCATAAATATTCTAAAATATGTTGGACTCATAAAAGCTGGTTTGCCATTTGGCTTGATTCGGTTAATATTAGGAAGATCTCCCAAACCTAAAATGCCGTTGAATGGTCCAGCGATGAGTACTAATTTTTTGAGTCGAGGCATATAAGGACGCATTTTTTCCCTCAGATTGACTAGGACTAAAGCGACGGCACCCAATGAGTGCCCAATAGCGTCATATGTAGTAAATTCATGTTTCAAACGTAAATCAAATAAGAGTTTAACTAACCAATATTCCATTTGGTTACTGCCAACCCATTTATTTTGGAAAACTACTTGAACGATGGGATGTTCATCATCAGTCCAAGCTCCCTCATATGTAACTTTGCCGCGCCAATTAATATTTGCTTTGAGAAATTGATCTTTTTTCTTACCATTACATTCCAAAGCTGATTCAATCATTTTTTGAGTCGTATAGTCTCCACCCCGAAATCCGTGGATGTAGAGAATCGGCCATTGCCCATTTTTCATAAATTCACCCCAACAAGATATTATTATATAATTATTATTGAGAAATTTTAACCTAATGAGGTATGACAATTGCAAAAATTTTATGCTGTAAGACGAGGCAAGAAGCCCGGAATCTATTTAACATGGGCAGAATGCAAGGCTCAGGTCGACGGATTTGCTGGTGCAAGATACAAAAGTTTTCCCGATCGAGCCCAAGCTGAAGCGTTTCTTGGCGGTAAGGATTCTTACGTTAAGAGTACAACGAATCAAAAATCGAAGCCACAAGCAAAAGCATCTAAAAAAACTGTATCTGATATAAAAGATTTTGATACTGTCGTTTACACTGATGGTGGTTCGAGAAATCATGGTAATTTTAAAGGTGGGCATGTCAAGACGACTGATAAAGGCGCTTGGGCCTATCATATCAGCAATCATGACGAAGTATTTGAGGGAACCGCTGGTGAATTTGGCGTAACTAATAACCGCATGGAGATAATGGCCCTGATTCAAAGTATTAAACGATTAAATGAGTTAAAAATCAATCAACAAAATACGATATTTGTCTTAGATTCTCAGTATGTTTTGAACGCAATCACGAAAAATTGGTTGACGGGCTGGAAAAAACGTGGCTATAAAAAGGCTGATGGCAGCGTTCCGGTCAATGTGGAATTGTGGAAGGAATTGGATGGATTGTTGCCAACCGTTCCTACAAAAACTTTTGAGTGGACTAAGGGTCATGCTACTAATATAGGAAATAATCGGGTCGATGAATTGTTGAATGAGACAATGGATAAGATGTAGTGGTTTTGTGCCGCCCACGAGCGCCAGCGATGGTTGACCCGCTATGCGGACCGGTGTGAGCCAAGGTCTCACACCTCGCTTTTGAGCCAAAGTTCGTGTCTCAAAAGTCGTCCTGTGGAGTAAGGGCTAAAGCCCCAACTCCACTTGCACAGCGGGTCACCATCGCTGGCACTCGTGTGCTAGTTTCTTTATGGATTGAATGTATTATTTTCTATGTTTAAATTGAACAGACAATTATGAGACACAAGCAATCTTTAATGGATGCTTGCGTTTTTTTGATTGCAAAAATAGTGGATTCAATTTTAAAAAAAATTGGAATTAAAAAAGATATCGAAATCTTCAGACTTCGATACCTTTTAACGTACTATTTAATAGTTTTAGTTCGTTGCAACATATGGAAACGAATGAACTTTCCTAATTCGGTCACGGCAAGGACAATCACTCCGGCCACGATTGGAATTAGCCAACCGTATGTGAAGTTGATGTTTGTTGTGTGGAAGATTGATTGCATGAATGGGAGGTAAATTATTCCCAATTGTAAAGCAATTAAAATTCCGATGATGTAGAAAGCCATTTTGTTTTGGAAGAAATATTTGGAAATAACGGGATGGTCATTTCGCAAATTGAATAGGTAGAAAATCTTACCAAAGATGATAATATTTAATGCCATCGTACTACCAACTACTTCAGGCATACCTTTATCTGTTAAGAAGTCGAATGCCCAGATTCCTAATCCAGAAATCAATAGGGAAACGTAGACGATTTCGAATGTATCGAGTTTCGTCAACAATCCTTTTTTAACATTACGAGGTCCACGAGCCATAATTCCAGCTTCTGGTGGTTCGAATATAAAGGCAAATTGAATTGTTAAAGCTGAAACCATGTTGATCCAAAGCAATTGTGCAGGGTAAAGTGGCAAATCTTGACCTAACAGGATACTGATTACCACGATTAAACCTTCCGCAAAACTGGTTGGAAGTAGGAACCGGATTGTCTTACGAATATTGTCAAAGACGTGGCGACCTTCACGAACGGCCACAACGATATCGGCAAAGTCATCATCGGCTAAAACCATGTTGGCTGATTCTTTCGCAACTTCGGTACCTTTAATACCCATGGCAACACCAATGTCAGCTTGTTTCAAAGCAGGGGCATCGTTGACACCATCACCGGTCATGGAAACAACGTGATTGTTGGCTTGTTGGGCGCGAACAATCCGTAATTTGTTAGCCGGAGTCGTTCGAGCAAAGACATTGTAATCGTCAATTTTTTCATTTAATTCTTCGTCTGACATAGCGTCAATTTCAGGACCAGTAACGGCTTTGATAACTGAATCTAAGTCGAGTTTTTCCGCGATTGCTGAGGCTGTATCAGGGTGGTCACCAGTGATCATCTTGACTTTGATACCAGCCATTCGTAATTCATGGATTGAGGCTCTGGCTTCTTCACGCGGTGGATCAATGATACCGACCATACCGGCTAACGTTAAGTCACCAATTTGGTCAGGTTGAATTTCTTCAAAACTATCATCGACAATTTTATAAGCTAAAGCAACCACACGTAGTCCTTCGGATGAAAGTTCTTTAATCTTGTTGTTCCAATAATCTTCGTCAGTTGTTTTAACCGAGGCATTAATGATAGTAGTAGGTGAACCCTTGACCATCAACACTCTTTGGTTATTCAAGTTGGCTAAACGGGCTGAAAAACGGAAGGCTGAATCGAACGGTAATGAATCAATTTCATCAACTTCAGGGTCATTACCAGTCATCTTGCGATAAAGGGTAGTTAGGGCACCATCAGTTGGTTCACCGGTTAGTTCCCAGTGATTATTTTCAAAGTGAAGTTGAGCGTCAGTTGTTTGACCAGCAATATTGACTAGCCATTTCATACTGTCATCTTGTTGCCAATCGTAATTTTTATCCCCAAGTTTTAAACTACCGGAAAAGTCGATGGCTCCATCACTATCATATCCAACGCCTGTGACATCAAAATCATGTGACGGCGTTACAACTTTTTTAACGGTCATTTCGTTCTTAGTTAAAGTACCAGTTTTATCGGTATTAACAATATCAACGGCACCTAAAGTTTCAACAGCGGGCAATGATTTAACAATCACGTTACGCTTAGTCATTTTACGAGTTCCCATGGCTAGTACAACAGAGGTACTGGCTGGCAAACCTTCGGGCATTGAACCAACGACCATCGTTATAACGGCAATCAATAATGTTGGCAAACTGTAAGTATCGATAAAGTAACCAATAATGAATAAGACTACAGCAGCAACTAGGATGGCAATTGACAAGCCAAATCCAAGTGAATTCAAGTTTTGCATCAAAGGTGTGGGCTTTTCTTTGACGGACTCAACTGAGTTTTGAATTTGACCAATTTCAGTATCACCAGCTGTGGCAGTTACGACTCCCAAAGCAGAACCGTGCGTTACGGCAGTGGAAGCGAAAACCATATTTTGACGTTCAGCCAATGGTAATTTGTTGTCTGGAATAGCTTCTTCAATCTTTTCGACGGCATTAGTTTCACCAGTTAAAACAGACTCTTGAACACTCAAGTTATCGGCAGAAATTAATCGTAAGTCAGCTGGAACAGCGTCTCCAGCTTCCAAATTGACTAAATCTCCGACAACTAAATCTCGAGCATCGATTTCCAACTTTTCACCGTTACGGAAGACAAAGTTTTTCGAAACCAACATTTCACGGATTTTTTCCAGAGCATTACCGGCTTGTTGTTCTTGAACGTAACCAATAATGGCGTTGGCGATAATAACCAATCCGATAACGATCGAATCGGAATAGCGATGCATCAAGAAGGTCATGATCGCAGCTGCGGCCAAAATATAGATGATACTGTTGTTGAATTGCTTGATGAATTGAATGAATTTGGAAGTCTTCTTAACTTCTAGTTCATTACGTCCATCACGATCCAAACGACGTTTAACTTCAGCACTGGTAAGGCCATCTTCAGCGTCAGTTTGGAATAATTTGTTAATATCTTTGGCATCCATTTGCCATAATTTTTGAGAGCCCCTCGGGGGCTCCTTAGAGTTATCTTTGGAACTAGTACTTTCTTCTAACATTTAATTTTCTACTCCTAATTGTATTTATCTATTAAATTATGATGGATCTTTTTAACGAAGACCAAGGTGCCCACTCCCTTTCAATTATTTGCCTAAAGGTATACTAAGTATGACGTTTCCAGAGCTGATAGTATTCATCTGCTGCGCGGAACGGCCCGAGCCAAAGAGCGGTCTCGAACCTCGGTTGAAGCCTTGCAAAACCGGCAAGTCTCCAACACGCCCGGTGGTGTAAGAGCTAAAGCTCTAACGCCACTTTCGCTGCTGATGAATACTATCAGCTCTTCCAACTGGTTTATTTTCTTAAAATGAATAATTGGATAAAGAATTCTGCTGTTTTAAGTGGATCATAGCAAAGCCTGTAATGAATTTTCATATTTTGAACTTCAGTTTGTCTATAGTTAGTTTAATTCAACCTCTGACATTCATATAATTATATTTGTGTATATTATGATATGGGGCTCAATGCCTATTGTCAAAGGATTTTTCATCTGCTTGCCTAATAATTGGGTTAAAGATAGCAATATACATCATATTTGGCATTATTGGAATGATTTTGATTGTTACACATAAGTCTAAATTTAATTTTATCGGAATGTTCTAAAAGGTTGATTTCAATTTCTTAATCTCATATAATAACAAATGAAAAGAGACCACAGGAATGCGCTCCTGTAGCCTCAATCATCAGACGGAAAATGATTTACTAATGGGTAAGACTAATCTAAGTGATTAGTCTTTTTTTAGTGCCTTGGCTTTGATAAATATGAAATACGCTTTCGCCAAGTAATAAACACTAATTGCAAACTCTAAGAGCTGCAAAACCACACCTTCAATCTGATCCTTGTTATCAAGTCATACACCTCCATCAAAACGGAATAGGCGAGGGGTGTTGCACCATTTAACTGGCTGACTAAAGTCAACAAAGATAGCAAGTCTTCGACAGCATGACTCTAGCCATAGTATATAGGGAATCGATTTTCCTTGTATCAAAAAATAAACGATAATTATAAAAAATCCCTGTACAATCTTTTATTGATTGCTGCAGGGATTTTGTGATTATTAGTCTAAATACTTAAAATTAGAAATCGTATGTGAATGATATTATATCGATTTTAAACGTTATTTATTAAAAGAGTAAAAAGCTATTGTATAGTAGTCACTCACAAAAACAAATTAGTTGGAAGAGCTGAGAGTATTCATTAGCCGCAAAAGTGGCGTTATGGCTTTAGCCATTACACCACCGGGCGTGTTGGAGACTTTCCGGTCTGTGGAAAGGCTTCAACCGAGGTTCGAGACCGTACTTTGGCTCGGACCGTACCGCGCAGGAGATGAATACTCTCAGCTCTGGAAACGGCATACTTCAACAAACCATTAGTTGAATAGACCGCTGAAGAATGAAACGATACTGTCCCAAATTCTTTGTAGGAAGTTGCGGTTTTCTTGAGTGTTTAAGTTGTTGAAAACATTCTTAGCTTTACTCATGATATCGCTACTTAGTTTAGAAGCTTGTTCTTTGAAGTTTGAATTGTTCAAAGCTCCGGAATTCTTAATTTGGACCATCAAGTTAATAATCTGTGTTTTTTGATTGTCAGTGATGATGTTTTGCAAATTGTTCTTTTGTAAGTTGTTATTTACAATTGTTGTAATTTGATTATTAGTGATGGTATCGCCTTTTTGAGCCATATCTGATTTGATACCAGCAACGGCATTGTTTAATTGTTTATCAGAGTAGCCATCGGTACCTTTATTAGCATCAGTAATGCCACTCAAGACGCTCATTTCCTTTTGTGCAGCGTTAACTTGGCTTTGATTCAAGTTATCACCACTATTAGCGTAAGCGGCATAGATACCGGCTAGGGCACCAGATCCATCAATTGGTGTAGCTGATGTTACATAGATATTAGCATCGCTGATACCGGCAGTGACGGCGGCATTACGATATTGGTCGGCTGTAATAGTTGTGATGTTGTTTTTACCATTATAGTCAACGATTTTAACGTTAATACCTGAACCGGATGAAGTCTTTTGAATCAAAGCAGATGACCAAACACCGGAATTACTTGTGAATGAGTTACCACTTGGATTCAAATACTTAACCAATGTGTCACCAGTTACGGTGATGGTCTTGTAACTACCATTGTTAATTTGTGAAGATAGGGCATTGATTGTCCCTTGACGTTGGTCGCTAGTTAAAGATGTTCCCAAAGTCATGACTGGTTGATCATTCAAATCATCAGCTTTAACGCTTTGTGCTGAGAAGATTCCCAGCGTGATTACAGATAATAAACCTAATAAAATAATATTTAACTTTTTCAAGGTTATATCCTCCTTAAACCCAATTAAACCAAAAATGTGTGAAAATTTCGAGAAGTTCGCTAAATTTTTTCGGAAACTTAATCTCTGAAATGGTTTTTTCGTTGCCATTGTGCTATTCTGTAGGTTCTAGGATTACGCTTAAGTAATAAAATTAAAAGGATTAGGTGAAACACAATGAAAATTGTCGTTCTTTCAGGTGGAAGAAGTACAGAAAGAAATGTTTCTTTATCTTCCGGAGTTAAAATCACCAACGCACTACGTAGCAAGGGTTATGAAGTCGCATACGTTGATTCATTTTTAGGTAAGGATGTTGATGAAGATAAGATTGACGATCTTTTTACAACTGAACCAGAGAGTGAAAGCAAACTTATCATTGATGATGAAGTTTTAACTGATGAAAAAATCAATGCACTTCGTACCGATGGAACTCGTGGTCTTTTGGGCCGTAATGTTTTGAAAATTTGTCAACACGCCGATATCGTCTACATGGGACTTCACGGTGAAGATGGCGAAAATGGTAAGATGCAAGCAGTATTTGATGTCTTTGATATTAGATATACAGGTAGTGGCTCACTTGCTTCAGGTCTTGCCATGGATAAGAAGTATTCTAAAGAAATTTTTGTTCAAGATAAGATTCCAACAGCTCAATATACAACAACTAAGACAGCTAAGATCTTGTCTGAAGATATTCCGTTCAACTATCCAATGGTAGTTAAACCATCAAACGGTGGTTCAAGTGTTGGTACACATATCGTTAGAAATGCGACTGAATTGAGAGAATCAGTGGCCGATGCTTTGAGATTTGATAGCGAAGTTTTGATTGAAGAATATATCAAGGGTCGCGAATTCTCAGTTGCCATCGTTGATGGATTAGTACTTCCAGCAGTCGAAGTTACCGTTGATACAGGTTGGTATGATTTCCAACACAAGTTCCAAGAAAACAATGTGACACATTTCATCACACCACCAGATAACTTGGATGATGAAATTCATGCTAAGATGCAAGCTTTGACAAAGAAGACTTTCGAATCATTAGGCATGAGCAATTATGGTCGTGTGGACTTCTTGTTACGTGACGGTCAATTGTACGTCATGGAAGCAAACACTTTGCCAGGTATGACACCGTTGTCATTGATGCCAAGAGAAGCAGAAGCTGCCGGCATTTCATACCCTGACTTATGTGAAAGAATCATTAAGAGTAAAGTTAAGTATTACGAAAATCGTCAATAGTTGTTTTATTTTTTAGGCATGTCCTGTGATGGGATATGTCTTTTTTGTTTGCCGCTTCCGGTTTACAGTGATTTTTGCCTGCTGTGAGACCGGTGCGAGCCAGGGTCTCGCGCCTCGATTTTGAGCTTTGCAAAAACCGCAAATCTCAAAATACGTCAGTGGTGTAAGAAAGGAAAACCACCTTTCTAACGCCACTTTCACTGCGGGCAAAATCACTGTAAACCTCCAGCTAATGGGTTGCTGTAGTTTAATAGTTATATATGAATGTCAATTGAATGAAAATCTTAGAATCAATCATAATGGGATATATATACGAACATTTTTAATAGGAAAATAGGTTAGTCGGAGGAGCTGATAGTATTTACCCGCTGTGGGTGTGGCGTTATGGCTTTAGCCATTACACCACCGGGCGTGTTTGGAGACTTACCGAACTGTGGTAAGGCTTCAAACCGAGATTCGAGACCGTATTCTGGCTCGGATCGGTCCGCATAGCAGGTGAATACTATCAGCTCCGGAGATGGATTAATTCCCATATTACCAACGATGGTAGCGCTTTGGATATTGGTTATCTTTAGTGTATGATGTTATATGGAAGTTATTTAAAAATCTTTGATTGCGAGGAATTTTATTTATGACTAGAAAAATAGGAATTATCGGTATGGGTAATGTTGGTGCTGCATGTGCTCACTACATTGTTGCTGGTGGTTTTGTCGATGATTTAGTTTTGATTGACAAGAATGAAAAGAAAGTTAAGGCTGATGCATTGGATTTTGAAGATGCTATGGCCAATTTGCCATACCATACTAATATTTTTGTAAATGATTATTCTCAATTGGATGATGCTGATATTATTATTTCTGCTGTT
This sequence comes from Companilactobacillus heilongjiangensis, assembly GCF_000831645.3. Taxonomy (NCBI): domain Bacteria; kingdom Bacillati; phylum Bacillota; class Bacilli; order Lactobacillales; family Lactobacillaceae; genus Companilactobacillus; species Companilactobacillus heilongjiangensis. The sequence goes on from NZ_CP012559.1 coordinate 199,518, forward strand.
GGTCACATCAAGTTGATTGGTGGAGATCATCCTAACCGTTTTGGCGAATTGAAGCCAACTGGTGATTCAGTGACTGAGGTTGCCGAAAAGATCAAACAAACTAAGTTTAACGGTATTATGGTTGTTATCAGTAACCCTAATGATGTTATGACTTCAATGTATCAACAAGTTCTTGGTTTCCCTAAGGAACGTGTTATCGGAACTGGTACTTTGCTAGATTCAGCTCGAATGAAACGTGCTGTTGGTAAAGCATTCTCTGTTGACCCTCGTTCAGTTTCTGGCTACAACTTGGGTGAGCATGGTAATTCACAATTTACTGCTTGGTCAACTGTTAAAGTTATGGATAAACCAGTCGAGAAATTGGCTAAAGATTCAGGACTTGATTTGGACCAAATTAACGAAGATGTTCGTATGGGTGGATTTACAGTCTTTGATGGTAAAGGTTATACCAACTACGGTATTTCAACCGCTGCTGTAAGATTGTCGTTAGCAATTTTGAATGATGCTCATATCGAATTGCCAGTTTCTAATTTCCGTGAAGAATATGGCGTTTATCTTTCATATCCAGCAATCGTTGGTCGTGAAGGTATTTTGAAGCAATTACAATTGGATTTGCCACAAGCTGAGTTGGATAAGTTGCAAGAATCAGCTGATTATATTAAGAAAAATATTAAATAGAATGAAATTAAACGACATTTCTTAATTGAGATGTCGTTTTTATTTTATTTGCAAAATAAGGTATTTAAATTATTTATTTCAGGATAAAATGGTGTAGTTACGATTAATGAGGTAAAAGTCTTAATGGTTAAGACGTTAACAGAATCAGAAATAGAAGGAGATTTAAATATTGACTGGGGAATTGAATACTCAAAGATTCACGATGGATGCATTCTTTAAGGAGTTTGGGAACTTGCAAGTTCCACTCTATCAACGTGGCTATGATTGGCAAACTAATCAAGTTGATGAAATGATGGATGATTTGTCCGAAGTTATTGACGAAAAACAAGATGCTCACTTTTTTGGATTAATAGTTTTAAATAGTGATGCGCAAGATAAAAAGAAATACGTGATTGACGGTCAACAACGTATAACGACTAGTTTTATATTTTTGGCAGTAGTAAGAAATGAATTTTCGAAATTGAATGAAAAATATGATGATGCTAGAGCACAGCTAAGGGCTGATGATCTTCAAGATAATTATTTTGGAGAAAGAGGAAGTTATCGCTTTGGGCAAAGTAAAGATTTAAACGATTATTTTGAACGCAACATTATGAATAAGAACACCTTTAGTGATGAGTTATCTAGTAAACAATCATCTGAAAAGAATGTTTTTCATACCTACGATACAATTAGAAAATGGGTTAATGGAAAATTAAGTGAAGAGCAACAACCTAATGAAAAGGTTAAATTGTTGTATAGAATTCTAAATAGTTTTTTGGAAAACTTCTATGTAATTACACTATCAACCACTAGTCGATCAGATGCCTTTGTTATATTTGAAACATTGAATGATAGAGGAACTGAGCTAAGTGCCAGTGATTTATTAAAGAATCATCTTTTGAGAATATCCGGGGATGACATTGATGAAGTGAAGAAATACTGGGACTTAATGGTAGATTCATTGAATGGTGGAGCTAAGAATGTAACTAAATTTGTAAGATCATATTGGAATTCGAAAAATGATTTTACGACAGAAAAGCTTTTGTATAAGAAAATTTATACAAAGGTTCAGAATCGTGCAGATGCTAAAAGTCTTATCGTTAGTTTGAACAATCTGGCCCCTGTATATAGTGCGATATCAGAACCAAAAACAACAGAATACTTTTCTAATGCGGAATTGAATAAAGAATTAATTGCTCTGTCAGATTTTGGGGTTAAAACATATTATCCGGTTATTCTGGCCCTAAGTGAAAATGGTTATAGCGATTCCGATATTTTAAAAGTTGTTCATAAGATAATTTCATTTGTCGTTAGAAACTTTACTATTGGTGGCTTGGTTGCTAACAAATATGAAAAGACCTTTTCTAAAATTGCTATTGATATAAATAAGGGAACGTATGGATCAATAGACGATATTAATAGCGATATTTCTAAGGACACAGTTCCAGATGAGAAATTTAGAGTAGATTTTGAACAAGCACAAGTTAAAACTGAAAAAGCAAGTAAGCATATATTGGCGGATATTTTCTATTCAAACGAAATCGAAAAAATTGATATGGATAATGTAAAGGTTATTAATATCAATAAGAATATAAATGATCCCGATTCACTTGGTAACAAAGTTTTAGTTACTAAAAACGAGTCTGGTAGGATTAAACAATCACCAGGACTTAAATTTGATATTTTAAGAGAATCCAAATTCAGTTATACAAGAAAAATGGCTGAGAATCCCGATATTACTGAGGATGAGGTCAAAAAAGTTCAAGCAGAAAACGCAGATTATGCGGTATCTTTCTGGAAGTAAGAATGAATAAAAACGGCATTTCGCATAGGAATGCCGCTTTTTTTATGAAAAAATAAGATTATTAATTAATTTTTAATGAAATTAGAGTATAATGGCAACTACAACTTATTTTGAACTGAGAGGTAGATTATATGACAAGAAAAGTAGCAATTATCGGAACAGGTAATGTTGGGGCAGCCTGTGCGCATTATATCGTTAGCAGTGGTTTTGTAGACGATTTAGTAATGATTGATATTAATGAGAAAAAGGTTAAAGCAGATGCTTTAGACTTTGAAGATGCGATGGCAAATTTGCCGCTCCATACTAATGTTTTTGTTAATGATTACTCTCAATTGGACGACACAGATGTAATTATTTCTGCCGTTGGTAATATTAAATTGCAAGATCGAGTTAAACCTGACCGATTCGCTGAATTGGATTTCACAAGTAAGGCAGTTATCGATGTTGCTACTAAAATTAAAGCAACTAAATTTGATGGAAAAATCGTGGTAATCAGCAATCCTAACGATGTCATGGTTTCTATTTATCAAAAAATTACTGGGTTACCAAAAGCTCATGTCATGGGGACAGGAACTTTGTTGGATTCAGCTAGAATGAAACGTGCTGTTGGGGCAGCTTTGAACGTTGATCCTCGCTCTGTGCAAGGTTATAACTTGGGTGAACACGGTAATTCACAATTTACTGCTTGGTCAACCGTCAAAGTTTTGGACCATTCAATCGCTGAATTAGCTGAAAAAGATGGCTTGGATCTTGATAAATTGAATGAAGACATTAGAATGGGTGGTTTCACTGTCTTTAGTGGTAAGAAATATACCAATTATGGTATTTCAACTGCGGCCGTTAAACTAACCTTGGCAATTTTAAATGATGCTTATATTGAATTGCCAGTTTCTAACTTCCGTGAAGAATATGGTGTTTACTTATCATATCCAGTTATTGTTGGCCGTGATGGGATTGAACAACAGATTCAATTGAACCTTCCTCAAGAGGAATTAGATAAACTTCAATATTCAGCTGATTATATTAAGAGTAAATTGCCTGAAGAATTTAAAGAAACCGCAGTGGATTAAATATTCAATTAGTATAGGAAGAAATAATCAAAAAACACAAAATAATTAACAGTAAGAACGCAGCCGTAACGCTACGTTCTTTTTTTGTATCCCTGGTATATATAACGCCATAGGTATTTAGCATGACATTAATGAAAAAAGAATATACATTTGAAAAATTGGTTAGACCAATTTTTAACTGGTATCTTTTCGATAAGGTATCGTAAAAAGTACCACTTGGATTTGGAACTGTTAAAGCCCGTGGTATCATTGATTTAACATAAAAAACCACCGCAAAACCGGTCTATCCCAGTTGTTGTCTTATGTACTGGAACCGTATACAATGGTCTTGTGGTTGATACCAGAAAGGATTCGATTCGTATGAAAATTACTCTTCAAGAACAGTTAATCAACTTGCTGACTAATTACATTCAAACTTTACCAGCCAACGCTAAATTGCCTTCCGAAAGGGAATTGGCTGAAAAGTATGAGTTGTCCCGTACAACTGTCAGAGCCGCTTTGATGGAACTGGAAGTTACCGGAATGATTCGTCGGGTACATGGTAAAGGCACTTTTGTTAATAGGGTTGATCTAAATAGCGATTTGAATAGTAGTTATAGTTTCAATAAGCAGATGATTTCGCTGGGGAAGAAACCACAAACTAAAGTTCTTAGCTTTGAACGAAAGGAGGCCAATGCATATTTCGCTAAGAATTTGGAAACTGAAGTGGGTAGTCAAATAATCAAGATTAAGCGACTCCGATTTGCCGATGGAATCCCAGTAATGTTGGAACGCACTTATCTACCGGCTGACCACTTCAATTTAATGACTGAATCGATGTTGAGCAATCGATCATTATATTCAGTTTTCTCAGAAGAGTTCAACGAGCAAGTTTACTATGCTGACGAATATTTCTTAGCCGGCATTACAAGTGCTAACGACAGTAAATATTTGGACATCAAAGAAGGCGCACCTTGTTTGAATCTCAGACGACAAACTTATGATCCACACAATCAAATTATTGAGTTTACTTTGAGCGTTGCCAGAAGTGATCAATTCGCGTATCACATTCGACACGATATCAGTAACAAATCCTAAGGAAGAGTAAACATTTGGAGGTAAAAAGATATGGGTATTATTGCAGTAAGAATTGATGAAAGATTAATTCACGGACAAGTAGCTAATTTATGGACAACTAAATTACAAGCATCAAGAATCATGGTAGTTGATAACGAAATTATAAAGAGTGATATTCAAAAAACTGCCCTTAAATTAGCTAAACCAGCTGGGGTCAACCTAAGTATTTTAGGAACAAAGAAATCTTCAGCCAATATCTTAGCCGGAAAATACGATTCACAAAAAGTATTCCTTGTTGTAAAGAAACCAGCAACACTTGTAAGCATGATTGAAGAAGGCGTTAAATTCGACACAATCAATGTTGGTAATATGTCACAAAAAGACACAACTCAACATTTGACACAATCAATCAACGTTACTGATGACGATTACGATGCATTCCACAAGATTATGGATGCTGGCGTTAAAGTAACAGCACAAATGGTTCCAAGTGACCCAATCAAGGACTTTGCAGGTATCTTGAAAGAGTACAAAAAATAAAAACTGAATTTGGGGGAAAGAACTATGAGTTTTACAATTGTTCAAATATTGCTTCTCACGGCATATTCTATGTATAACATCTATGATGAATTACAAATGAATTCATCATTGAGTCAACCCGTTTGGGCCGGAATGATTTCTGGTTTAATCATGGGTGACATGAAGACAGGGCTTATTATCGGGGCTGCACTTCAATTGACAGTTCTAGGTGTTGGTACATTCGGTGGTGCTTCAAAGATCGATGCCAACTCAGGTACTGTTTTGGCTACTGCCTTTTCAATCGGTACTGGTATGAAGGCTGCTACAGCTATTGCCGCTATCGGTGTTCCAGTTGCCGCACTTCTAACATCATTTGATATTCTTGCTAGATTTACTAACACATATTTCCAACACAAAGTTGATAAGGATATTGAAAACTTCAACTACAAAGGTATTGAAAGACACACAATCATGGGTGCACTTCCATGGTGTCTATCACGTGGTATCCCTGTATTCTTAGCTTTGGCTCTAGGTCAAGGTGTTGTTAAGACAATGGTTACATATCTAAACGGAGACTTACAATGGTTGAACACTGGTCTACAAACAGCTGGTGCTACACTTCCTGCCGTTGGTTTCGCTATCTTGCTTCACTACTTACCAGTTAAGAAACACATCGCTTACTTGATCCTTGGTTTCACAATTACAGCTCTACTATCAACAGTATTTACAAGTATCCAAACACTTGGTACTGGTCTTACAGCTGCAAACAAAGCATTTACAACAACATTTAACGCTCTTCCAATGTTAGCTATCGCTTTAATCGGTGCTGCATTTGCCATTCTTGAATACAAGAAGTCAATTGCTAAGATTAACGGCGCTCAAGCTGCTGGTCCTAAGAACACTGCTTCTGACGACGAAGATGAAGACGAAGACGATGAAATTGAAGACGCTAATGGGGAGGTAGACGGTGATGAAGAAGAATAAAGAGTATGAATTAACTAAAAAAGATTTCAACCAAATTAACAAACGTAGTATGTTTGGTTTCCAAATGGGTTGGAACTATGAAAGAATGCAAGCTTCAGGTTACTTATATATAATCTTGCCACAACTAAGAAAAATTTATGGTGAAGGTACTCCAGAGCTAAAAGAAGCTATGAAGACTCACAACCAATTTTTCAACACAAGTAATTTCTTTAACACAATCGTTACAGGTATCGATCTTGCCATTGAAGGTAAGGAAGGTGCTGATTCACTAGATACTGTTTCTGGTATTAAGACAGGTCTTATGGGACCTTTCGCTGCTATTGGTGATTCACTTTTCGCTGCTTTGGTACCAACAATCATGGGTGCTATCGCTGCTACAATGGCTTCACAAGGTAACCCACTTGGATTATTCCTATGGTTAGCAGTTAATATTGCTATCATGGTATTCCGTTGGAAACAACTTCACTTTGCTTATAAGACAGGTACAAAACTTGTTTCTGAAATGCAAGGTCAATTGAATGCTTTAACAGACGCTGCTACATTGCTTGGTGTCTTCATCGTTGGTGCTTTGGTTGCTACTATGATCAACGTTCAAGTTCCATTAGTTGCTCACATGGGTAAAGTTTCACTATCAGTTCAAACGAATATTGATATGATTCTTCCAAAGCTAGTTCCAGCATGTATCGTTGGTCTTGTTTACTGGTTATTAGGTAAAAAAGGCATGACATCTACAAAGGTTATCTTCATCGTTATCATTTTTGCAGTTATCCTTTCAGCAATCGGCGTTCTTGGCAAAATCTAGGAGGTTTTTAAATTATGGCATTAATCTTGATGAGCCATGGAAATATGGCAATCGAAACATTAAAATCAGCAGAATTAATTATCGGTGAATTACCTGAAACAAGTGCTTTAGGCCTAGAAAAATCAGATGGTCCTGAAGACTTGAAGGCAAAAGCTGAAACAGAAATTAAAAAATATTACGGCAAGGAACCAGTTTTCTTAATCGTTGATCTACTTGGTGGTACACCAGGTAACGTCGCCGTTAACTTGACACAAACTTACCCTGACATGCATGTTATTTCTGGCTTAAATCTACCAATGGTTATTAATTACGCTAATCAAAAATTTATCGGTTCAGATATCAAAGTTGCAGATCTTATGAAGGAAGCCAAGGATGGTATCGTTGACGTTAACGCCTTTATAAATTCTGACTCTGATGAGGATGATGAAGAGGATGAATAATCCTTATCGTTATACTCTGCGTCTAGCAATAGATAGTAACGTTTATGATGCTGATAAAAAACAGCGATTGATTGATTTTGTCAAAAAAGCCCATGTTTCCGATGTTGCCTTTTTCATCAATCAAGAAGAATTATCAGATGCTCATATAACTCTAGAAAAAGCTAAAGAATTAATTACTAACGTTGACGAAATTAGTCAGCCACTAAAAGAACTTGGTATCACCGTAAGTTTGAACCCTTGGACAACCATGAATCACTCAGATCGTGGTATCCATATTAAACCAGAACTTGATATTAAACCGATGGTTAACTATCAAGGTGTCAAAAGTATTTCTATGGCTTGCCCCGGATATAAAGGTTGGACTGATTATATCAGTGATATCTATGCCATCTGGGCAAGTATTCACCCCAATGAACTATGGCTGGAAGATGATTTCAGACATTATAAAAATGCTCCTTTCGCTCTGGGATGTTTCTGTGAAGATCACATGAAGCAATACAATGAGATTTTGGAAACAGACTTATCCCGCGAAGATTTCGTGGCCAAGATGTTCACTGGTGGAGAAAATAAATATCGTAATGCATATTTACAAGTTGCACGTGCGGAGATTTTACATGTTGCACATATGATTGAACAAAAAGTTCACGCTGTATCTCCAACGACTCGCCTAGGTTTGATGAGTTCTTGGCCAGAAGTTCACGCACTCGAAGGTCGTGATTGGCAAAAGCTCTTGGACGAATTGAGCGGTGAAGATACACCAGCTGTATCACGTCCACATTTACCAGCATATAACGAGGTCAGTCCTCAACAATATGCTCGTGATTTTGAGAAATATACAGTTGCTACGAGAACTGAAATTGGTGATAAACACAAGATTTATCCTGAAATGGAAAGTTTCTTGTATTCGCAATATGCTAAATCAAATAAATTTACGCAATTTCAATTAGATACAACTAGTTTTGTTCATGCGGATGGTGTTCTACTTAACATGTTCAGCATGATGGGTGATGGCATTAATACGACGTATCGTTATGACTCCCTATTAAACGATGATAAAGCGTATTTAGACTTCTTATATGAAAATGGAATCGCCATTGAACATAGAAGTGGTGTTATTGTTCCAATGAATCAAGACGTTGCTAAGACGAAAATCGACAATGAGGGAACACTTGAAGGTTTGATGGCTTCGCAGACACAATGGTTAGAGTTGCTGTCAACACTTGGTATTGCAACCAAGCCACTTAATTATATTGGTCAGGAAATCAAAAATAAGTGTGTTGCGATTACCGGAAACTTTTTGAATACCTTATCTGATGAACAAATCAGACAGATGTTTACACGTAACTTCGTTCTTTTGGACGGGGATGCCGTAATTATCTTGAACAATCGTCATCTATTGAATTTGATCAATGCAACGGATATTGAAGTTATCAAGAATCGTTCTGGACATCAATCATTTGAACAATTTGATGGTGAAACGATTTCTGGCATCAATAATCCAAGATTGACCATGTTAACTCACACAGGCGACTATGTAAAAGTTGATTATAAATCTCAGGTGACAGTACATTCATCAGCTTATGACCGTTTAGAGAACAAGTTAGGACCAGTAACTGTCAGCGACGATAAGTTCTATGTCCTACCAATGACAGATTCTCCAAAGTATGGTTGGCAAGCTCAATATACTGACATTCGTGAGGGAGATTTGAAGCAATTCTTTGAAGAACAATTAAGCGTGCCACATTTGGTCAACATGTACAATTGCAAGATGATCATTGATGAAAACCAATCAGAAATGATTATCAGCAACTGGTCGATTGATGATGTTGATGGGATTAATTTCTTCTTGAAAGATCGTAATGTTAAACAAGTTTCAGTTACATATCGTGACACGGATAATTCAGTTCAAAACCAAGTATTAGATGTCACCTTGGATTCTAAAGGAATCTATCACGTTGACTTTACCGTTAAAGAATTAGCAGTGCTTCACATAAAATTCTTAGGTTAAAAATTATTTAGAGAAGGGATCCAATATCATGTTTACAAAAACAGATCAAGAACTAGAAAAGATGGGTGCTAAGATCACTACTCGTGAAATTCAACAACAGCCAGACTTATGGAAAGAAGCTTTCCAAAACTACACAGCTAAAAAATCTGAGATAGATAGCTTTTTAGGTAAAATAACTTCGACATATCCAGACCAAAAAATCAGAGTTATCTTCACAGGTGCTGGTACTTCAGCTTATGTAGGGGATACGCTTAGACCATATTTAAACCGTGCTGGCGATACTTCACACTTTGTTTTTGAAAGTATTCCTACAACTGATATTGTTTCTGCTCCACTAGATAACTTAAGAAGTGATGATCCAACAATTTTAGTATCATTCGCTAGAAGTGGTAACTCTCCTGAAAGTGTTGCTACTGTAGAACTAGCTGAAAAGCTTATCAAGAATTTGTATCAAATCACTATCACTTGTGCTCCAGAAGGACATTTAGCTAAGAAAGCTGAAAACGAAGACGGTAATCTTCTACTTCTTCAACCAGCACTTTCAAATGATAAGGGATTCGCCATGACCGGAAGCTTCTCTTGCATGACCTTAACGGCCGCATTGATTTTTGATACAAGTGCTGAAGATAAGAAAACAGCTTGGGTTGATACAATGATTAAGATGGGTCAAGAAGTTATTAGTCGTGAGGACGAAATTCAAGCCTACGCTGATTTAGACTATGACCGTATTACATACTTAGGTAGTGGTTCACTTTCAGGACTTACTCGTGAAGCCCAATTGAAGGTACTAGAATTAACTGCCGGAGCATTGACAACAATCTTTGATTCATCAATGGGATTCCGTCACGGTCCAAAGTCATATGTTAACGGAAAGACAATCGTCTTTGATTTCATGAGCAATGATAAATATACTCGTCAATACGATGTAGATATCTTGGAAGAAATCAAGGGTGACGAAATTTGTGAGAAAGTTGTTGGAGTTGGTACATCAGATGACAACGACTTCTCAGGCGACAACTTCTTCATTAAAGCTGGAGCCAAAGATCTACCAGAACTATATCAAGCATTACCAGACGTAGTGTTCGCACAAACATTTGCATTGATGAACTCAATCAAAGTTAACAACACACCTGATACACCATCAGCAAGCGGTACAGTAAACCGTGTTGTCAAAGGTGTTACAATTCACGATTACGAATAGTAATTAATGAAACAAAAAGGTTGAAACATTAATTTGTTTCAACCTTTTATGTGTTGTGTTCACTGCCGCCTCCGGTTGACAGTTATTTCGCCTGATGTGGGGACCGGCGTGAGCCAAGGTCTCACACCTCGCTTTGAAGCCTCGCAAAACCGGCGAGTCTCCAAAGTCGCCCCGTGGTGTAATGGCTAAAGCCATAACGCCACCTCCACTACTGGTGAATAACTGTCAACCGGAGGCTAGGTTAATTAAAATATTGGAATTATTATTCTCTTGGGATTGAACTGATGTGTTTGATTTAAAGTGGAGAATTATAATATTGGATAGAACCCCAATTGAACGCGTAGATATTTAGTAATGTAATTGAGGAATAAAGTATTTAAATTAGTCGGAAGAGATGAGATTATTTACCCGCTGTGGGTGTGGCGTTAGAGCTTTAGCTCTTACACCACCGGGCGTGTTTGGAGACTTACCGGTCTTTGGTAAGGCTTCAAACCGAGGTTCGAGACCGAACTTTGGCTCGGGCCGGTCCGCATAGCAGATAAATGCTCTCGGCTCTGGAAACGGCATATTTAATTATCAATGAAAAAAGTAGAAGGAGATTTGAGAATGTCATATTTTATTCATGCTAAGAAGTTCTTTTTGAAAAATACTACTGAAAACGGTGGTTATCTAGAAGTCACTGATGACGGTAAATTCGGTAAGTTTTATACTGCTGATGAAGAAAAACCAGCTGGCAAGATTGTTGATTACTCTGACAAATTTATTGCCCCTGGTTTAGTTGATACTCATATTCATGGTCTTTGCGGCCACGATGTTATGGATGATGATTTTGACAAGCTCAATGAAATGTCAGAAGGTTTGTTGAAAGCTGGTGTAACTTCATGGTTGCCAACAACTTTGACAGCTTCACATGATCAATTATTGAGTATTTGCCACACAATCGGTGATAACTATAAGAAAGTTACCGGTGCTAAGATTCAAGGTATTCACTTTGAAGGACCTTTCTACACTGAAAAACACAAGGGTGCTCAAAATCCTAAGTACTTTAGAGATCCTGATGCTGAGGAATTCAAAGATTGGCAAGATGCTGCCCATGGCATGATTAGAAAAATTTCTATTGCTCCTGAAAGAAAGGGTGCCCCAGAATTTGTTAAAGCCGTTGCATCTGATAAAGTTGCCGTTTATTTGGGTCACAGTGATGCTACATTTGAGCAAGCTAAAGCCTGTGTCGAAGCTGGTGCTACCGGATTTACACATACATATAATGGTATGAGCGGTTTGAATCACAGACTTCCAGGTATGGTTGGCGCTGCACTTTCAATGCACCTAGTTGATGACGAATTGATCTGTGACGGTCACCACGTTAATCCATATGCTGCTAGAATTGTAATCGAAAAGAAGACACCAGAACACGTTGCGTTGATTACTGACTGTATGCGTGCCGGTTTGATGCCAGATGGCGACTATGTATTGGGTGAATTACCAGTTGTTGTTGCCGACGGAACTGCTAAATTGAAGGAAGCTCCACATAGTTTAGCTGGATCGATTTTACTATTGAAAGATGCTATTAAGAACGTTGTTGACTGGAACATTGCTACGGACGAAGAAGCTGTTGAAATGGCTAGTTACACAGCTGCTAAGAGTTCTAAAGTACTTGATGAATGTGGTATTATCGCTGACGGTAGAGATGCTGACTTTATTGTGCTTGATGATGATATGACATTGTCAGAAACTTATCTTGATGGAGTTTCAAGATACCAAGCATAATTAGAGAGAGTGGAGACAGGGCGGTTAGCTCCCGAGCATTTGCGTAGCTTCACGAATTATCCGCGTACTTTGCGGATGATTTGAGAAGGTATGCAAAGCGGAAGGAGTTGCCCTGTCGGAACTCGTTTTAGAGCCACTGCCTATATAATTGAGATTAAATAAGGGATACCGAAGACAAAAATCTTCAGTATCCCTTTTATTATGGTTCTTAGTTAATTCAATAAAACTAAAGTTGGAAGTATGTTTCCAATTTGTAAGAAAAAGGCAGAAGTTGGAAGTATGTTTCCAATTTGTAAGAAAAAGGCAGAAGTTGGAAGTATGTTTCCAATTTGTAAGAAAAAAGCAAAAGTTGGAAGTATGTTTCCAATTTGTAAGAAAAAAGCAAAAGTTGGAAGTATGTTTCCAATTTGTAAGAAAAAAGTAAAAATTGGAAACATACTTCCAATTCTATTACTATTTTAAATTTCAATGTATCGAATGAAATGTCTTTGATTAAATAATATTTTGTGAAAAAGTTCATGATTAGTCTTGGTATAGACCATTACACAATGTTATAATGAAATTGTTAAAATTAGTAAGGAGACTAGAAAATGTCATATTATATTCATGCTAAGAAGTTCTTTTTAAAAAACACAACTGAAAACGGTGGCTATCTAGAAGTTACCGATGACGGTAAGTTTGGTAAATTCTTTACTGCTGACGAAAAGAAGCCAGAAGGCAAGATTGTTGATTATTCAGACAAGTTTATTGCCCCAGGTCTTGTTGATACACATATTCATGGTCTTGTTGGCCACGATGTTATGGATGACGATTTTGAAAAGTTGAACGAAATGTCAGAAGGTTTGCTTAAAGCTGGTGTAACTTCATGGTTACCAACAACTTTGACAGCTTCACACGATCAACTAAAACACATCTGTCAAACAATCGGTGACAATTATCAAAAAGCCACTGGTGCTAAAATTCAAGGTATTCACTTTGAAGGACCTTTCTATACTGAAAAACACAAGGGTGCCCAAAACCCTAAGTACTTCAGAGATCCTGATGCCGAAGAATTCAAAGACTGGCAAGATGCTGCTCACGGTATGATTAAGAAAATTTCTATTGCTCCTGAAAGAAAAGGTGCTCCAGAATTCGTTAAGGCCGTTGCTTCAGATGACGTTGCTGTTTACTTAGGTCACAGTGATGCTACATTTGAACAAGCTAAAGCCTGTGTTGAAGCTGGTGCTACAGGATTTACACACACATATAACGGAATGAGTGGATTAAACCACCGTCTACCAGGTATGGTTGGTGCTGCACTTTCAATGCACCTAGTTGATGACGAATTAATCTGTGATGGTCACCACGTTAACCCATTTGCTGCAAGAATCGTAATCGAAAAGAAGGGTGCTGAACATGTTGCCCTAATTACTGATTGTATGCGTGCCGGTTTGATGCCAGATGGTAACTATGTATTGGGTGAATTGCCAGTTGTAGTTGCTAATGGTACAGCAAGATTAACAGACGAAACACACAACCTTGCCGGTTCAATTCTATTGCTTAAAGATGCTATCAAGAACGTTGTTGACTGGAACATTGCTACAGACGAAGAAGCCGTAGAAATGGCTAGTTACACAGCTGCTAAGAGTTCAAAAGTAGCTGACAAGTGTGGTATTATCGCTGACGGTAGAGATGCCGATTTCATCGTTCTTGATGATGATATGACATTGTCAGAAACTTATCTTGATGGAGTATCAAGATACCAAGCATAGGTAGAGAGTGGAGCAAGCCTGGGAATTCCCGAGCATTTGCGTAGCTTCACGAATTATCCGTGTACCTTGCGGATGATTTGGGAAGCTATGCAAAGCGGAAGAAATTGGCTTGCGGAACTCGTTTTAGGTAGAGAGTGGAGACAGGGAGTTGCCCTTGTGTAGCTCGTTTTAGAGCCACTGCCTATATAAAAATAACCAAACCGATAAAATAATCACAAGAATCCCATAAAACCGAGGATACATATTGTACTCTCGGTTTTTTTGTACCTCGTATATTGTTGTATACTCTACTTATTGGAGGATTACTATGGATAAAAAAATTATTGCTCATAGAGGAATACCAACCTTAGCTCCAGAGAATACGATGGCTGCTTTTAATGTGGTCGTTAATCATGATGTTAAATGGATTGAGACTGATCTAAGCATTACTAAGGATGAAAAGGTCTTTGTGATTCACGATGACAAATTGAATCGTACGACTAACCAATCTGGTTCGATCGAAACAGTGGACAGTTCCACAGTTGAATCTGCTGATGCCGGATATTGGTTTGCCGAAAAGTATCGTGGGGAAAAGGTTCCAACACTAGATCAATTGATTGATTTTCTAAATATCCACAAAATAAATGCTAATATCGAGCTAAAAGGTGTTGTAGGGGACAATGCTAATTATTTGGCTGACCGATTAGTTGAAGAATTTTCGAAAGCTTTGGACAGATTGGATGATCACGTTGAATTGATTATCTCTAGTTTCAATCCAATTATGCTTGAGAAAATGTATAAATTAAGACCTGAATTGAAATACGCTGTTTTGTTCAGCCGAGCAACTTTAGGTGACGATTGGAATTTAGTAATGCAAGCTTGTCATGCTAAAATCGTTCATCCAGACAGTTCAGGTTTAACTGAAGATAAAGTAAAACAAATGAAAGATTACGGTTATGAAATCAACGTTTGGACAGTTGATGACATCAATCGCGCACAACAACTATTGAGCTGGGGTGTCGATGGAGTTATCACAAACATTGCTGACCGCATGAGCTTCTTAGAAAAATAAACACAAAAATGACCTCGGGATTCAGTGCACAGACTGAAATTTATCCCGGGGCCTTTTTGTCTAGACTAAGTTGTCTTTTCGGAGGATTCATTATGAAAATTAATAGCTTACTGGTTTTTAAAAGGGGCAGAAACTTACTCCAAATACAATATTTATGAATTAACATGGATCGATATTGCAAAACTCAAATAAATTTTTGATTTTGCCTCATCTCGATTCAATTTAATTTGTAAAACTATTCCCATTCATTACAACCACCGCAACTGCGACCTTTTTAAATCGCGAATGTCTTGGTAGATGTACGCTCACTTTCGTGAGACTCCGAAGAAGAGGAATTACTCTAGTTCGTTTCTTTTCTTCTTAATGCTAAGTATAAACATTTTGAGACGTTATCCAATTTAATGCGTGTGAATTGTACCGTTTGTCATTTCAACTTGGTGCTTGTATAACGGTCCACGTAATGTTTGCTGAATAGTTTCCAGGGGTCAGGTTATTGAAGTTATCGACGTGCAAAAGAAGTCCATGATTCCTATCCCAATGAATTGGATCAATTGGAAAGTTGGGTTTAAGTGTGGCTATTTGAGTCATATCTTTTATGTCGTTAGCACTTCCGTCAGATTTATAAAAAATCAAATGGAATGGTAGTATGTTTTTGCTTTTGTCCATAAAATTAGAGGTTTGTTGTAGATATACAGATATACCCTTTGATTTATCTTTTCTTTGGTCGTCAAATGTAATGGGAATATTAGAAGATGTTCTATGTTTTATGTGATTCTGGTCAAAGTAGGTTATTGGTTCAAATACAATATTTTTAGGATGAAGTTCAATACTATCGGAAGTGTACTTTAAAGATAACTCTGGACCAACAGCAGTATGATAACCATTTTGGACATATGTATATGTTGGATGAAATATTAATGTTTGGCTCTTTTCTATAATTGTAGAATTGATTCTTACTTGAATCTTCCTTGTCTCTTTGGACTTTAGTGTTGGTATTTTAAATGTCAGATGTTTGAAATTTTCACCTATCTGAATTTCAGGTGACTCAATACTACCATCGAGCAAAATGGAGTCTTTATTTGTGTCAGTATATTTGGATATTAAGATACTTAATGTGGAGTCCTTGATGTCATTATTACTATAATTACTGAGAATAAAGTCATATGATACTTCATCATGTGAGGAAATATTTGAAAGATTGATATTCTTATCATTTTCATCATAATTAATGCCATTATGAATACTAGTTGAGAAATCAATATTAGAAGTCTCAGGTGAGTGAACTATCAATCTTGCAGGGTTAGTCGTATAGCTTTGTTCTTCATTATTAATCGATGTTTTAATAGTCGCACGATATAAGTCGCCGTCGTCTGAAAGAGAAACATCGGAAGTTTTAAACTCAAATTTATTATCAGATTTATTTGAAGATGAGATGTCTTGATATTTATCTGTTCCTTTTTTCTTACATTCCCAAGTAATATTAATATTATCAGTAGCTATTCTACTCTTGGGAGAGTTAATACCCTGAATTTCAAATAAGGCTGAATTTCCAACTGAAGCGTGCGTATCAAGTAAACCACCACCGACGTTTATTTTTTTAGCCATATGTACAAGCTCAGTTTCTTGCAAGTCATGATTGGCTGTGGCGTGTACTTCAATTTCACCAGACTGATTATCCTCATCTGAAACTAGATTTGCTTTTATTTGTCCATTATCACCAATTTCAGCTAATTTATCATTTTGAACGAGCGACCATTTGACTTGTTCAGTTGAATTGGTGGGTTTTATTATCGCCGAGGCGTATGTAGAATTATCGTTGAAAAAGTTACGTTTATTATAAATATAATCTGAGCTAGTTTTTATATCAATAGAATCTACTTTAACTCTATTTTTTGTGACAATTACCTTTGCGACTTTGGTGTACATATTATTTTGATATGGGTAAAAGGGATTAAGCAAGTTTTGAATGTAATATGTTATTTTAAGCTGAAACCAATAAGTCCCCTCCTGATGAGGAGTGAACTTTAAGGTATTTGATTTTGCCCCTTCAATATCATTCCAGGTTTTGTTGGGAGTGACCATCGACCATTGATAATCAAGAGCCGACTTAAGTCCACCACTTGCAAAATCCAAGGGGGTTCTTTCACCATCGGCAGAAATATTAACTGTATCTCCCAAAGTGACATTATAGTTATCTTGGACTTGCTTGGATATGCCAGTACTCGTCACAAGAATTCCGACTTTATTTGCCATAGGTGAGGGCTCACCAAAGCCGCTTGGTGCGTCAGTAATATAAGTAGAATCGATCCTTGCATCAAAATCATTGACTGACAATGCCATTAGAATTGGTAAAAATAAAAATAGTAGAGTTAATTTAATTCCCCGTTTAATGGTTCCAGATGAAAGCATAATATTTCCTCCCACAAGAATATATATACCAATATCAATAATATAGGAAAACTAAAAATGGAGATACCAAATATCACAGGTTGTGGTTTAAATTTCTGATTAAATAAATAGACCATGAAATCGTCGAGATTTCATGGTCCTTTTTTAAAATTTATAAACTATTTTCAAAATGCCAAATAATTGAGGTACTGTATTTTCCGGCAAACATCGGACTGTCGTCAACATGTAGCAATAATCCCTCAGTTTTATTCCAAGCAATTGATGCTAACTCATCACCAATTTGGGAAGAGGAAACCGGTACTTTATCGTTAATAATATTTTGAAACGAGCCATTTTGATAATAGCGTAAGCTCACTGGCAGCACAGTTCCAGAGGCCTCGTGGGTGAATTCATCTTGCTGTGAAACATACACATTCATGGCATCTTTATTCCGTCGATTGTCGGAAATATCCACAATATTATTGGGATTATTGATTTTGTCAGGGCGATATTTCAGGATGTTCTTTTTATATGAAATGATTGTGCCATAATCGATATTTTGAATGTTGGTTTCAAGCTGGTTAGAAATATAGTTGATAACTTCATTGCGTGCTTCTCGTCGATAAAGGTTTCCATCATTATCGGTTCCATAAACGTAAGGAGTAGATTGGAAAGTATCTTGTTGGGTGATGTTTTGAGCGGTCGTTTTAACTTCAATTTCAATTTGGCCGTTGGTATTTATATTGCCAATATTCATGACCAAATTGTCGGAGTTGTCGTCATCTTCAGGGATGATTTCATACTGATCTTCGGTCAATTCAGTGCCACCAACTATGACCGAATTAACTTTGGTACCTTGGCGCATGGGAATTACATAATAACCATTTTTCAGCAATCCTTCAGAACTCTGATTGGTCAAAGTATCGTGATAGGTAATATTGTCATTGTTGATAACTTTGTTGAGGATTAAATCGGTATCTTCAGAATCGGTATACGTTTCATTGTCCAAAGTATTGTTAATATCAATATCTGGTTCTCCAGATGGAATGACAGTTAACTTAGCTTTGTTAGAGGTAATGGTCTTAGTAATTTTACCCGATTTCAAAGTGATGACAGCTTGAAAATAGGATTCATCGTCATCCATGCTCGCAATGTCAGTAACGTAAGTTGTATCTTCACCGGTTGCCACTTTAACTTTATTATCGGAGCCAGGCAGATATTTGTACCAATCAATCGTGATAGTACCTGTATCGTCGTCATCTTCATCAGCGTCGCCACCGGTATTACCTTTCAAATCGAAAGTGGCGCTATTACCTGATTTAACAGTTTGATCATCGAGCCCACCTCCAATTTCGACTTTCTGAGAACCCGTGGCAGGGGGACTATTTTTATTTGTGATGGTTGCAGTTACAGTAACTACACCTGAATTACCCTTGTTATTGGCAGTAATTTGCCCGTCTTCATCAATCGTTGCCAAATCAGGGTTATCAATAGACCAAGTCAAATTTCCGGTGGCGTTAGTTGGGTTAGGCTTGGCGTGTGCGTAAGTAGTGTTGGATAATTCGTCACTTGTGTTGTAAAGGTAATCGTCATCAACAGTAACGTCAATCGACAAGGCATCGACAGCTTCGGAAAGCGCGTGAACCGCAGTGACTTGGGAATAAAGGTGAGTTTTTAAATACCAGGTTAGGTATGTGTAGTATTGCGTATCCAATTGATACCAAGTCGTTCCCGTCTCAGTTGGCGTAACTGTAAAATTCTTTTTTTGACCGTTGTCATCTTTATCAACTTCAGTCCAAGTCAGTCCGTCAGTTGTCTTCCACCAGCGGAAATGGATACCGTCAAGGGCACCAGTGATGGCCGCCCAAACAGAACGACCAGTATTGGTACGGATTGTCACGGAATCTTCAACAGTTGTGTAGTAATTTTCTTGAGGCTGTAAATTGTAACCACTAGTCAACCAAATACCGATGAATTTCTTAGGTGACTTAGTCGGTTTGAATTTTGGTTGAACAACAATTTCTTCATCATCAGCTTTAATTTTGTGATTGGTCGCAGTGGTCGCAAACATTAGTAAAGTGATGGGGAATAATAGTAGTAAAAATGATTTTATAATTGTTTTGGTATATTTGTGATGTTTCATAGGAGCACCTCCAATATACTGGGCAATGTAAGTATATCGAAAATTGTTTAAACAAATAGTGAGATATTGGTAAAATTATTTGTTGAAATATGAATAAAAATTATGTTGCCGCCTCCGGTTTCGAGGAAGAATAGGATCCTGCTGTGTGGACCGGCTCGAGCCAAAGGGCGGTCTCGACCCTCGATTTTGAGCTTCGCATAGACCGCGAATCTCAAAATTCGTCCTGTGATATAAGGGCTAAACGCCCTTACATCACAACCACTGCTGGCTCCTATTCTTCCTCGAAATCTCCGGCTAGTTTAGTTAGTGATAATAGTGAATGATTGGGAAAATATATTTAATTAATTATGTTTTATAGGTTGCTTCATAATGTCTAGGCAAACAAAAAAAGACACCGAAGTAAAGACGGCATCTTTTTAAATGATTTAAAGTTTTTTTAAAAAATTAGATTAGTTGGAAGAGCTGAGAGTATTTATCAGCAGCAAAAGTGGCGTTAGAACTTTAACATTACACCACCGGACGTGTTGGAGACTTTCCGGTTTTTGGAAAGGCTTCAACCGAGGCCCGAGACCGAACTTTGGCTCGGACCGTGCCGCGCAGCAGATGAATACTCTCAGCTCTGGAAACGGCAAATATTATTTAATTCTAGGACGTAAACTGTAAGCCATAATCAATGAAATAACTGATGTGGCTAACAATACGTAGAAGCTCATTCCGAATGAACGGCTAGCATTGATAACAACTTGGCCAGTGATTGCTGAAGAGTTTACCAAACCTGCATTCAAAGCAGCGTACAAGGCTGCATAGAGAATTGTTGGTAGGAAGGTAAAGATTCTAACCAAACGGATACTACCACGTGATCTGAAGCAACCAGCTATCAAAGCGATGACTGGTGAAAGGAAACAGATTAAACGGATAGCTGAGAATCCATTAGTGATCCAAGTTGGCTGTGCACCCAAGTTATTAGCAGTGTAATTAGCAGCGTTGGCGATGGTTCCAGAAAGTGAAAGTCCATCTAAGAATGGACCAGCAACTGAGGCGATAAATCCGATGATTGATGAGAAAATAATAATCTTTTGTGTTGTCGTCTTGTGATTTGGTTGAAGACGATCAGCTGGACGGTCAAATTTATCGTGGCGTTCCTTCTTTTGCTTAGCAGGACGCTCGTTGTAAGTCTCTGTTGCAGGATTTGAATTGCCATTATTAGAATCTTTTTTCAAAGATGTTTCTCGCTTGAGGGCTTTATTAGCGCCGACTTCATTACCGTGACGTAATTGTGAAAGCAAGAACCAAAGAATAATAACGATGGCTAAGGCGATATAACCGTAATTTCTCTTAACTACTAAAAGAATAGCTGTGATGATAACGGCAAATATACTGACATAGACGTTGTTTTTCGCAAATTTCATCATATTGTGTATAAAACCATCGTTAGGGTCGACTGCTTCGGCCTTTCTCTTAGCTTCAGCGGCACGCTTTTCACTCTCAGTTGGTTCAAAGGGATTGCCAATTGGATCCTTGATAGGGTCGTTAAAAGTCTTTTTAAAGGTATCCTCGTGTTCAGCAGCTTTATAAGGCTTTTGTGAGATAGGATTGAAATCATTTTTACTGTAAACCTGTGTCTTATCATCGACAGGTTCAGATGCACTCGACTTGCTGAAAGATGAACGATTGGATCCTTCATAAGTCTTCATAGCAGGCTCTGGATCGGGACGAACAGCTTTTGGCTTTGGTTGTTGAACAGGTGCTGGTTTAGGATTATCAACTGAACCATATTCACGTTCCTGAGCAGGAGCTTGTTGTAAATGAGGCTTTGGAGCAGGCTTTTCAGTAGGTTCTTCTTGATTTAATTCATTTTCAATTTCAGACAATGAGCGAACTGAATCATCATCTTTTTCGTTATTTGTATTTTCAGTGTTTTTCTTTTTAAGGGCCCAACCACAGTTATCACAGAACTTTTGATCTGGTTCTACTTTGTGGCCACAATTTGGACAAAACATATACGCATTCCTCCAGTATGTTGACAAAACAAGTATACAAGACAACTCTTTCTATAGGAAGACATTAGGTGAAAGTTCACAGAAAGGTCACATGTTGTATATCCGAAACTCAATTATACAAAATTTTCCTAAACTTTGCTTAAAATTCTTTTTGAAGGCCGTCTACAGAGCTGAGAGTATTCATCTGCTATGCGGACCGGTCCGAGCCGAAGGGCGGTCTCGAACCTCGGTTTGAAGCCTTACCACAGATCGGTAAGTCTCCAAACTCGCCCGGTGGCGTAAGAACGGCAAGAACGGCCGTCCTAACGCCACACCCACAGCGGATGAATACTCTCAGCTCTTCCGACTAATTTCAATATTATATATTGCGTGGACTATAAATAGATTTATATATAATTTTACCTTTTAATTTCATCTAAAATATTTTGATCATATATAAATTTGAGAGGTATTAAATCGTATCTGAATAATTTCAAATATCCCAAATTATTAAAACAAACTTAGCCGGAGATTGTGAGAAATTCTGCCCGCAGTGAAAGTGGTGTTAGAGGGGTGATTTTCCACTCTTACAGCACAGGACGTATTTTGAGACCTCGGTTCAAAATCGAGGGTCGAGAATGCACTTTGGCTCGAGCCGGTCACACTGCAGGTTGAAATTTCTCACAATCTTCGGCGGCAATAAACCAATAAAAATCCCCTAACAACAACTGTTAGAGGATTAATTTATTTATTGCTTATTATTCATCTGTCAATGAATCACGTGGATCTAGTTTTGCGGCACGTCTTGAAGGTGCTAGGGCGGCTAACAAACTGATGACAATACTGATAACGATACCGAAGATAAAGTTACCTGGGGAGATTGACACGATTGTCGCCTTGAAAGCACTTTGGGCGATGGAATTGGTTCCCATCTGTACTAGCCAAGCGATGATTGAAGCAAAGACGCCTGACAGAAGTCCAATCAAGAATGATTCGGAAATGAACATATTTCTAATATCTTTCTTTCTGGCACCGATAGCACGAAGAATACCAATTTCTTGTGTACGTTCGGAAACGCTGATGTAAAGTACCACGATTATCATGATTGCTGAAACTAGTAGTGAAATACCGGCAATGGCTGCGAGTACGTCAAAGGCTAATCTCAAGTAAGTATTCAGTGAATCGATAATTGCACCGACACCAGTGATAACATATCTGTTTTGTTTCTTCTTATCGATGGTTGTCTTGTATGACTTAACCTTTTCTTGAACTGCTTTAACGTTCAATGTCTCATTTACCGTGATAGTGGCAAAATTTGGCTTTAAGGCGACGTTGGCATCTTTAGCAGCTGATTCCAAGGTGTTGTAAGTAATTGCTGAGGAACCAGATTTGATGATACCAGAGACTTTTAGATTCATAGCAATTTGTGTTGGTTGATTATTCTTATCAAGACTTGTCACGTACATCTTGACGGTCTTGCCAACCATATTCTTGTAATTTTTCTTATCTAGTTTTTGAGCGTCAGATTTCAATAATATAATCTGATTATTGCCCGGTTTCGTACCTTTAGTAATGTCATCGGGTTTTTCAGTTGCGTTCCAAGTTTGGAAAATAGGGACGGATACATTTTTACTATTGTAGTTAACCTTTGGTGATTGCGTGAAATAAGCTTTTTCAACTTTTTTAACATTTTTGATTTTTTTGAACCGATTAATATCGGAACTGCTGACATTGATGCTATTAGGATCAGTGTTATCACGTGACACATTTTTGGTTACTTGAATGGCATTGGGATTGACTTGCTTAGTCATTTCACCGTTGATATAGCTGGTGATACCAGAACCCAAGCCAAGCATGAAGATAACGGAGAAAATACCGATAGCTGCACCAATGATGATTAAAATATTCCGTCCTTTGGTGTAACGCATGTGTTCCCAAGCTAAACGGAAGGTGTCGCCAAAACTCAAGTGAGTAATTTTCTTTTCAGTTGAAGTTTCATTAGGAACTGAGTAAGAGTCCCGTAATTTCTTATCAGAGTCGACTTTACCATCTTGCAGGTGGACGATTCGAGTTCCGTAGTCAGCAACGATTTGCGAGTGGGTAACGGCAATAACCAATTTACCTTCTTTAGCAATTTCATCCAAAATCTTCAATACTTCTTCAGTATTTTCAGAATCCAAAGCTCCGGTTGGCTCATCAGCGATAATGATTTCTGGGTCATTTGCTAAAGCACGGGCAATAGCGACACGTTGTTTTTGACCACCGGATAATTGATTAGGATGCTTATCGAGATGTTCTGAAAGGCCAACTTTGGCTAGTAAGGACTTGGCACGGTCAGTTCTCTGAGATTTATTTAATGAAGACATTTCCAAAGGCACCATAACGTTTTCTAAAATAGTTAGGTGGCTAATTAGATGGAAACTTTGGAAAACGAAACCAACTGTATGACTACGATAATTATCTAAGGCTTTGTCGGAGCCTTTCTTTAGTGACTGACCATTAACAAAAATGTCACCTTGGAATTGAGAATCTAGACCACCGATAGTGTTTAGTAAGGTAGTTTTACCACCACCTGATTCACCAAGAATCGAAACAAATTCACCACGGTCAAGTTTTAGATCAATACCTTTTAGAACTGGAAACTCTTGTTTATTTAACATAAATGATTTCTTTACGTTCTTCAACTCAAGTAAGGTCATTTAGTTACCCCTCTTCTGTCATATTAGCAAGCATTGTAATACATACGCATTTATTACATGTGGTGCTAGTTAAGTATGCCGTCTCCAGAGCTGGGAAATATTCTCAAGCTGTGCGGAATGGCTCGAGCCAAAGAGCGGTCTCGGGCCTCGGTTTGAAGCCTTGACATAGTTCGTCAAGTCTCCAAACACGTCCGGTGGTATAAGTACGGGAGATTCCTCCCGTACTTATACCACTACCACGGCACACAAATATTTCCCAGCTCTTCCGACTAATTATTCGGTATTAATTGAATGTAAAAGTATTTAAGCAATTTTAAACTGTGAAATATTTGTAGTAGGTTATCAACTAGCACCATATGCATTTTATTGTAAATTTATTTAAATATTTTTAAAGTTTACTGCTTGTGCTAAATATGTTTATTAATTTTTCAACAGTTAAAAGTATATAATTATTACTTTTTGAAGGTAATTGAGAATGGTCATGAGTTTATTATGACTTTAGTCATATGGCGGCTTGCCGCCTTCGGGTATCAGTAAATTTTACCGCTATGGGGACCGGTTCGAGCCAGAGTGCGGTCTCGAACCTCGACTTGAAGCCTTGCCACAGTTCGGCCAGTCTCCAAGTTCGCCCCGTGGTGTAATGGCTAAAACCATAACACCACCTCCACAGCAGGTAAATTTACTGATACCCGAAGGCTATTTTTTGGGGGTGGATGATTGGTTACCGTGTTCGGCAGTGGTGAATGAAACCTCTAGTGAAAGAAAAGTTCAGTATCTTAGATCAAATAAAAAAACACCTGAATTATTCTCAGATGTTTTTTGTGTTAGTTCAATATGTATAGTTGATATTATTCGTACTTCTTCATAAATAACGCTACTTCGGTTCGATTGCTTAATTGAAGTTTCTCAAAGATATTCGTGACGTAATTTTTGACTGTTCCTTCGGATAGAAACAACATTGTGCTGATTTCTTTGTTGCTCTTTCCGTCGGCGATTGCTCTGGCAATTTCTAGTTCCCTGGAAGTTAATGATGCAATCATGTCTTGTTGAGAGTTATTTTGTAGTCCGGCTACTAGGCTATTACTGATTTGACTGCCGATGATTGACTCGTTGTTATAGACTTTTTTGACGTCCGCAATCAACTCTTTGCCGTCGGTATCTTTTAGTAGGTAACCGTTGGCTCCATTTTTTAGGGCTTGGAAAATATATTCGTAATCGTTGAATGTTGTTAAAATTAAAATTTTGACGTTGGGATATTCTTGATGGATTATTTTGGTAGCCTCAACACCATTAAGGACGGGCATTTTAATATCCATCAGGACAATGTCACATTCGTTATCTTTTAAATATTCGACTGCTTCTTGACCGTTTTTGGCTTGTAAAACTATTTCTATTTCGTCGTCAAAACCTAGAACAAGGCTTAATCCTTCACGAACTATGGCTTGATCATCAGCGATAATCATTTTAATCATTAGTTTTTTCTCCAATTGGAATTGTTATGTCAATCTTGAAACCACTTGGTTTATTAGCGCCAAAGTTGACCTGACCATTCAGTTTTTTGACGCGCTCTTTGATGCCATTGATACCATTTGAGGCGACAATATTTTTTGCATCTAAACCATTATTTTTGAGATTCATCGTCATAATATCATCAATTTTGCGTAATTTAATTGTAATTAGGGAGCTTTGACCGTGCTTGATACTGTTAGTGATAAATTCCTGACAAGTTTTGTAAA
The DNA here is from genome assembly GCF_000831645.3 of Companilactobacillus heilongjiangensis. Lineage (NCBI taxonomy): Bacteria > Bacillati > Bacillota > Bacilli > Lactobacillales > Lactobacillaceae > Companilactobacillus > Companilactobacillus heilongjiangensis. Next base: position 225,576 of record NZ_CP012559.1, read on the forward strand.
TCATATCTTTAACTGAAATATCCAATTTATTGACGTCAAAATACATCTGCAAGTCAACTTTAACTTTGTCGGTCACCGAAATAGAACTCTGTAATTCTTGCAGTGCAGTCGCGAGATCAGCTAATTCCTTAGTTTCCTTCAGTTCGTTGACGGTCTCCCGCAATTCAACCAAACTGTGGTCAATGATTCCTTTGGATTTGTCGAGAATTTGATGTGATTTTACAGGATCTTTGTCGATAACCTGATTCAAGGCGTCCAAATGTAGCCGCAGTCCAATCAAAGAATGCCCCAACATGTCATGCAAATTTTGGGAAATCCGTTGGCGTTCTTCAATCAGCGTTAGTTCCTTAATTTTACTAGAATAGTCTTGCAGTTGATCAACTTTAGTCATCAATTCTTTGTTCAAGGCATCAATGGCACGGTTCTTTTCGACCAGATTTAAATATAAATAGGAAATCAGATAAGTACTCCAAAACTGGACTGTGTAAGGGGATAGGATTACTTGGATATAACTGACCCATGAACTGTAATCTAAATCCAGAGAGCGCGGAACCGTGAAAAACGCAAAGTAAATTATAAATAGAATAATAATAATATGTTTCGGCCTAGGATTCTGTTTAACGACATATTCAGCCACGGAAACAGCTATAAAATAATAATAAATTATGAGTATGGTCTGGTGATCAGCCAGCTGAATTATTCCTAGCAGAATGAAAGTTAAGTAACCAAAATATTCAAAGTATTTTTCATCGAGATGTTTGTTGAAAGGCCCGAAGAATAAAAACTCTGAAAAAATAGTGAGAATCAAAATCACCAAGTAAAAAGTCTTCGAGACCGGGGTGAAATTTTTGATTGATATTTCTGCGATAACGATTAGTAAAGTAAAGAATCGCAAATAAAAGCCGACATGTTTTTTAAATTTCATCCTGATTTTCCTTTATGGGTAATTATTTTAGCTAAATTAATTATAGGATACTACGCATGTTACTAATTGATAGCCTATGACAAATATTTCATAGTTTAAAATTGCTTGAATACTTTTACATTCAAATAATAACAATTAATTAGTCGGAAGAGCTGGGAAATATTTGTGTGCCGTGGTAGTGGTATAAGTCGGGGAGCTTTCTCCCCGACTTATACCACCGGACGTGTTTGGAGACATGACGAACTGTGTCAAGGCTTCAAACCGAGGTTCGAGACCGCTCTTTGGCTCGAGCCGTTCCGCACAGCTTGAGAATATTTCCCAGCTCTGGAGACGGCATATTTAACTATTACCATACGTAGGTAGGATACTATTTTTGAGGACGCAAAAAAACCTCATACATTTGGGAAGATGTATGAGGAAAACGATTGTTGGTTTTGTATTAGTCAAAACTTTAAGGTATGGAAATGTTACACACTGGAAATGACAGGGAAGAACAGGCTGGATTTGTAAGAGGTGAGGTTCGTCTCCCCTGCAAGCTAATTATAACTAATCTGAATTTAACATTGCCAACCTAGTTTGATATAACAGGATATTAAGCTGCTGATTATTCAGTATAAATACTCTCAGCTCTTCCGACTATCTTAAGCAAAAAAATATTTCTAACACATTATCATTTGGCGTCACGCGTAGTATAAATAGACTTCAATTGAGCTAGTTTATCGGCATCGATGTCCAAAGCTTTGTCCAAATAATTCTCGAAACTTCCATAGTAATGCTCGATTGCTTTAAAGACTGAGGTGATACTTTCTAAATCACCTTTGGTCATATTCATTTGATTGACGTCTTGATTGCCATCTTTATCGTTCAAAATGTCTTCAATCGTCTGGTCATTTTCGTACATCAAATTAGTCAATAGGTAATCTTTAGTGATAATTTCGTCGTCGACCCCAAGGGCTTTGAGAATTAGGAGGGCACCGATACCGGTCCGATCTTTTCCGGCAGCACAGTGGAAAAGCAATGATTGGTCTGGTTTATCATTGTGCAACATTAAATCGAAAAATAATTTATATGCTTGTTGACCGTGGGCGTCGAGAACCACGCTTTGATAAATCATGCCCAAATAGTTGTAACTGCCTTGATTAATAATGCCAGCTAGCTTGTCGCCATTGCCTTTGAGCGGATAAACTGGGTCTGAATAAATTTTGTAAAAATCAGAAGTCGTATCTGCCCAATTGCGTTGTTCATCGTTGGAACGGAAATCAACAACATACTTTAAACCATATTTTTTAAGGTAGGCTAAAGATTTTCCTGTTAAGTTACTTATATCCCCTGAACGTAAGAGTTTATTATATTTAATTGTCGTACCATCTTTAGTGGGATATCCACCAAGTTCACGTAAATTTATGGCACCTTCGAGATTTAATATGCGTTTCATTTTTTCTCCTCCCTGAGTCGTTGCGTATTTTAGGTCATTAGAAGTAAAATAATACTAAGGTGATTTATGGTGAAGAATAAACTTTCAATTATTATGACAGCTTATAATGTAGCTAATTACATTTCTAGTTCGATTGATTCAGTTGTTGCTCAAACTAATCAGAATTTCAATCTAATTATTGTGGACGATTGCTCTACAGATCAAACTCAGAAGATAATCCGTCTGTATGAAAAAAAGTATGATTGGATATCTGTTGTTTGCCATACCAAGAATTCCGGAGTCTCTGCAGCGAGAAATACGGGACTTTCAATGGCAAACGGTGAGTTAGTAACGTTTATTGATGGCGATGATTGGGTTGAACCCGATTATGTAGACCACTTTTTGAAAATCTTTAATGATGAAGATGTCGATATGGTCACTTGCGGATTTTTCAATCAAAACGAAAATGGCAAGGTCAAAAATAAGGTTGCTAAACGTCAAACAAGTATCGTTGGCCGCGATGAGGTTATCAAGCAGATAATTAAAATGACCGGCACAGTAATGGGTTACACATGGAACAAAGCGTATGTCCGCTCGATTATTGAGGAAAATAACCTCGGCTTTCAAACTGATCTTGATTTGATGGAAGATCAAGTTTTCAACGTGGAATATGCGACGGTTGCTAGAAAATTTTATCTCGATAATGTTCCGTTATATCATTACATTTCCCGTAAGGGCAGTATTACGCAGAAGTTTGCGGTGGAAAATGTCCGCGATGTTGGTGTAGCTAGAATGAAGGTCTATAAGGCTATTCGAGATAGCACTCGAAAAGAGAAAGACCAAATCTAGGGCTTCCACTCGGTTTGTTGTTCCAACAGAATGGGTTGACCATATTATTGAATCTTGAATTAGAAATTGTTTTGAGCTTTTAGAATATATATAAATAGCGGGTAAGCTGAGTTGATTGCTCGGCTTTTTTTGTATCCCGATTCCCCTTAAGAATACCATTTTAGGGGGTGAGATTGCTTTCAAAAACTTTTTGAAAGAGTTAGGTATTGACTGTAACGTAACGGGACGGTTTATAGTAAGAGCATAGAGATTGGAAGTTGATTTTTAAAAAGAGGAGATATTTAAATATGAGAGCAGTTGTTATTAGTAAGGCCGGTGGACCAGAAGTATTGAAGATTGAGGAACGCCCAATGCCTAAGGCAACAGATGATCAATCTGTCATCAATATCAAAGCTTTTGCGGTACATCGTTATGAAGTTTTGACACGTGAAGGCGGTTCACCATCGGTCAAATTTCCTAGAGTTATCGGTGTTGAAGCGGTTGGGGAAGTTTCAGAACCTTCTAAAAATAGTAAGTTAGTCAAGGGTCAAAAAATCATGGTTGTTAATGGTGGCTTTGGTCGTGCTTTTGATGGTAGCGAGGAAGAATATGCTTTGGTTCCCGACGACATTATTCATCCAGTTGATTTCGATGGTTCATGGGCTGAATTTGCCAACTATCCAGAAACATTTTACACAGCTTTTGGTGCTTTGAAGACTACTAAGGTGAAGGCTGGTCAAACATTGCTAGTTCGTGGTGGTACAACTGGTGTTGGTATGGCAGCTTTAGTTTTGGCAAAAGCTATGGGTATCAAAGTTACTTCAACTACAAGACGTGAAGAACGCCGCCAAATGTTGTTGGATATGGGTGCAGACGACGTTGTTATTGATCAAGATGGCAAGTTGCAAACTGATGAATCATACGATGGACTTTTGGATATGGTCGGTGCTTCTGTTGTTGGCGATTCATTGTCACATGTTAAACGTGGCGGTTACTATACGACTGTCGGTTTACTAGCTGGCGAGTGGGTCTGGAAGAACTTTGATCCATTTGAAAGTCTTGGTGGAAAATATGCCACAGCGTTTGATGGTGTTGATGTTAATGATGAAATTATTACGGAAATGTTTAAGTTGATTAATGACAATCATTTAACAATTCCAGTTGCTAAGGTATTCAAACTTGATGAAATTCAAGCGGCACAAGAGTATATCATGAAACATGATCGTCCAATGGGCCAGGTTATTGTTACAACAGACTAACTAAATAATGTGTGGTATGCCGTCTCCAGAGCTGGGAAATATTCTCAAGCCGTGCGGAACGGCCCTAGCCAAAGGGCGGTCTCTACCACGGCACACAAATATTTCCCAGCTCTTCCGACTAGTTAATCGGTATTAGTTGGATGTAAAAGTATTTAATATTAAGTTTTTCGAATAAATATATTAGATACAATCAAATTTTGAATATTAAGACAAATAAAAACTGCAATCAGGTTATCGATTGCAGTTTTTATTTTATAAAGCATTATTGAATGGTTGATTGCCATCAAGAAGAACATTTGAATCATTATCGTAGCGCCAGCGGACTTTATCTTTTCCAGCAAAGAAGTTATTGCCTTCAAAATCACTATTTAGGACGTCAATAAAGGGTTCGTCTTTGTAAAAATCAAGGTTTTCGCCATTGACAGTCGATTCGCCAGAAACATAGAAATCACTGTATTCACTATTTTGGGTTGAATCAATGGCGAGATCAGTGAAGAATAATTTAGATTTTTCTTTCAATATAAGTGAATAGGAAACGAATGAGTCTTTCAAGTAAGCAGTAGAATTGATTAGTTTAGGCATATGCATGTTTGAGCCAATGGAAATCAATTGACTATTTTCGAGGGATGTACTGGTAGCAGTTTTTTGACGATCAGAACGGATATCAGAGTTTTTGAGAGAAAGAAAAGAATTAGAGCAATAAATGGTGTCCCAAGAGGAGGTGTTTGAGCGGTCAATAATAACGTTGTTACAGTAGAGTTTGGCGCCTTCATACAATGCGAGCGTGTTGCCTTTTTCATCATCGAAAGTCATGACTAAATTTTCCAGAATCAGAGTTACATTTTTGCCAAAGAAGAGACCACCATTGATTTTTGTGGCTTTAGCATTGGCGTATTGGCCTTTGATAGTTAAGCTTTTTTTTAGGGATAAGAATATTGAGTGAGTTGCAAAATATTCGCCAGGTTTTAAGGAAATTGTGTCGCCATTATCAGCAGTATTGATGGCTTTATATAATTCGTAGTCAGTTTTAACGTTAATTGTTTTCATAATTGACCCCCATGTTTTTGTTTATAGGTTCATTATAACAAGCAATTATGACACATTGTGTCACATATAATTTTTTGAAAAAAGTAAAAGTATTATTTTAATAATACTTTCCGATAGATTATTCGTTGATTTTTGTTATTCATAAACGCTTTTACTTATTGATGTCAGAAGGTATCATAAATAAAGAGACTAAAACAGTGAGGGTCATAGCTTTGAAAAATATATCAACGCCGATTATTCGTGAAATTTCTTATAATAATGATTCAATCGATGATTTTGAAAATGAAATCAAAAATGAAAAAAATTCGAAATATTTATTAAGATATCCAACTATTTATATTGTTAATGACGAAGTGACACCTAATAAATATTCTGTTTATGTTGGTGAGACAAATAATATTAAACGAAGAACATCTGAACATTTACAAGATGATTCCAGATTAGATACTTTTTGGAAAAAGATTGATGAATCAAATGATGCAAAAATGTTCCTGATTGGACATGACCACTTTAATAAGTCGTTAACTTTGGATATTGAAAATAAATTAATGCACTATATGACTGGCGTGGATACTGTTGAGCTTGTGCACAATGGTCGTTCTAATCAGCAGGATGAATATTACACATCGGATGAACTTGACCCTATTTTCTATAAAATATGGGGACAATTAAGGAAAATAGATAAGAATTTATTCCCAGTCTTGAGTGTGATTCGTGACTCAGCCATTTTTAAAGCATCACCGTTTCATCGGTTAACATCAGAACAACTCGCTGCGAAAGATACCATTATTATGAAGATTGAAGAGGCTTTGAATAGAGATAAAGTTGGGCAACTGATTTTAGTAAAGGGTGAGGCTGGAGCCGGAAAGACAGTGCTGTTGAGCAATCTTTTTTATGATTTAACGCAAATGGCAGCTGAAAATAGTGATAATAGTATTTTAAAAAATAAGACACAAACACTGTTAGTAAATCATGATCAACAATTAAAGGTTTATAAGCAAATAGCTAATAAGTTAGGTATCAGATCCAAAGTCAATCCAGAGACTGTGGAGAAGCCAACTAAGTTTATTAATGATCATTTAGGTAAAAGTATGGTTGATGTTGTACTAGTTGATGAAGCACATTTGTTGTGGACACAGGGTAAACAATCTTATCAGGGCGAAAATCAACTGGATGACCTTTTAAAATGTGCACGTGTGGTTGTTGCAGTTTTTGACCCTAATCAGATTCTATCCAGAGAGCAATATTGGGGTTTGGATAAACTGAACCGTATGACTCTTGACGCATTGAGTGAGGGTAATTTAGTAGAATTACACAACCAAATGCGGATTGATGGTAATAAAAATACTGTTGAGTGGATTAGACGAATTACAGATGAGCAGAAAGTCACTAATATTCCAATGGATAATAAGTATGACTTAAAGGTTTTTAATTCACCTGAAGAATTGTATGGCCAGTTAAGCAAGAAATCATTGAATGAAGAGTCTGGTATTTCAAGGCTATTGGCAACTTTTGATTGGAAATATATTGATAAGAAAAAACCAGATAATGGTGAAAAGTATTGGAATGTGACTGTTGGTGATTTCTCAATGCCATGGAATTTACAATTGCCACAAACGAAAGAACAAAAGCGTCATAATAAAGGATTAGCTTGGGCAGAACAAGAACAAACCATTGGAGAAGTGGGTTCAACATTTACTATTCAAGGGTTTGATCTTAATTATGCAGGAGTGATAATTGGTCCTTCTGTAAAATATCGAGACGGAAAGATTATCTTTGATAAAAGTGCTAGTCAAAATACCAAAGCAAAACAGAGAAGAACCTATGAAGGGGAAAAGATTGACGCATCGGATACTCTGTTGAAAAATGAGTTAAATGTTTTGTTAACACGTGGAGTGCATGGCTTGTATATATACGCTGTGGATGAACAATTGCAGAATAGATTATTAGAAGCGCAGAAAGGAACATTGTAAATATGACAAAAGAAACTATGGACAAGGTAAATAAGTTTCGTGATGATAGAAATTGGCGCCAATATCATAATGAAAAAGATTTGGCCATTTCAATTTCTTTAGAAGCTTCAGAATTGTTGGAATTATTTCAATGGAAAAAGTCCGATGAGGTTGTATCAAAAAAGCCAACTGAACTAAAAGAGGAGTTGGCTGATGTACTGATTTATTCTTATATGATGGCAGACAACTTGGGACTAGATATTGACGAAATCATGGATGAGAAGTTAAAGAAGGATAGTGCCAAATATCCAGTTGATCAGAGTTACGGTAAGAATTTGAAATATAATGAATTGAAAGATACTGATAAATAATAGAGTTTTATATCTTTAAAGTTAGGAGGTAACTATGCTAAAAATAAGTGAAATGGCTAAACTAGCCAACACAACAAGACGAACTCTGATTTTTTATGATGAAGAGGGCATATTTCAACCCAAATCCCGTAATGACGCTGGTTATCGTTATTATGAATACAGTCAGTTATATGATTTGTTATTCATTTTAGGACTGAAGAAAATGGGCGTGTCTTTGAGCCGCATCAAAGAGTTACAGTCCACGACTGACAAGGCTATGGTCCACGAATTGTTAGATGTCCAAGCTAGTATTGATTCCAAGATTGATGAATTATCGAAGATTAAAGATGTTGTGGCGCAAAAGTTGAATAAAGAAACTGAGTTAGAAGTTCCACTTTATCAATCTATGGTTCTCCAACGACCACAAGTTGAATTCTGGTGTTCAAAGGCATCGGTATCTTGTACTGCTGAGGAAGTTGCAGAGTTATTCTCCAGTTTTTATAAACAATTAGATACTTTAGCCTTGATGGATGGTTCGCAGTCAGGATTTTTGACCGATTTACCTGGAGCCCAAGCTGATTTGTACGCGGACGCTGGTTTTAGAGTAATCAAAGAGTCGACGACTAACAACAGTGGAAAAGCTATGCCTAAGATTGAAAAGCAAGCTGGAAAATATGCAGTCGTCAAAGTTGAGAATAATACTCCGGGAATTTGTAAAGGTTTGAAACAATTAAACGAATTCTGTGTAAAGAATAATTACAAATTGAATTCTGATTTATGGCAAATGGATACTGGTGGTGAAGCGTTGAAAGAGCACGGTGGTACCAAGTTTGCCTTTTTGGAATATTTGATTGAGGCAGCGTGATATACTTACTTTATCTTGAGGTATTGGCGATACCCAAATCAAACATTGCCGTTGATGTGAAAGGATTCTTATGAGAATAAACGTTTTACAGCATACACCTAATGAAGGACCAGGGATGATTCAGGATTGGTCGCAAAAAAATGGTCATGAAATGTATATTTATCATCCTTATCAATTCGGTTATTTACCAACCGCTGAAGAAACTGACATGCTTGTAATCTTAGGCGGACCAATGAGTCCAAATGACGATTTGCCTTGGATTGAGCAAGAACGTGAGTTGATTCAAACGTTGATGGATCAAGAGAAACCAATCTTTGGAGTTTGTTACGGCGCCCAACAAATTGTTAAGACTTTGGGATATGACGTTACCAAGGCCCCAGCTAAAGAAGTCGGTTTTGCACCAGTTTATCGACGCGATGTAAAGTTTCTTAACATTCCCGAAGAGTTGAACGTGTTACATTGGCATGAAGAAATGTTTGAAATCCCTGCTCAAGCTCAATTGTTATTCTCAAGTGATAAGTTGGAGAATCAAGGTTTCATCATGAATCATCGTATTGTTGGCCTACAATTTCATTTGGAACCAAAGGCTGACAATGTACGTGAGATGGTTGTAAATGATTTTCCATATATAAAAAATTCAGTTTTAAACCAAACAAGTGAAGAAATTTTACAAACTAGAATTTCTGATGATAATAAACAAACGCTTTATAAACTATTAGATTTCATAACAATTTAACGTGCCAATACAAATAAGAGCTGTAATCCCCAATCGGATTGCAGCTCTTATTTGCATCTAATGTTCAATATCCGATCAAGTCCGTTCCCACCATTTTCAAATTAAACTAATATTTTTTGAAGAAATTTTGTTCAGTCTTCTGTATCGCCATAATGTGACACCCCCAGATGATAGTCTGAATTTTGTTACAAGGATTAATCAGTAAGCCATTTGAGAAATCCTGAGTATCAAAAAGTGGGGATAAACAAATGAACAGTAGTGAACGGATTGTTAATATATTGATGAGAATGTTACGAGGCGGGAAAATCGATTTCGATAATTACCGAGCTATCTATGGGAAATCGGGTCGAACTTTCCACAGAGATTTAGAGGCAATTAGAAATAACGAGGACTTTTCAGCCAGATATGTGTTGCATTACAATACTGTCCAAAAGAAATATTACGTTACTAATATAGGAGTTATAAATTCAGCTGAGGTTTTGGCAATTTTGAAAATTCTGATTGGCAGCCGTGCTTTAAGCAAAAAAGAACTAAATGATGTGACTGAGCAACTGTTGGAGTCTGTCGCAACTGAAGATCAATCGAATATTAAAACACTTTTGACGACGACAAGTGAAAGTTATATTCCAGCCGTGGATGGATTGATTTTTCCAAGAGTTAAGCAATTCTCCGATTGGATTATTGCTAAGAAATCAATTACATTCAAATACAATGGAGTTTCCAATGGGACCAATGTTTTAGAAGCCCAAGTTGGCGTACCTCTGAGCATGTATTATGATAATCATCATTTTTATATAATGATGTATTTGATTGACGCTGACAAAACTTTTCTTTATCGCATGGATCAGTTTGGAAAAATTGTTCCCAATGGAAAGGCGGTCAATGTTCCAGCAGACAAACGGCCAGATATTGGTCGCATGATTAATAAGACTTTTTTGTTAAGTGGTGGAAATCATGTTCATTATAAATTTAGTTATGAAGGCAATGAACAGGTAACATTAGAGAATGTGCCAAATTCATATCTTTCTAACGATGATGACCCTGAGAATCCTGATGTGACAATTGTTGAGGGAGATTTGTTTTCAGAAGGAGCTTTATTGTGGGTTTTGAGCCAGGGTGCACAGGTTAAAGTTCTGGGACCACAATCTTTAATTGAACGATTACGTAAAGAATTGAAGAAAACTTTGGAATATTATTCAGATGAGAAATAAAAAAACTCCAAATCGCACGGATTTGGAGTTTTTGTGTTAATAACCTAAATTTTTTTCTTCAAGTGATATTGAACAACGCTAGAGTCAGAATCTTTAAGGTGAGATTTCTCATCTTTAGCAAAGTAAACAGCAAAACTCTTATTATCGCTAACATCCTCAGCAATAATTAGGGATGATTCATACGGATCTTTTGCCTTGTAAATTTGTGCTCCACGGACAGCTTCGCCGTAATCTTTTGAATTGGCAATTGCATCGCCGGGATTAAAAAATACTATTTCGTCCATAAGTAACACATCCTTTCTCTTTGCTATTATTATACAGCTAAAGGTTGAAAGTTGACCATCTCCAGTGCTGAGAATATTCTCAGCACTTCCGATTAATTTCAATTTATTAAGTATGATATAAAGAATTTACTTTTGTTTCTTAGAGAGTTATTGTATTTCCTTCAATAAGATTGGAAGTATATTTCAATGGGAGTAATATCAAAATCTTTTGAACTAAAAGATAACTAGCCTTCGGGTGTGAGAAATCTGCCAGCAGTGAAGATGTTATAAGGACGTGAGTCCTTATAACATGGACGACTTTTGAGACGCGGTTTTCGGCTCAAAAGCGAAGCCCGAGACCGTACTTTGGCTCGAGCCGGTCCCACAGCAGGCAGAATTTCTCACACCCGAAGGCGGCAGCAAAAACAGTAGTTTTCTTTTAATACAACAACATTTTAGATATACTATGGCATATGGAGGGCAAAATATGACTAACGTTGAAGATTACATCAAAGATAATATTTTTGGGAAACCGCAATTAAAGCCTGATGAGAAGAACAAATTCTTAGGTAACTTTGCCGAACGTGTTGCAATCGCTTTAACGGTTGCACAGCTTAAAAACGAGGAAAATCAAGCGACAGTTGAAAGCGTTATGAAAAAATATCCGGGGTATCATCTTTACCTAAATGGAAAAATAGATTCATATATACTGGATAATTACCTCCGTTTGAGTGTAAAATTAAAGTATAAGTTTACAATAGTTTCACAATCGGGAATGCGTAATCGAGACCGTCAATTGACTGATAATGACATGGGATTGGTTATTGCTAACGAGGGTAAACCTGTTGATAGACCAGTGCTTATATAATTTTGGAGGACAATATGTCTAATAATTCATTAGATAAAATTGCTTTACTTTCTTTAAATGGTAATAAACCATTAGCTAAGAGAATTTCTGATTACATGGGAGTTCCATTGTTGGATGCTTCCGTTTCACACTTTAGTGATGGTGAAATTAACATTCAAATCAATGAAAGTATTCGTGGAAGAGACGTTTACATTATCCATTCAGTTTCAGATCCCGTAAATGATAACTTTATGGAATTGATGATTGCTGTTGATGCATTGAGACGTGCTAGTGCCGCAACAATCACTTGTGTCTTGCCATATTTTGCATATACTCGTTCAGATAGAAAGTCTCGTTCAAGAGAACCTATCTCGGCTAAGTTATTTGCTAATATGTTGGAATTAGGTAGCGTTGATCGTGTTATGGCACTTGATATGCATGCTGACCAAATTCAAGGATTCTTTGATATCCCGGTTGATCACTTGCGTGCAATGCCAATCTTTGCCAGCTATTTCGAAAAGAAAATCAAGAACCCAGACGATTTCGTCTTTGTAGCTCCTGATCACAATTCAACAAAACGTGCTCGTTCATTGGCTGAAGTCTTTGGCTCACAAATTGCGATTGTTGATCAAAGATCGACAGAAGATGAAGAAGTTGTTCCTGATATTATCGGTGATGTTGAAGGTAAACAATGTGTTATCGTTGATGACTTGATTGATACCGGAACAAGAATGGTTAATAGTGCTAAAGCTGTTGAAGCTGCCGGTGCCAAAACTATTTCTGCTGCAGCAACACACCCAATCTTTTCTAAAGATGCTGCCAAGAGACTAGAAAACTCTATTTTGATGGAAGTTCTAGTTTCTGACTCAATCGTTGTTCCAGATGAATGCCGCTTTGACAAACTCAAGATTTTGTCAGTGACAGATCTAGTCGGCGATGCCATTCGTATGACAGAAATGAATGAATCAATCGATTCATTGTTTGAAGTACGTGATAGCTTTACAGAAATCAAATAGTTATAAAAAAATCTCAACCATTAATTTGGTTGAGATTTTTTTATGCCGTTTCCAGAGCTGAGAGTATTCAATGTGTTTTCTAAAATAGAATTTAGTCTCGTTGCTTAAGAAATTAGAAATATAAACTAATTAGCATGTATACGAAAACCTAGTCTCCGATTGTCAGTAATGCAGACAGCTGTGAGAGTGGTGTTAGAGCTTTAGCTCTTACTCCACTGACGTATTTTGAAATTTGCGGTCTTTGCAAAGTTCAAAATCGAGGTGCGAGACCGTACTTTGGCTCGCACCGGTCACATAGCAGACTGCATTACTGACAATCGGAGGCGGCAAATAAAAAAGGAGCTTATCCTTCAGTGGATAAAGCTCCTTTTGCATCTCTAATGACATAATCCTTGGTTAACTTGGAAGAAATCCGATTTTTTAATTCGTCATTCTCAAATATAATTTCGTTATAATCAGATTTCGTTAAAAGTTTTGCAACCTGCATGGTGAAATATCTTAATTTCAGAATATCTTGTTTTTTCGACTTCTTCAAAAATTTATTTATAAACTTATTTATCATTACATCTCCAAATTGAATAACCTTGGGGATTTCAATTGAAACAGTATTGGCAGTGTACCAAATTTTTTGTTTCCCAGGTGTAAAAATAACTTCTGTGTCATTAACATAGGGAATCTTTTTGATATCAATCGCAACGGCGACAACTCTTCTCGACATTTTTAAGACTCCTTTCATTTAGCTTTAAGTTCATCATATCACAAGTATTTTCATTTATTTTAATGAAAGCGTGACTAATTTGTGAAGTTAAACGAATTGAATTAGCCAGACGATTTGTCGGGTACGTATTCTAAAAAATTGAGGGATTGGCATACAAATATTTATCAACTCTGTAGACGGGATATTGTTAGTCAAAGTTTTCCATAAAATTCAATGTTTATTTTAAAGTATAGAAAGCGTTACCATAGATATATAGTTTAAAAAGAAGGAGTAATTCATATGAGTGTATTTCCAAAGAACTTTTTATGGGGTGGTGCCACTGCCGCCAATCAATATGAGGGTGCCTGGGATGTTGACGGTAAGGGTGTCAGCACAGCCGACCTTTTGTTAGGTTGAACTTACGAAAAACCTCGTACTTTTACTAAAGAGGTTCAAAAAGGTGCTTATTATCCATCTCATCAAGGTAGTGATTTCTACCACCACTATAAAGAGGATATTAAATTATTAGCTGGTATGGGATATAAAACTTATCGTATGTCAGTTGCTTGGACAAGAATTTTCCCTAATGGCGACGATGCGACACCAAACCAAAAGGGATTAGATTTTTATCGGAATGTTTTTGAAGAATGCCACAAATACGGGATCGAACCTTTGGTAACTATTTCTCACTACGAAATGCCTTACCATTTGACTGAAGCATATGGTGGTTGGGGGAGCCGCAAGGTTATCGACTTCTATGTTAAATATGCAAAAACTTTGTTCAAAGAATACAAGGGTCTCGTTAAATATTGGTTAACTTTCAACGAAATCAATATCGGAATGTTATTCGGTGGCTATATGTCACTTGGTTTGCCTGTTAAAGACGGTTCAGCACCTTTCAATACTGAAATGACTGATGCGGATATTCAAAATAACTTGCAAGGTTTGCATCATCAATTTGTTGCCAGTGCTCTGGCTGTTAAAATTGGTCACAAGATTAGTTCTGACAATATGATTGGTTGCATGATTGCTGGTAATGTCAACTATCCATTAACATCTAATCCAGACGATATTTTGAAAGCTTAGCTAGCTAACGAGATTAACAATTATTACTGTGGCGATGTTCAAGTTTGTGGTGCTTATCCACACTTTGCCCAACGTTTCTGGGATGAACACAATGTTAAATTGAATATCACAGCTGAAGATGCGGAAGTTTTAAAGGAAGGTACTGTTGACTACTATAGTTTCAGTTACTATTCATCAAACACCTTGACTACCGATAAGAGTAAAGGCGAGGCTGCCGGAAACTTTTCAACTGGTGTGAAGAATCCTTACTTGAAGTACAGCGAATGGGGCTGGAGTATGGATCCTAAAGGCTTACGTTGGTATCTAAACGACGTTTATGGCCGTTATGGAATTCCAATTATGGTTGTTGAAAATGGACTAGGGGCTCGAGATACAGTTGAAAAAGATGGATCAATCAATGATGACTATCGAATCGATTATCTCAGAGGTCACATTGAACAAATGAAGGAAGCTATCAAAGATGGCGTTGATTTAATCGGTTATACACCTTGGGGCTGTATTGATTTGGTTTCAGCAGGTACTGGTCAAATGGCTAAGCGTTATGGCTTCGTTTATGTTGACCGTGACGACGATGAAAAGGGCGACTTTAGCCGTAAGCCAAAGAAGAGTTATTACTGGTATAAGAAAGTTATCGAATCGAATGGTGACGAATTATAAAATTTTTGAGCCTCTTGATTGCGTGATGGGAAAAAAGCTTTCATAATGGTAGTACAATCTCAAAGCAAAGAGGTAATTATTTATGAAAGACAAAGTACCGAGGGTCACGCTGAGAGTATCGATAATTGTACTGGTATTAATTGCGATAGGACTCTTTTTTATTAATCAACCAAACGCGATGTTGGCATTATTTGCGGTGATTGTTTTGTCGGCTGTGTATTTATGTGGCATGGAAAAAGATCACGATAAGTTCATGCGGCACCGTCGTAAAGAGTAATTCCTAAATTACGTAATAAAATTTAAGATTTATTTAAGAAAATTGAAAGCGGAAGACATTTTTGACAAAAAATGCCTTCTTTTTTTATACATTACTGATATGCTATAGATGTGTAGATATATATTAATTTTGATCAGGGAGATATGTGTTTATGAAAAAATATACGAAGATGGTTTTAGCTGGTGTTCTGCTATCCAGTGCCGTTTTAGGGGCAAATACTTCAGTCGTTAAGGCTGCAAGTAATAATCCGTTAAATGTTGATACAAGTGCAATTGCTAATAATGTTATTCAAGTTATTAATGAATTATTGAATTCAAAAACAACAGCAAATAAGGTAAATCCTCAGACTAATTTTTCCGATTTGGAAGATGGCAGTAAATTAACTGCTACACCAATTTTTGGTAAGAAGTCCGCAAGTGAATTCTCAAGTACTCTCCAAAGTGAATTGAACATCGTAGATGATAAAGGGCAATTAGTTCCCATGACTGTTACTGAGAGTAATAATCATGGTTTTGCTACCGATGTTAGTTACACTCTAAATGGAACGACTAAGAAAGCAACAGTCAGTTATAATTTGACGAAACCAACAGTTTCCTTTAGTAAGGGAACAACAATGAACTTTAAGTCTACTGATGAAGCTAAGGCTAATTTAAGTAATCTAGTTACTGCTAAAACAACAAATGGTGATGATGCTAAGGGAAATGTTAATAAGCCTAAGTTGAGCCCAGTTCCTGCTTCAGTTACTGCTAGTGGTGCGGTTGAATTTACACCTAGTGATATTTATGGAGACGGTATTCCAGCTACCGGAACAGTAAATATTTATGATAAGGTTCCAAATGTAAGTGATCGTACTGTTGCAACTCCAGAAAACGCTAATGATCCATATGTATTTTTTGTTGGTAATCAGAGATTCTTGGCTAAACCAGTACAGGAAAGTACTTCAAATATTTCAGCTGAGAATCCGACAGGTACAGTTACATATAATGTCACTCCAATTGATGCATCCGGTAATCCTATAAAGGATTCAGTAGATGGTACTGAGATATCTTATGAGACAACTTCTACTGGAAAAGTAATTGTCAAACCTGATGCTGACAATCCAGTTGGATATACCCTTGTCTTTAATGATTATAAAACTGGTAATCCCATTTATACGGTAGATGAGTCTGGTAAGAGTACTGACACCATTGATAAAAATAGTAGCGTTGTTACTTCAGCTCTGGGGAGTGATTATAAATTAAAAGGTAGTCAAAAAGAGTATGATTTGGCAACTGCTAAAGATATTGCGTTCACAGTTACCAAGCAGGCAAATACGACAGTAAATTATTACGATATAAATTCAGGTGAACAATTAAAATCAACTGAATCCTTATCAGGAGATAATGGCTCTATAACTGCTCTAGCACAAATCCCATCAGGTTATCAATTGGTTAATGCGGGCGACTTAATACAAACATTAGATGCTGACAAATCAACTGAGAATATTTATGTTAAGAAAACTCAAAACACAGTAGGCAATCTTTCATATACAGTTACATATAAAGATAAAACTACTAAAAAAGTAGTTGGCACCCCCGTTAAGAGTGAAGGAGCTTTAGGTGATTACATCGGCTTAACTGCACCAGATGGTTATGCCTTTGCTTCCGTTCTTGATAATGGGTTCTTACTACTCAAGAACAACCAAAACGTAACTAAATATGTTGTTGCCGCTGACACACCATATAGTATTTCCTATGTCGACCAAGATACTGGTAAAGAAGTTGGTACTGAAGCTGGCAAGGGTGCTGATGGTTCTAAGATTGTTCTAAAGGCCCCAACAGACTATGCATTTGTTAACGCCGATGATGTCAACTACACAATTGATAAGGACACACCAACATCAACTGTTTACGTTCAAAAATCTGATCAAACTGAAGATAACATCGTTTCGGGTTATCCAAAGAATGGCTACATCAAGATTTATGACGAAAAAGGTAAGTTGAACAATGATGTTGTTCTTTCGGAAGGTTCAAGTTGGATCATTGACAAGTCATTGACTATTAATGGTGCAGAATACTATCGTGTTGCTACTAACGAATATGTAAAGGCTAGTGACGTTTATAAGTACACACCTCTACAAACTGTTGCTACAACAAATGGTAAGAATTTGACGCCAGTTTATAACAGTCGTGGTCAAGTAATTATCGACCGTGCGCTTGATACAAATACTCCTTGGTACACAGACCGTTCTGCAACTATCAGGGGTCAAAAGATGTATCGTGTCGCTACTGATGAATGGATTAAAGCTTCTGATTCAACATTAAGATAATTATCAGAAAATACACTAATTTAAATATTGGTGTATTTTTTTGTCTGCGCTTTCACAAAAGAGTACACTTGGTATTAAAGTAAGGGGTTGATTGGATGCGTCAGATGATTGAAATGTTAGTTGTTGTGTTGGTAGCCGGACTTGTTGTTGCCATTGTTTCGACTTTACGGATGAATGGAATTTTACAGAGTATTATCTATGCCGTTTTAGTTGGGTTAGTCATCTATGCAATCGCCTTGATTATGAGAATCCACAAATAGGGGGAAAAACCATGGACAGAATGACACAAGGAATGGTTTTAGGTTTCGTAGCTTTTGTCGTTATCTTTGGCTTGAGCATGTTACATGTTAGTCAAACGGTAATCGGTGGGGCTTTGTTGGTTATTTTGATTATTAGTACTATTATTTTGAGAAGAATGAAATCATAAAAAAGTGGGCAAAATATGCTCAAATTTTTAGAGTTACGTAAATAGGAGCTGTAATCCGATTTTGGATTTGCAGCTCCTATTTTTGGTTTGGTTAGATTTATTTTTTGTCTTTTTAAATACTGTTTATATAGGCGGTGGCTCTAAAACGAGCTACACAAGGGCAACTCCTTCCGCTTTTCATGTTTTTGTAAATCGCCCGCAAGGTGCGCGTGCAATTCACAAAAACACGAAAATGCTCGGGAGCTGACCGCCCTTGTTCCGCTCTCTCTTACTTCCAATTTATCCTAGAGAACACTCTTCTCCCCAATACTTCCCTCATAAACATAAATAATGGCCATGAGACTAGCAGTAACGCTATGTAAATATAAGTGTACTGCCAGCTTAAAATGCTCTGTAAGCCGAAAGCATTGCCACTAAAGATGAATGTTACTACGAATAACACAAATGATATTCCTATCATGATTTTCTTTCGCAAATATAAAGGATTACTGATGGATATTAATGCACAGTAACCGATTAGTCCGATGGTGAAGACGGCTAGGGTTGAGGTTGTTTCGTAACTGAAGTTTAAATGGTTGCCTAAAATTGAAATGGTCATGATTAACAGTATATTGCAGATGGCTGCAGGCAACGCGATTTCCATAACATTTCGCATAAATCTTCCGGCTGGTGGGGTGTAATTTGGCTCCAATGCCAGGATGAATGTTGGAATACCAACTGTTAAAGCATTGATTGGTGTTAATTGTGAAGGTTGGAATGGGTAGCCGGTTCCTAGAATGATAAAGATAATCGAGAGAACGACTGAATAAATTGTCTTGATCAAGAATAAGGATGCCACACGTTCAACGTTATTGATAACTCGACGTCCTTCGTTGAGCATAAAAATCATTGAATCAAAATTACGATTTAATAGTACGAAATCAGCTGAAGCCTCGGCAGCATCACTTTCTCCGGCAATGGCAACACTACAATCTGATTGACGCATTGCCAGAACATCGTTGACACCATCACCAGTCATACCAACGGTTAGACCGTTATCTTGCATGGCCTTGATGAGTTCAGCTTTTTGACTAGGACGGACACGACCAAAAATTTTATATTTCTTAACTAGGTTGTGATAGTCATCGTCTTCAGTAACAGTACTCATGTCGATGTAGTTTTTACCAGAATCAATTCCAGCTTGTGCAGCAACGTTAGCAACTGTGACAGGATTATCACCAGAAATAATTCGTAAATCGATACCTTGATTGTGTAAATAATTGAAGGTATCGGGAGCTTGTTTTCTCACTTCATCGGAAATTAATAGTAGTCCTAACAGTGTTTGTTCGGGCGCTTCTTTTAAAATGGCGATGACACGAAATCCATGTTCGGCTGCTTTTTCAACTGTTTTGGTGACCTCTGGAGTAGGGTTTTTAATAATAAATTCAGGAGCACCCATGATATAACGGGTATTGTCATTAGTTACGAATCCGGAATATTTAGTTTCAGATGAGAAAGGAATAACTTCTTTGACTTCTTGTTGTAGTGGCGTTGCCTTTAAAGCCTCAACTGCCATAGCTGTGGCGTTGGTTTCTTGAGTAGCATCGACAATCTTTTGGGCGATTGCATGAACTTGTTGTTCGCTAACGCCAAAAGTCTCAGTTTTCTTAACGGTCAATTTACCAGTTGTGATAGTCCCAGTTTTATCCAAACAGAGGACGTCGACACGAGCCAATGTTTCAATAGCACTGAGGGAACGAACGAGAATTTGACGTTTGGTTAAATTATAGGCACCAGTCGCTAGGGCAACGGATGTTAATAGAACTAATCCTTCAGGAATCATTCCGATAACTGACGCTGAAGTACCTAGAATGGCTTTGGCAAAGTCACCACTTTTTAGGAATGAACGGAAGAATAACATTAACCCGACAGGAATAATCGTATATGTTAGAATTTTAATGATATTATTGATAATTTTCATCAAGACACTGACGGAACGTTTCTCTTTACCAACGGCTGCGGAAATTGAAGAAACAAAACTTTCGGTCCCGACTTGAGTTAATTGAACTTTAGCCTGACCAGCAATTGCAAAGCTACCAGAGAAGACTTCATCGTCAGTTTTCTTACTAATTGTGTCAGCTTCACCTGTAATACTTGATTCATTGGTCTGTAATCCGTTAGAATAACGAACAATTCCATCGGCTGGAATCGTATCGCCACGTTTAATAGAAACAATGTCATCTTCAACGAGGTCAGCAATATCAATTTCCTGATCAGTGCCATCTCGAGTGACTGTGAAAGTAGCTGAATTGACCAAACTGATTTTATCAATCGTCACTTTGGCACGAATTTCTTGATAACTTCCGATAATGATATTAGCCACAACGGGTCCTAAGAAGAATAAATTCCGATAGGAGCCAGTTAAGAAAATTAGGATAGCAATGACTAAATTTAGAAAGTTAAATAATGTGAATAAGTTATCGGCCAGAATTTTAGGAATGGGTCGTGATAGCTTTTTAATCTGGACATTTGTAAGTCCTGCTTTGACTTTAGCATCAACCTGAGCAGCAGTTAAACCCGTTTTGAGGTCGGTGTATTCATTAGGCTTTTTTATTTTTACCATACTCTACCTATGCCTGTTAGTTATTTTCTATGGAATGCTATATACTCTTTACATAAACGTATTTTGTGGTGGTCTTGATTAATAAAAAGAACTAGTCGGAAGAGCTGAGAAGTATTCACCAGCAGTGGAAGTGGCGTTATGGCTTTAGCCATTACACCACCGACGTATTTTGAAATTTGCGGTTTTTGCAAAGCTCAAAATCGAGGTTCGAGACCGCACTCTGGCTCGAACCGGTCGCACAGCAGGTGAAATACTTCTCAGCTCTGGAGACGGCAAATACGTTATATAACTTAAATTTAACATAAAAGGATGAATTTAATTTGAACAATTTATTTTTTGATTTGGATGGGACAATTATTAATTCTGAAATTGGAATTATGAAAAGTTTGAAGTACATGTATAAGAAGACTTTAGGCTATGTGCCACATGATGATGCAACGTTACATACTTTTATCGGTCCAACTATTGGCGCTTCAATTGAGAAATATGATCACGTCGCGCCAGATGATCCGTTTATTACTCAAAGTATAAATGCCTTCCGTGAGTATTATCAAGTTGAAGGCTGGGAAGAATATACAGTTTTTGACGGTATCTATGATATGATGGAATCCTTGAAACATGCTGATAAAGAGATTTTTATCGCAACTTCGAAACCAGAGATTTTTGCGAAAAAAATTATCGATCAATTAAATATGAAAGATTATGTTAGACACGTTTTTGGCGCCGCTGAAGATGAATCGATTCGTTCGTTAAAAGAGGACGTAATTTCTTACGGAATTGAAAAAACTTCAGTTGAATTAGATACAAAGAATCTTGTTATGGTTGGGGATCGTAGCAGTGATATTGTGGGGGCACATAAGAATAATCTCAAAGCTATCGGGGTGACATATGGCTTTGGTGATTACGACGAATTAAAAGCCGCTAACTCTGAATGGATCGTAAATAGTCCACAGGAGATTGCTAAACTAGCTATGGAGAATTAGAAAATTATGAGCAAGTCATTGTCATATAACAGACACGGATTCACATTAGTTTTATTATCAATTTGTTTGATGGTAATCGTATTTTTAGGCATCACTCTTTCAACCGTTTTGAACAGTAACTATGTCAAAAAAGTGGTCAGCAGTGAAACTAATGTTACGTTGATTAGAAATTATACCAATCAAAGACTGGGACGTTTGGTAAATAGTTACTCTGCGTCATCCAATCTTTCAGCGGTTACTCTGACTAATAATGATGTTAAGAAAATTATTAATACATCTGTGGATGAAGTATACAGTGATGACTCAAAATTAACTGTTGGGACTGCTATTTTAGCAACAATCAGTTCTAAATTAAAAAAAGAAGCTAGGCAAAATGGCCTAAATATTGACAGTGAAATTGATACGGTCATTCATAGCAATGAGGGCATTATGAACCAAATTGTCGACAATGATTTAGGTCAAATCGAGCAAGTGATCGAGCAGATTCAAACCATTAAACGTTTGATAAAAATGGTTATGATTATTGCGGCAGTCATATTTGTGCTGTTGGCTATTCGTTTACGGATAAAAGTTGGCTCAGGTATGTTATTTTTCCATCACTTGGGAACTGTCGGTATTTGTACGTCAATTCTGTTATTAATATTGCTGGGATGTACCTATTATCCGCTTCAGGATTTAATTGTAAGCAACATCGATTACAATATCCGTGATGTCTTATATAATGTGTTAAATGGTATTTTGCTTAGTTATATCTCAATCATTTTCATGGTCTTTATTGTTAGTTTGTTGGATTGGGGTAGTACTACCAAGTATAAGTATTAATATGCCGCCGCCTCCGGTCGACAGTGATATTAGTTCTGCTATGGGGACCGGTCCGAGCCAAAATACGGTCTCGAACCTCGACTTGAGGCCTTGCAAAAACCGCAAGTCTCCAAGCTCGTCCCGTGGTGTAATGGCTAAAGCCATAACGCCACCTCCATTGCAGACTAATATCACTGTCGACCTCCGGCTAGTTTATTTTTTGAGTTTCTGTACTAAGACTAAATAACGCATAGTGCTAGTTTATTGCAGATGTCCGCATAGATTGTATTTCAGCATATAAAATTGGTTGAACATAAAAGTAATTGAATACTTCTTATGTTCAATTAATATAGATTAATTAGTCGGAAGAGCTGGGAAATATTTGTGTGCCGTGGTAGTGGTATAAGTACGGGAGGCATCTCCCGTACTTATACCACCGGGCGTGTTTGGAGCCTTGACGAACTGTGTCAAGGCTTCAAACCGAGGTTCGAGACCGCTCTTTGGCTCGGACCGTTCCGCACAGCTTGAGAATATTTCCCAGCTCTGGAGACGGGATATTTAATTAGCACTACAAGCTAAATACCAACTATATAAAAGTCGAAGTAAATTATTTATGAAAATTGAAGTTACTGAACAAGCACAAGCTAAATTGGAAAAATATGTTGAAGCTGATAAAAAGATTCTTTTGGATCTTGATGATGGTTTTGGCCGATATTCCGATGAGGGTACTTGTGCTTTGTTAACTAAGTTTCGGATTCTTGTGCTCGATGAGGGTGCTGATTTGAGTGATTATTCGGTTCATTTGGAAAGTCCAATTGGTACTATTTATTTTAAGGATAGCGCTAAAGCCTTTTTGGATGATGGGATGTCGTTGAAGGTTGATCCTAAAACACAATTATTGGTCTTCTCTAACACAAAGGAAATTATCGATAAGAGTGTTAATATAATTGATGCTAAATAGTTAATCTTGAATGTATGCCAGCTGTGGTTTTGAGGAATAAGCTGGTATGTTTTGTAAATGTAAAATATTGAGGGAGCTTGGAGACGTTTGTCTTCGGGCTCCCTTTTTCCGTCAAGGTAGGGAAATTATGAAAAAATTATTTTCTCAACATAAATTATTGTTTACTTTATTGTTATTTGCCTTTGTCAGTGTTGCCTCAATTTACCTGACTGATTTGAACGGTCATATCTGGGCTTTTTTGGGAATGAACGATGATGGTCGGTTTCACGTCATGCGGATTGAAGGATTATATCAATCATTGAAACGTGGTGTTTATTTCCCAAGTGTGAATATGTCATTTATGGATGGATTTGGATATATTGCCAATATTTTTTATTCTGATTTGTGGCTCTATCCAGCGGCATTCTTGAGATTATTAGGATTTACGACTGTTCAGGCTTTTGTCAGTTTTTACGTTATTTTAAATTTTTGCACACTAGTAATTTCGTTTTGGTCATTTTATCAAGTTAGTCGTAAGTACGATAAAAGTTTAGTTTTCAGTCTGCTTTATACTGTCTCGTTTTATCGTATTTTTGATATGGTAAGGCGGTTTGATATTGGTGAAGCATTGACGTTGGCGTTTTTACCTTTGGTCGTATTGGGAGTTTATGAAATTTTCTACGGCGATTGGCATCGCTGGCTGTATTTGACGTTTGGGATGGTTGCGGTGATTTATTCACATGCGTTGTCGCCGGTTTTGATTGTCATTTTTATTTGTTTGGTAATTATTTTTAGAGTTAAAAAATTGATTCAAGAACCTGGAAGAATCTTGTCGCTATTAAAAGCGGCTTTTTGGTCAGTGATGTTGACGTTAGCGTACTTTTTGCCGATGGTCGAACAATTACGGCGGACTCAATTTAAGTTGACTCATGCACCGTTAATTTACGTATCACAGAGTGGAATGACGTTATATGATTTGATTCATGGTAGCGTGACGGATGATTTATTCAATCAAAATATTGGCTTGTTGATGTTAATTATTGCCGTTTTGATTCCGGTGACTATTTGGTTCGTGAAAAATCCAGCGCTACGTGATTTTGCCATTATCGGTGAAATTCTGTTGTTTATGACGACTAAATTTTTTCCATGGCAATATTTTGACCACACGCCACTTAACATGATTCAGTTTCCTTGGCGCTTTGATTTGTTGGTGACCATTTTATTCACAATTTTTCTGGCCAGTGATCCGTTGAATTGGTTCGGTTCCTGGTGGAAAAAAGGGCTGTTGGTCAGTTTGTCTTTGGGATTGATTGTTGGAGCGGAACAGAAAATGATTATTGATTATCCCCAAGAATATAGTTCGTATCAGTCATTCAATAAGTTGGACAGCTACAGTATTGGTAGTGGTGAGGAATACTTGCCGATGAATGCTGATTTGAGTGTATTAATGTCAACACCACATATGCCAAAATTGGAGAGTGGTACGGCCGTTATAACGGACTTTTCTCAACAAGGTTCGCATCTTAGTTTTAATTTCCAAAATGCCAACAATGGAGAAATTGATGTTCCGGTGATTGGTTACTATGGTTATTCAGCCAAGGATTCGACTGGGGAAGTTTCTAAATTTAAGATGGATCTCAATAATAATGGCTTGGGACAAGTGATTGTCAATGGAACTGGGACTGTGAGAATTAATTATTATGAGACCGCCATTCAAAGATATAGTCGGTTAATTTCAATTTTTAGTTTATTGATTCTGATAGTTGCAATTATTTTTCAGAAAAGAATGCGAAATAGAGTATCTTTATTTGAGAAGTAGTTAGTATAATAAGGTTTATTGCATGTTACAAAGGAAGGTATCAATATTTATGCAATTAACTTTTTTGAAAAATCAGAAAACAAAGAAAATTGCTGCAGTTATCTTTACCATTGCACTATTTGCCCTCGTTAGTTTTTTAGCAATTTATCAAACGGAGGTTTCTCACGGTAAAATCTGGGCTTTTCTAGGAAGCAGCGACAATCGTTTCCACATGATGAGAATTGAAGGATTGTACCATTCGATACAACGGCACCAATTTTTTCCGTTTATTAATATGTCATTTATGAACGGATTTGGCTATATCGTTAATATTTTCTACTCAGATTTCTTGCTCTATCCAGCAGCATTCTTACGTCTGTTAGGGCTCTCCAGTGCTCAGACAGTTGTATATTACTTCTGGTTCTTGAACTTCTTAACTTTTGGCGTATCATTTCTTTGCTTTTACAAAGTCATGCCTAAATACCTCAATAGTTTAGTTTTCAGTTTTGTTTACACCTTATCGACATATCGCTTGCATGACATGCTTTTTCGCCAAGATATTGGTGAGGTGGGAGCGTTTATTTTTCTACCAATTGCGGTGTTAGGAATTTATGAAATTTTCTACGGTGAGCGCAAACACTGGTTATATCTAGTTTTTGGTATGACGGGGATTATATATTCTCACGCTATCTCGCCAATTTTAGTTGCTGTCTTGATTATTTTGATAGCAATCGCACAAATTCCAGAGTTGAAAGCTAATCCGAAACGTTTGGTGTCACTATTGTGGGCAACGTTATGTTCAGGACTTTTGAGCTTAGCCTATTTTGTCCCAATGATGGAGCAGATGCGTCATACTAAATTTATTTTGACTCAGACCAAGAGCCTTTTGCCAAATGGGGCGACTGACTTTGCCGATATGGTAACGTTTAGTTTGAATAACGGAATCGGTCAGCCAAGTATTGGTTTGGTGATGATTGTAGCAGCGTTTATTCTGCTAGTTTTGATTACTAAAATTAAGAATCCGATTCTGAAACAATTTTCTGTCATCGGAATTTTGATGTTATTGTGTACGACGAAAGTTATGCCTTGGGTGATTTTCAACCACACGCCGTTCAAGATGATTCAATATCCTTGGCGTTTTGATATGATTGCCACAATTCTGTTAGCCATCGTTATAGCGGCTGATCCATTAGGATTTCTTTCAAGTAAATATGCCAAAATTGGCTTGATGAGTTTAGTTTTCCTATTTGCCATTTCAAGCAGCTATCGTTTGGTCAACGGTTCGCAGATACAACTGAACGACTATGCCACTTATAATCAGCAGGAGCCCTTCAGTATTGGTGCTGGACAAGAATATTTGCCGGTTGATACAAGTGTCAGTGAACTGCAACGAACGGCTCATAAGCCTGAAATTCAGAGCGGTAAGGTTAAGATTAACAACTTCAAGCAGTACGGTACTAGACTGAGTTTTGACTTTGAAGATGCCAAAAACGCGAAAGTTGATTTGCCAATTATTGCTTATTATGGATTCCAGTCAACCCAATCCAAAGGAAAAGTTTCTAAGTTGACAATGGATAAAGATAACAACAATTTAGCGCAAGTTACGATCAATGGTGACGGTAAAGTAACGGTCGATTATTTTGAAACGATGTTACAAAAAGTCAGCCGTCGCATCTCGTTCTTGACGTTATTAGTTATTATCGCAATTAGTTTCATTCATAAATTGAATCTCGTTGATTTTAATAAAATTGAAGGTTTAAGAAGTAATAAAACTCGTTAGAAATAGGCTGAATTCTCATTTGAGAGTTCAGCCTATTTTTTACGGATACTAATCATAAAAAAATTGGTTGGAAGAGCTGAGAGTATTCATCCGCAGCGAAGGTGGTGTAATGGCTTTAGCCATTACACCACCGGACGTGTTGGAGACTTGCCGGTTTTGCAAGGCTTCAACCGAGGACCGAGACCGTCCTTTGGCTCGGTCCGTCCGCGCAGCAGATGAATACTCTCAGCTCTGGAAACGCCAAAGACCCATTAATTGGAGTATAATTGTTGGAAATTTTGTATCGAAAAGAGGATTAATAATGAAAGACTATACAGATTACAACGCTAAGATTGTCGATAGTTGGGTCGAAGAAGGCTGGGAATGGGGTAAGCCAGTTAGTCATGAGGAATATGTGGCTGCTACTAAAGGTGACTTTAAACTGGTTTTAACTCCTAATATTGCTATACCTGATGATTGGTATCCTAATCCTATTAAGGGCAAAAAGATTCTGGGATTAGCTTCTGGTGGTGGGCAACAAATGCCTATTCTGACCGCTTTAGGTGGAATTTGTACTGTCTTTGATTACTCTCAAAAGCAGTTGGATGCTGAAAAGTTGGTTGCTGAAAGGGAAGGCTACGATATTGATATTGTCCGTGGTGATATGACTAAGCCATTACCTTTTGTGGATAATGGTTTCGATATGATTATTCAACCTGTTGCCAACTGTTATATTGAAGATGTTCAGCCGGTTTGGAACGAATGCTATCGTATTTTAAAGCCGGGTGGTCGGATGATTACTGGTTTGGATAATGGTATTAATTATATTTTTGACAAAGCTGAAACTAAGCTCTTTCAAAAATTGCCTTATAATCCTTTGAAGGATCCTTCGGTTAACAAGGAATTTCCAATTGAAGAAGAGGGCGTTCAGTTCTCACATACTTTGAATGAACAGTTGCGTGGTCAGATTAAGGCTGGTTTCCAGATTGTTGATTTGTATGAGGATACTAATAGCGAGGGTAGACTGCATGATTTTAATGTCCCTACGTTCTGGGCTAGTTATGTTGTTAAGAGATAAAAAATAGAGCCAGTAATCAGATTATGGAAAATTTGATTACTGGCTCTTTTGTTTGTGTTTTTTTATATAGGCAGTGGCTCTAAAACGAGTTCCGCAGGCCAATCCCTTCCGCTTTGCCTAACTTCACAAATCATCCGCAAAAAGCGCGGATAATTCGTGAAGTCATGCAAATGCTCGGGGATTCCCAGGCCTGCTCCACTCTCTGCTTTGCTCTATTCCTTTAAATCATCAACATCCGTCAATGAAGCTAAATTATCTTGTTTCGTAACGGCTTTTTTATCAACTGAAACTTTAAACCAGTTAACAAACCCGTGATCGAATTCGGCTACTACAAATCTGAAGTTGCCCATTGTGATTTCGGAATCTTTGTGTAGGTCAGGGTACTTCTCAATCAAATAGCCACCAACGGTGATAATATCTGATTTTTGGAATTCCTTGACGTCGGTTCTGAAGTATCGCTCAAAGTCGTATAACGTCGTTTTACCTGAAACGTTATATGAACCGTCATCGTTTTTAACGATATATTCATCGGAAACATCATCGATTTCATCTTTAACAGTTCCGAATAATTCTTCGTAAATATCTTTATCTGTAACGATACCACTGGTACCACCGTATTCATCAACGACTACAACGATAGGTGTTTGTTTCTTAATCATCTTATCCAAAATATCTTGGATAGGCATTGTTTCAGGAACGGTATTGACTGATCTTAAAATTCGGCTGATGCCAACGTCGCCGTCTACTTGATTCTGACGAACGATATCGTAAGCATAAACATAACCTAAAACTTTATCTTTATCATTATCTGCAACAACTGGGAATCTTGAAAAGCCTTGTTGTAAGTAATCTTTAATGACATCTTTGACTTTGTCAGTGATATCAACAACGTAAAGACTTGTCCGGTCGACCATGATATCCTTAGCAACCTTATCGTTTAACTCGAATGCACGTTGCATGAAGATAACATCGTCAGGTTCCATATCGCCACCTTTAATTGACGATTTGGAAAGTCTGAGAATTTCTGACTGTGAAAAGACTTCATTTTCTGAGTCGGCTGGTTTCATACCTAGCAAACGAACGATACCGGATGCTGAAACGTTTAACAACCAAACGAACGGATAAACAGCTAAATGGAAGAAACGTAATGGTGTAACGACTAACATCAATGTTGTCATTGGCATGTCAATCGCGATATTCTTAGGTACGATTTCCGTTAAAACAACTTCTAAGTAAGTTAGAAGAAGAACACCAATAATGGAACTCAGTGCGTGTAGACCGCCACTACTACTGGCTGAGAGGTGAACGAGACCGAAAACTTCTACTAAAAGATATTCGATTGTACCTTCACCAATCCAACCTAAGATGATACCAGCGATACTAGTACCGACCTGTGTTGTAGACAAGTATTCGTTCAAGTTATTAACCATCATGAGTGCTCGTTGTAATTTCTTTTTGTTACCTGTACCTTTTTGAATTGCATCTTCCAATTGACTGGACCTAGTTTGCACGAGGGCAAATTCAGCAGCCACGAAGAAGAAGGCAAAGATAAAGGTTATCAAAATGATGATAAAATTAGTTGTAATTGTAGAACTAGACAATATATGATTTCCCCTTCTATTCTTGTAAGACGAATTATACACCAAAGAAAAACCGACTGCGTCGGCTGAGAGTAAATATTTTATTTTTACATCTTTAGTATATCCAATTTTATGGTTAAAATGTAGTTATGACGATTTTAATTTGGAACGCTACAATTTTGTAGTTGAACTTACCAATCATTATTTTTATAATGAAGAGAATGAACAACCTTGGGGGAATCCTTTTGAGTAAAGTAAAAACGAACAATTTATTAACTCCTGCACAAGCTGCTAAGGACTTAGGAATCAGCGTTGCAACGCTACGTAAATACTCTTTGATAGTAGAGAGAACAACCGAGAATAGCCAATATTTTGAGCGTAACACTCAAAACAATCGCCTATATACTCAAAAAAATATCGAAGACTTCAAAGAAATGGTTAAGTTGAGTCATGGTCCAAAGATGACTCTAGAAACTGCTGCCGTGCAAATTTATCCCGCTGCCGATGTTAAAACTGACACCGATACAACGAAACAAAGCGATGAAGTTGCTGAATTGCAGACAACAGTCGCTAAATTGGAATCTGAGAATAAGAAACGCGAATTGACGATCAAAGATCTTCAGCAAGAGTTAGCTGATGCTCAAAAAGCAAAGGAACAACTCCAAGCTGAGTTGGATACTTTGAAACAACAAGCTGCTGAAAAAGCTGAAAAGAATGACGTCAAAGTTGATGAAAACATCAAAGAACGTGTAAATGAAAAAGTTAATGACGACAAAAAAGGTCACTGGTGGAACAGATTTAAAGGCTAGTCAGCCAATTAATCCTATGATATCAACCTCTTACGTAATCGGGTCGTACCAAAATGTTAGTTTTGGCGCGGCTTTTTTATGTATAATTAGAACTTGTGATAGGACAAATTAGGAGGATTAATTTTGAAATTAGCAATGATTGGGCTCGGTAAGATGGGAATCAATTTAACCGAGAATTTGATTCGTAACGGTAATGAAGTGGTTGCTTTTGATTTAAGCGATGGCGCTAGAAATGATGCTTCAACACTTGGGGCACAGGTTAAAGAGAGCTTACAAGAAGCTGTTGAGACTTTGAGTGCACCACGAATTGTTTGGGTAATGTTGCCTGCTGGGGATCCAACTAATCAAACAATTGATACCTTGAGTGAAATTCTTGATGAAAATGACATCGTAATTGACGGTGGAAATTCATTTTACAAAGATTCATTGCAACACAACAAAATTTTGACTGCCAAAAATATTAAGTTCTTCGATGTTGGTACATCAGGCGGTATGAGCGGTGCTAATCGTGATGGTAACTTCATGATTGGTGGAGATGATGAAAAAACTTTTGAATATATTGAACCTATTTTCAAAGGTATTGCACAAACTGATGGTTACTTATATACCGGAAAAGCTGGTAGCGGTCACTACTTGAAGATGGTTCATAACGGTATCGAATACGGAATGATGCAAGCAATTGCTGAAGGATTCGACGTTTTGGAACACAGCCAATTCGATTATGATAACGAAGCTGTTGCGAAGGTTTGGGAACATGGTTCCGTTATTCGTGGATGGTTGATGGAGTTAACACAATCAGCATTTTCAAAAGATCCTAAATTAGATGAAATTAAAGGCGTTATGCATTCATCAGGTGAAGGTAAGTGGACTTTGGACGAAGCCTTGAAACTTCAAGTTCCAACACCCGTTATTGCTGCCTCATTGATGATGCGTTATCGTTCGCTAGAAGACGATACATTCACTGGTAAAGTTGTTGCAGCCTTACGAAATGAATTCGGTGGACACGCTGTTGATAGTAAAAAATAATTTGTAAAAAAACTTGTCGATGACAAGTTTTTTTGTTTTTAGAGGAGAATTATTGAATTATGAAAAAAAGAGGCGAAATATTCGTATTTTTGTTTATTGGTGCTTTTATCGGGAGCGACTTACGTTATTTGGAAAGTTTAAATTTTAAAACTAGTCATGGATTTCCTTTAGGAACGCTGATT
Organism: Companilactobacillus heilongjiangensis; assembly: GCF_000831645.3. NCBI lineage: Bacteria > Bacillati > Bacillota > Bacilli > Lactobacillales > Lactobacillaceae > Companilactobacillus > Companilactobacillus heilongjiangensis. The sequence continues at coordinate 257,299 of NZ_CP012559.1, forward strand.
GCTAACTTGAGTGGGGCCTTATTTTTGCCATTTTTGATTCATTATTTACAAGATCGATTTAACTTGTCATCCAAAATGATTTTGACGTTGAGTACTGGAATGTTGGGTTCATATACAACTTTTTCCACGTTCACGGCAGATGCATATCGGTTATATATCAACGGTCAGTGGTGGTCGTTGTTGATTTATATGACTATAACGATGTTTGGCGGCTTTTTTGTCGCATTACTCGGTAATTATTGGGCAGCATCCAGTGCATTCAATGATTATTTTAAAGAAAAGGGGTCGCACAAATGATGAATTTTCTAATTGTTGGTTGTGGCGCCGCAGTGGGGGCATTCTTACGCAACGAGTTGACGCTGATACAATCTAAAATTAAAATTGATTTCCCCGTCATAACGCTGTTGATAAATATCACTGGTGCGATTGCTCTGGGTATTTTCACTGCACAAATTCAGAATGGTGCGATATTATTATTGCTAGGCACTGGATTCTGTGGAGGATTTACCACGTACGGAACATTCAATATGGAATTGAGTCAACTATGGTTTCAACGCCAAGGTTGGCGCTGTTTCTGGTATTTTACTTTGACGTACATATTCGGAATTTTGGGATTCGTCGTTGGTATCCACATTTAGGAGAAATTTAAAATGCAAATGAGAGAATCAGTATGGAATGAAAGTTTTCGCCCAGGAATAATTTCTTCAACAAGGTTGTATTTCCAAGATTTATTCGTTGGTGCAAAACGTATGAGCCGCAAAGATTTTTGGTGGGGATTCTTAGGAATGACCATCGTTGCGGGCGTTATAGTTAGTTTGTTAGCGTGGATAATTACCAAGATGCCGGTCGATGATTTCTACTGGAGTTCAATCGTAGGCGTGGCTTTGGCAATTACGGCAGGTTACTATTGGATCTCAGTTTTCACAGCCACAATCAGACGTTTACATGACCGAAAATTGCATGGTTGGTGGGTATTGATTGGATTGGTACCGTTCGTTGGTGAGATTGGTCTGATAGTCTTACTTTGCTTGCCACAACATGATTTTGGAAATAGATGGCCTAAGCAAATATAATTTTTTTCGTTTAAAACAAATAGAGACCGTAATCCAAAATCGGATTACGGTCTCTATTCGCATTAATGCTCAAAATTTGGTCATGTTTTGTCGCACTCTTATTTGTTTTAAGCAGATAAATTATGTAATAATTTTAATGAGGTGAAGGCTATGTGCGGACGTTATATGTTTCAACCAGATAAGAATCCTGAGATTAAACGAATTTATCAATTGGCTGTTGATGCTGGTTATAGTCCTAAAACTGGTGAAGTGTTTCCGACTGATGAAACGGCGCTGATTGTAGCAGGAGAGCGACAAGTTAAAGTAGTTGCGATGAAGTGGGGCTTTCCTGGCTTTAAAGCTGGTCAATCGATTATCAATGCTCGTTCAGAAACGGTTCAACAAAAATCCATGTTTGCGGACTCTTTTTTGAAACGCCGTTGCGTCTATCCAACGACTGGGTTCTTTGAGTGGAGTAAAGCTAAACAGAAATATAAATTCAATTTTAGTAACGATCCGCAAACTTTATTCATCGCAGGTTGTTATAATTATTTTGATGATGTGGCACAGAGCATTTTATTTACCACCCAGCCCAATGAGTCGATGATTGAAATTCACGACCGTATGCCTTTAATATTGGCTAAAAATCAAATTAATGCTTGGATATATAACGATGACTTTGCAAAGAATTTTTTGAATAGTGCAATGCCACAGTTGATATCGCAAGCAGAAGAATAGGTGCACATGAATAGTAAAATTCAAAAGTTTAGTAATAGTAACAAGTATTTTCAATGCCCAATTTGTGGAGAAAGACTAGTTCTCGTGGGCAATAGCTTGGTTTGTGAGCAAAATCATAATTTTGATATTTCCAAAAAGGGCTTTGTCGATTTTGTTTTGAATAATAAGCAACAGAAAAATTATGATTTGGCTTCTTTTGAGAATCGTCATCTGATTTTGGAACACGGTATGTACGACCATATTGCTGAAAAGATGCTGGCTTTGATTGAAAAGTTAAATCTGAAGAGTATTTTAGATGTCGGTTGTGGCGAAGGTTACTACTCAAAAAAAATCGCTGAATTAGCTGACCGTAAAGTGTTAGCTTTCGATATTTCAAAGGATTCAATTCAGCTAGCTGCCAAAGGCCCCAACACTCCAGTTGAGTGGTTCATTGGCGATTTAGCTCACTTGCCAATTCAAAAACAGAGTATTGACGGGATCATCGATATTTTTTCACCAGCCAACTATCAAGAATTCAATCGAATTTTGCAACCAGGTGGTTATGTCTTAAAAGTTATTCCCAATGAATTTCATGTGCAGGAATTGCGTGAACAAGCTAAAAACCAGTTGCAACAAGAAAAATATTCCAATAAGAAAGTTTTGGATTACTTTGGGGAACATTACGATTTGGTTGATCAAATCGATGCAACCAAGACGTATGATGTTTCTGATGAAGAGCGGACAGCATTTATCAATATGACGCCGTTATTATTCAGTGTTGATAACAGTTTGATCGATTGGAATAAAGTTAAGCAAATCACTGTTGGTTCAACAATCTTAGTAGGTAAGATTAAAGCATAACGGTGTTATGAAAGAGTTATGGGATTCGTTAAATTTGTGTCAATAACCCAAACAGGGACCGTAATCAAAATCGGATTACGGTCCCTGTTTAGCGTGCATTTGGAAGTTGATTGTTTTTGTCCAACTCGTTTATTTTGCGTATTTTGTTAGAGCTTTCTGAAAATCCCCTTGAACTAAAACGGCCAGTTCATTAACAATATCTTGCGGATCTTCTTTCATATCGTTGTTAACCCACTCAAAAATAAGCGAGATAAAAGCTAGAGTATAAAAGTGGGCAATGAAATTTTTATGCTTTTGGTCAACATTCATACCAATAGCCTGTTTTTCCACAATTTCGATGATGTATTTGTAGATAACCTCATAGATATACTTGTGCATAACGTCGCGATAAACTGAAAGATAAACGTTCTTTGCTAAACGATGGTTATCTTTGATCAGAACCATGACCTGATAAAAGCCTTCTTGCCAATTATCGTAGTCGGATTTGTTATCCAGAGCTTCCTTGGCAACTAGACTGGCCGAGTATTCGACTAAGTCATAAATGTCTGAAAAATGATTATAAAAAGTTTGTCGAGTTAAATTACATTCACTAACAACGTCTTTAATTGTAATTTTATCAATAGGTTTGTGATGTAGAGCGGCACAAAGAGAAGCACGTAAGACGTTTTTAGTATCAGATGACATTGAATTTAATTCCCCCCAAGTAGTTAAGTGCCTTTTATTATATATTTTTTTCATGAAAACGTCATTGGAAAAAAATGTTTAAAGACAAAAACGAACACATGTTTTACAATGATATTTAGTTGTTTGGGTTTGCCGCCACGGGTTGCGAGGAATGGAGCCTGCTGTGGGATCGGCTCGAGCCAAAGAGCGGTCTCGACCCTCGATTTTGAGCTTTGCAAAACCAGCAAGTCTCAAAATACGTCCTGTGCTGTGAGGCCGGGAGTTCACCAGCCTATCACCACTTTCACTGCAGTCTCCATTCCTCGCAACCCGTGGCTAGTGTTTTTGTTGGATGTTTTGAGATTGAATAAGTAATATTATTTTGTTATTTAACTATGAGTTAATTGAAAAAAATTAAAGATGAAAATTACAAGAACAGATTATTAGTAGAATTAAATCAATAGAAGATGAAATAAATTAGTCGGAAGGGCTGGGAATATTTGCCAGCTGTGGGTGTGGCGTTATGGCTTTAGCCATTACACCACCGGGCGAGTTTGGAGACTTACCGGGCTTTGGTAAGGCTTCAAACCGAGGTTCGAGACCGGACTTTGGCTCGGTCCGGTCCGCATAGCAGGTAAATGTTCTCAGCTCTGTAGACGGCTAACTTAATGCAAGGGAGAAAGTATATGACGACTAAGATTGGGATTCGCCAGTTGGTAGAGTTCGTTTTACGTAGTGGAGATTTAGTTGAAACAAAAAATAGTCAGAATACGGCTCTGAATGGTGCCCGAATCCATCGTCGACTCCAAAAAGTACGTTCGAAGAATGATGATTATGAAAGTGAAGTTTATTTAAAAACTGATGTCACGATGAATGATAATCAGTATGTTATTTCTGGTCGAGCGGATGGGATAACTTTGACCAAGGATAAAGCTTTGATTGAAGAAATTAAAACGTCTGATCAACCTTACGATGAGTTGAGTGACAACACCTTGGAGTTATATTGGGGTCAGGTGAAAGTCTATGGCTACATCCTGTTGCAAGAACACCCTGAATTAAAGCATGTAACGTTACAGCTGACGTACTTTCAGGTTAGCAATGAAGAAGTCACCATAGATGAACAAACACTTGGACACGAGGAATTAGACAAGTTTTTCGAAGACTTGATTACTGAATATGAATATTGGATTACTCTACGAGCCAAATTACGTAAAACTAGAAATGATTCGATAAAAAAGATGCCGTTTCCTTTTGATAAATTTCGAGCTGGTCAACACGAGATGGCTGCGGCTGTGTATAAGTCAATTTTGTTGGAGAAAAGGCTCTTTGTTGAAGCGCCAACTGGAACTGGTAAAACTATTTCCACACTCTTTCCCGCAATCAAGGCTATGGGTGAGGAAAAGGTTCAACGATTGTTTTATTTAACCGCCAAGCAGAGTACCCGGCATGTTGCTGAAGAAACGGTTGAATTGATGGCTGGCAAAGGTTTGAAATTGAAGAGCATTACTTTGACCGCCAAAGATAAGATTCGTTTTCCGGAAGAACAGGATGTTCCACCTGAAGAAAATCCTTATATGATAGGTTATTATGACCGACTAAAACCGGCATTGTCAGATTTATTGACTAATGAAGATGCCATAACTAGGTCGGTAATTGAAAAATATGCCAAAAAACATACGGTTGACCCGTTCGAGTTTTCGCTTGATGCTTCATTATTCTGTGATTTAATTATTTGCGATTACAATTATTTATTCGATCCATTAGTGTATTTACAACGATTCTTTGTGGAAAAGGATACGGATAATTTCTTCCTGATTGATGAAGTCCACAATTTGGTCAGCCGCTCTCGAGATATGTATTCGGCCGAAATCCCTGAAGCTCCGATTGCTAAATTGTTGAAGGAAGCTAGGGCTATTGATACTAAAGCGAGTGAAGATTTTCAGAAACAATTGAAAAAAGTTCGCCGAGTTTTTACACAGATGAAAAAAGTTTTGAAGGAAGATGACCAGGAGGAGAAGATCACCTCAGACGCTCCAGAGAAATTGATTAATACTTTGGGTAAATTCAATGATTTCATGGGTGATTGGATGGCTGAACAAAAGCCGTCAGACTTTTTAGATGATACGAAAGACTATTTCTTCAATTCACTGACATTTGTAAAAATCGGTGCACTATTTGATGACAGTTATAAAACTAGAATCGTTTTGGATGGCAAGAATTTGGTTGTAAAAGAGCTCTGTCTTGATCCGAGCCACTTTATTAATGAGTCGCTGAATCTCGGTTTGGGTGCAGTGTTGTTCTCCGCTACATTGTCGCCAATGGACTACTATCGCAGTGTTTTAGGGGGAATCGATAATAGTTTGGCTTATCAACTGCCATCGCCGTTTCCTGTGCAAAACCAAGAAATTTTAATAACGCAATATATACAGACGACATATCGACAAAGACAATTTAGTCAGGACAGCATTGTGCAAAGTTTGAATACGATGATTACTAGTAAAACCGGCAATTATCTGTGCTTTTTCCCGTCATATAGCTATTTGAAACAAGTTAAGGATGCCTTTGAAATTGCTCACCCCGAGGTAGATGTGATTGCTCAACAAGGTGAGATGGAAAATCAAGCACGACAAGAGTTTCTAGATCAATTTACGGAAAACCCGGATCATACGTTGGTCGCCTTTTGTGTGCTCGGAGGAATTTTCTCTGAAGGAATTGATTTGCGGGGTGACCGGCTAATTGGTGTAGCAGTTGTCAGCGTTGGTTTGCCCGGATTGAGTGCTGAGAATAACTTGATTCGTGATTATTATGATGCCGAAAATGGTCGTGGATTTGAATATGCTTATCAAATGCCCGGATTTAATAATGTTTTACAGGCAGCAGGTCGCTTGATTCGGAGTAGTCATGATGCCGGGATAATTTTATTATTGGACCAACGGTTCGGCAGTGCCAGATATACCCAACTTTTTCCACAGCACTGGCGAAATTACCGCAGGGTTAGTTCATTGCCACAATTAGATGCTGATGTGCATAACTTTTGGAGGGGAAGACAAGATGAAAACTAAGTTAACGAAAGAGCTAGAAAGTACGCTCTATCAGTATTGCTTTGAGCAAGGTTCATATGTGGTCGAAGAAGTTTCCATGCCTGATAAAAAGGGAATTGTCGACACTTTGAGTTATCAACAGTTGGCTGATAATCAGATTGAATGGCGTTGTTATGAACTGAAGGTTACTAAGTCCGATTTCCATTCCAAAGCTAAGCTGTCATTTATTGGAAATTATAATTACTTTGTTTTACCACAGAAATTATACGATGAAGTTGAAGATGAGATTCCCAGTCATATCGGCGTTTTAATTTATCGGGCGTTTGATAAGAAAGCTATGGAGGCGTCACCTCAAACGTTACGGGCCCCAGGCTTTTTAACAGTTGCTAAGAAAGCACAATATCAAGATTTACAAGTTGATGAAAAGCAATTGACTAGTCACTTTGTAGCGTCGTTATTCCGTGAAGTCGATAAAGCCAAGCGGGTTGAAAAGGGCTTGCAACTTTATAGTGATGACCAATTATTTAAAGAATTAAAGAAGCGTGCCAAAGCAGGCTATGATGTCTATACGCCAGATCATAATATTTATGACCGTTTTGTGGACGATTTACAAGATGATGCCGTAACGGCGTTACAAGAAGAACTTGATGCTAGAAATGCGGAGTATCAAGAGTTGAAAATGCAATTGCAGCAATTACAACAGCCAAATTTGGAGGATAAGATATGATTTATTTTCCATATTTTCGCGGTCGAATGTATGATTTACTGGCTCTAAAGGAATTATGCGAACAGAAGCAATTGAGTTCCAAAATTGTGCCGATTATTGAGCCAGTCCGTGATTCCAAGGAATTGCAGCAGACGGTCCAGACGTTCATTGACCATGAGCAGCCATTTAGCGTGATAGCTAATCCCCAAGTTAGTGTGTATGGATTAAACGATACGAAACTTTATCCACTGCCAGATGTTAATAACTTGGATTTTTATTATCCGAGTGCCATTTTGGCAGCTGATTTCAGCAGTGATTTTGTTAAAACTGGGAAAAACCAACAATCATTGTTGATAGCTAAGAATTATGAACTGTTGAAAGCATATAAAGGTACACCTGTTTTGAAAGCTGTGGATAAGGTGTTGATACCAGACGTAGCGCGGATTCATAAGATAGTTGGACAGCAGGCAGCGTCGTTGACTGATCCGTTGACGTTCGTTCGTCATGTGGAAGATTATGCCGACTTAGATGATGAGTTCTTCGAACCGGCCGATTGGTACCATCAAATTGGAAATTATAATGGATTCGGTGATTACTCGATGGTTGGACACGTTTATTTTGATAAGGGTATGCCGTCACGCGCCATTGCGTTGCATTTAATTTATGTCACCAAAGATGGCACGTTGCGAATCCACCATTTTGTTTCGGATAGTAATGAGAAAATGAGTGGTCAAAAGGATAAGTTTTTCGAAGCGTTACGAAAGATGATTGCTTGGTGTTCAGAGAATATTAAAGGATTGAACGCGACGCCAGCTTTGGCAGAATTATTGGAGTACGGTAATCACGATAAATTTCCCGGTCTAGGGATGGTCAAAAAGTTATCATTGATGCATCATTTAGAACTAATGAATCGATTATTGAATTTAGACAAAAAAAGCTGATAACCACGAATTGTGATTACCAGTTTTTTTTACCACCATAATTTAATTAATGCTTGAGTACCATCATCACCGAGTTTTTGTTCATCGACTAATGTTTCGTAAAGTTTCTTAGCTTGTTTAGTTGATGGAAGGTCAAGACCCATTTTTTCACTTTCATCGAGCGCAATACGCAAGTCCTTCAAGAAATGTTTGGAATAAAATCCCGGTTTGAAATCATTATTTAGAATTCTGGGACCATAATTTTCCAAACTCCAGTTGTCGCCACCGCCGCCTTCAACAGTTTCTAAGACTGCTGAAAGATCAAGTCCAGCGGCTTTAGCATAAACAAACATTTCAGTTAAACCAGTCATAGTTCCAGCAATCATAATCTGGTTAGCCATTTTCGCATGTTGACCGGCACCGTAAGAACCGAAGTAGTGATTAGTTTTACCAATAATATTGAAGATTGGTTGAAGTGTTTCGAAAGCCTTTTTGGAACCACCAACCATGATAGTTAATTTTCCATCACGAGCACCGACATCGCCACCAGAAACAGGAGCGTCAATACATTCAACGCCAATGGATTGAGCTTTCTCACCGATTTTTTTAGCCAAGGTAGGTGTACTTGTTGTCATATCAACGACAATTTTGCCCTCACTTAGGCCAGCGATGATACCATTGTCCTTGAAGTAAACATCTTCAACGTCCTTGGGAAAACCGACCATTGAAAAAATAATGTCAGCATTTTCGGCAACGTCCTTAGGATTAGCAAACCATTTGGCACCTTCATTGATCAAAGGTTCAGCCCGAGACTTCGTTCGAGTATAAATATCAACATCATAATGGGCCTTGAGCAGATTATTAATAATACCGCTACCCATAACACCAGTACCAATAAATCCGATTTTTTGCATTGTATATGACCTCCATTGGAATATTCAAAGTTTGAAAGATTATTGAAGTATACCGTTTCCAGAGTTGAGAGTATTCATTCTGCTGCGCGGCACGGCTCGAGCCAAAGTGCGGTCTCGAACCTCGGTTGAAGCCTTTCCAAAATACGGAAAGTCTCCAACACGTCCGGTGGCGTAAGAGCTAAAGCTCTAACGCCACTTTCGCTGCAGATGAATACTCTCAGCTCTTCCAACTCATTTATCTTTGTGAATGATAATCAAATAATGATTTTGTATTACTTAATAAATCGTTACTATAACTGTAGCAACAGTATTTATGTGTGATTTTCGTCCTTCAATCTTTAACTATCTCTATTATAAATGATGAGAGCGTGGAATTTTCTTGAGTTAGAAAATTTGTATAATGTAACCTTCAATTATTACTGACTGACTAGTCGGAAGAGCTGGGAAATATTTGTGTGCCGTGGTAGTGGTATAAGAACGGGAGATTCCTCCCGTTCTTATACCACCGGACGTGTTTGGAGACTTGACGAACTTTGTCAAGGCTTCAAACCGAGGTTCGAGACCGCTCTTTGGCTCGGACCGTTCCGCACAGCTTGAGAATATTTCCCAGCTCTGGAGACGGAATATTTAGACTAATTATAGAGTGCAAAAAAACTTATCAACAATAATCTGCTTAAGGTATTTTTTCAGGTGCCTTGTTTGCTATAATTCAGGTGATGTGTAATCAAATCTAAATAGATGTGGGAGGGGATTTCATGACATTTGTGAAGAACTATTATAAAAGTATTTTAGCAGCTTTATTTTATGGAATAACCTCGGCTTTAGGTATTCAATTACTTCTACAGCCGGCCAAGCTTTATACCAGTGGTGTTACTGGTGCATCACAGTTGATTGTCAACTTGTTAAATGAATTTGCTCATATGGATACACCAGTTTATCTGTGGTATGCATTGTTGAATTTGCCACTTATATTGTTGGCATGGTTCAAATTAGGTAGAAAGTTTACGATTTTATCAATAATATCCGTTGTTTCAGCATCACTCTTCATCTTGATTGTTCCACTATATCCATTAACAAAAGATCCACTTTTATCAGCAGTCTTTGGTGGAATCCTTTCTGGAGCAGGGATTGGACTGTGTTTCCGTTACGGATTCTCAACAGGTGGGACCGATATTATCGCCTTGATTGTTCAAAAGAGTACCGGTCGTTCAGTTGGTCAAGTTAGTTTTGCTATTAATGCAATCATTATTACAATCGCTGGTTTTGCTTTTGGTTGGGAATTAGCTTTGTATACAATTATTTCAATTTACATTACAAATGTAGTGATTGATAAAATGTATATTCAACAACAAAAAATTACCGTTACGATCTATTCACACAAAGTCGATGATATTTCAAAAGAATTATTAAAGTCGTTAAATCGTGGATTAACGTTGGATTATCACTTACGTGGTGCTTATTCTGGCGAAGAAATCGGATCAATTACAACTGTTTTAACAAAGTATCAGCTATTCTTTGCAAAGAAAATTATTATGAACGTCGATCCAGATGCATTTATCAATATTCAACCAACAATGTCTATCTCTGGAAAGTTCAGCGATAACTAAAGAAGCCGCTTATGGCTAATAACTTTATAAGTCGAGTAATTCCAATTTATCTTGGAAGAACTCGACTTTTTTACTGTGCAAAATTAAATTAGTCGGAAGAAATGATATACCAAAGTCAAATTAGAATATAAAAATCACCCTTTATTGAATCCGGTAACCGCTCAAAAGATAATATACTGTATGCAAGAAGTGACAAGGAGATTTTGAATATGAAAACAATTATTTATACTCATCCATATGCGGGTAGCTTTAACCATGAGATTTTAAATAGATTGTCGAATTCTTTTTCAAAAAATGATGAAGAGTTTGAAATAATCAATCCTTATGCCGACAACTTCAATCCAACTTTGACCGATGCAGAATTAAAGCTTTACAGTCAGGGCAAAACAGATGACGAATTAGTTAGAAGGTATCAACGCAGAATTGCGGCCTCTGATGAGTTGATTTTTATTTTCCCAATTTGGTGGCAAGGTACACCCGCAATGCTAAAGGGATTTTTAGATAAAACGATGTTAAAAGGCTTTGCCTATAACGAAGATAATGGTTGGAAAGGCTTATTAACGTACATTAAGCGGGTTACCGTTATAACGACATCAACCGTGCCCGAGTCATATTTAGAAAAGAATTGTGGCAATCCAATCAAAGATGTTTTCATTAATAGAACCTTAGCCGATTTAGGAATTGATCCAAAGACGGTTAACTGGATACATTTTGGTGAAGCCAATGTAACAACAGACGAAAAAAGAGAAAAGTTTTTAGATGAAGTACCGCAGCTTTATGCCAAGAATATTAAAGGATAAAAGATTTACATTAACGTGTAGTATCAGTAAATATTCTGTCTACAGAGCTGGGAAATATTTCCCAGTTCCTCCGACTAGTTAATCCATATTAATTGAATCTAAAAGTATTCAATTGTTTTTGTTCTCAGCTAATTTTATATACTGAAATATAATCTATGCGAATATATATAACTGAATGAAAGTTAAAAAAGTACAACCATAACTGTTTTCGCAACAATTATAGTTGTACTTTATTATTTATTTTAAAAATTGAATTAGTTGGAAGAGCTTAGAATATTCATATGCCGCGAAAGTGGCGTTATGGCTTTAACCATTACACCACCGGGCGTGTTGGAGGCTTGCCGGGTTTGCAAGGCTTCAACCGAGGTACGAGACCGTACTTTGGCTCGGACCGTACCGCGGTGCGCCTGGCATGGGCGTTAACTTAGAGGTGAAAGTCCTCTGTGAACCGTAGTAGTCGGAATCACTAGCTTAGGACAAGGGTGTCCATCGTGAGGTGGAATCTGAAGGAAGTCCAAGGCAAAGTACCGAGCTGATGTACAAGAAGTGGCTATAAGGCTGGATTTGCAGGATAAGGGTGCCGCGGAATTCAAATCCGATCACTACTGCAAGGGCAAATCAAGTAGAGCCAACAGCTACATGGTACGAAAGTTAACGTTCTTACCCAGGGAGGTCTGTATCGAATGTCTGGCAAGGACTCGAAATGAGTCCTACAGACAAATTAGGCCGTGATGTCTAACTGAACGATGCAGAAGTCAGCAGAGGTCATAGTAGTCGCTTTGCGACGAAGGACTGAACATTAATAATTCTTTTCGATATTGGAGGTGGAAGCGATGCGACAATCGCAGAAAATAGAATGTAAATTCGACCATTTTAATGCTCACATATGTGAACAAATGATGGTACGTAGCGCCGCTTCTGGCGAAAATACGAATAAGAATGGCATTTCATTTAAGCAACTAGTTTTAGATGAAAATAATCTCAATAGAGCCTATAAGCGAGTCAAGGAAAACAAGGGTGGAGCTGGCATAGATGGAATGACTGTCTATGACTTGTTCGACTATATTCGTAAGAACAAGGAAGCACTACTTAAGTCCTTAAGTGATTCAACTTATAAACCTAGCCCCGTCAAAAGGGTAGAAATACCTAAGCCAAATGGGACTATGCGTAAGCTTGGTATACCAACAGTCTTCGACCGTGTGGTACAACAAGCAGTGGCGCAGGTTATGAGCCCTATCTTTGAGAAAATCTTCTCTAACAACAGCTTTGGATTTAGACCAAATCGAAGTGCCCATGACGCAGTAAAACAGGTTGTGAGTTTTTACAAGCAAGGCTATCACGTTGTGATAGACCTTGACCTAAAGTCTTACTTCGACACGGTGAACCATGATTTACTTATCAAGTTCATCAAGCAATATACTGATGATGAATGGTTGTTAAATCTAATTCGTAAGTTCCTAACCAGTGGCGTAATGGATGGAAAACTATTTCAAGAAATGGAAAAAGGTACGCCTCAAGGCGGTAACCTTTCTCCACTCTTGGCCAACATATATTTAAATGAGCTGGACAAGTTATTGACCACCCGTGGTCATAAATTCGTCCGCTACGCTGATGACTGTAATATTTATGTCAAAAGTAAACGAGCAGGAAGAAGAGTCCTGAATAGTATTTCAAGGTTCCTAGAAAGTGGTTTAAAGCTAACTTTAAACCAAGAAAAGACCAAAATTACAGTGCCAACAAAGTCAAAGTTTTTAGGATTCTCTTTAGGCTTTACCAACAAGGGCGTATGTTTACGCCCGAGCTATCAAGCCGAAAAGAGGGTCAAGCAATCGCTAAGAAAACTCACAAAGAGGAATCGAGGTCGAAAGCTTGAAGTTATCCTGAAAGAAATAAGACAAAAGATGGTTGGATGGCTCAATTACTATGGAATTGGTGCGATGAAGGATTTTATCAGAAAACTTGATTCTTGGTTGCGAGCACGTATTAGACAATATATTTGGAAGTCATGGAAAAGACCCAAAGCAAAGTATAGGAAGTTGGTTAAATTAGGCGTGACACGGCGTCAAGCGTTTATCTGTGCAAACTCCAGTAAAGGATACTGGCGAACAGCGCACAGCAGTGTGGTGCAACACGCCCTAAGCAAGAAAAAGCTAGAATCTTTTGGCCTAATAGACATGACCAAAAGACTCCAGTCTTTGCAAAATGCTTAAATTAATGAACCGCCGTATACGGAACCGTACGTACGGTGGTGTGAGAGGTCGGTATCGTGAGATACCTCCTACTCGATCAGCAGATGAATATTCTAAGCTCTGGAAACGGAAAACGGCAATAAACTCAATATAACGCCAACCAATGTTGCTATTATTTGATGGTCGTTATAATATTTCCCTAGATATTAAAAATAAATGGTTTAAAATACATATTATGATTATAAGATGAGGATGTTTTATTTAATGCATAAAAAAATTAATGTCTTAGGAATTTTGCAGATACTATTTATGATAGCATCGTCTTTCGCTGTGGGGATTGTTTTAAACTACGCTCAAACTAATGATTTTCTATTTACAATGTCAATCGTACTGTTAAGTAATTTGAATACGTATTTATTAACCGTCTTGATTTTATTTATAATTTATTTGGGGTTATATGGATTATTCAATCGATTTTTCTATGCTTCAGCGTTCTACTTTATCTTCTTTTTGATTTACGCTGTGGCCGATCGTTTGAAAGTTACTTATCGTTCCGAACCCGTTTTGCCAAGTGATCTCTTACTATTGAAGAACATCAAGAGTTTGATGTCAATGGTAACGGCGAAGCTAATTGTTGCGATGATTGTCGTATTTATCGTGGCAGTTGGCTTGTTTATCTTGTTAGAACGTCATTTTGGAAAGTTAACAATGCGTTTTAGACCCGTTACAAGACTGATCTTTATTGCGTTGACTGCTTTCAGTATCGGGATATTTTATACAGCCAGTGATACTAATTCAGCAACTTATAAAATCTTAGCTGCAACGGGTTACACAAATTTGGACTCAAATATTAATAAATCAGCTAATACTAATGGTCCAATGCTGACGTTTTTGGGCAATATTCACGTCGATATTATGGATAAACCGAAAGGTTACAACAAACAAGCGATGGAAGATATTGTTAAGGAATATCGCAGAGAAGCTAAGAGTATCAATAAAGACCGTGATAACAACAATTTGAGCAAGCAAACATTAATTTTTGTGTTAAGTGAAAGTTTCTCTGACCCAAATCGTGTGCCTAATATTAAGATGAATCAAGATCCAATGCCTAATATTAGAAACATCAAGGACAATACAACTTCAGGATTGATGATGAGTTCTGGCTACGGCGGTGGGACTGCCAACATGGAGTACATGGCTTTGACCGGTTTGGCGATGAATCAATTTTCCGATACCTTGCAATCGCCTTATACACAAGTTGTTAACAAACAAGATGATCCTATCAATATTTCTAATAACTTTAAGACTTCTGCGGCTATTCATCCTTATCACGGTAACTTTTATAATAGAAATTCAGTCTATAGAAGTTTTGGAATCCAATCCTTTAGAAACCTTGATACTAAAGGGGATTTAGCACTTAAATACACCAACACAATTCCGGGAATGGAATATATTAGTGATGATTCAGCCTACAAAGATGCGCTTTGGCAAATCAATCAAACAAGTGGCGGTCAATTTATCAATTTGATAACGATGCAAAATCACATGCCATATTTGAACCAATATGCAAAAAATGACTTTAAGAATACTGGCTCAGGTGTGCTGGATAAGACGCGTGATCAAGTTAATAATTATGCTAAAGGCGTCAGCATCACCGATACCGAAACCAAAGATTTTTTGGCTAAACTGGACAATATTAAAAAGCCAATTACGATTGTCTGGTACGGCGATCATTTGCCAGGTATTTACGATAATGACAATATGTATGAATACAATGTTCCTGAACATGAGACGGACTATTTTATTTACAGTAATAAGTATGCTCGAGACCACAATTACGGAACAACTAAACTAACTGATGCGACTGAAGTAACTGATCCGAACGGGTTTATTCCATTAGCATTGAAACAAATGAATCAAAAAGTCACACCTTATTATGCTTTATTGACTAAAGTACAAGAAGAAGTACCTGCGATGGCTAAAAACGTTGCCGAGGGTAGCAATTCATTGTACGTCAACAAGGATAGTAAGGAAGTAACTACGAAGGATATGACGGCTAAGCAAAAGAAATTGATTCGTGATTATGAATTGGTTCAATATGATTTAACAGCCGGCAAGAATTATTCAAAGGCCACTATCAACAAGTAGGTTGCTTCCGGTTGGCAGTGATTTTTTACCAGCTATGAGGACCGGCTCGAGCCAAAGTGCGGTCTCGACCCTCGATTTGAAGCCTTGCAAAACCGGCAAGTCTCCAAAGTCGTCCTGTGGTGTAAGAGCTAAAGCTCTAACGCCACTTTCACAGCAGGTAAAAATCACTGCCAACCTCCAGCTAAATGTGTTTCTTAATCAAGAAGTTTTAGTATACATAATTATCGTATTCTAGAAGAAAACATCATCAACATATTAAAAATGTGAATTTCATTTATTGGAATTCACATTTTTTTATTACATTAATTTTAGAGTACCGTTGAAAATGGGTTACTATATAAGTTATTGAATTAATAAATAAGGGTGTTTTTATTATGCATAAAAATAAATCTAATATCTTCTTACATTGTCTGCAAATATTCTTTATTATTCTATCGGCGTTTATTGTCGGTTATCTACTGAACTATTCGCAGACTGGAATCTTCGAAATGACTAACGGTATTTTGTTCAAAACAAATGTCGTTCCATATTTAATAACGGCCTTGATTTTAACGTTACTGTATTTAGGTGTGTACGGATTGTTTAATCGCTTTTTCTATGCGACTGCCGTATTTTACGTATTCTTTGCGATTTATATTGTGGCAAATAAATTAAAAGTTATGTACCGCTCAGAGCCAGTGTTACCAAGTGATTTGGGATTTCTGTCCAACGCTAAAGAAATGCTCTCAATGATCAGTGGCAAAGTGGTTTTGATTGTCGTTTCCGTCATTTTACTGGTCGTTACAGCTTGTGTAATTTTGGAGAAGATTTTCTCGAATAAGTTATGGCGTTTTAACATCGTTACAAGAGTTGTCCTAGTGGTTTTGGCAATTTCAAGTATTGGTGTCTTTTATAACGTTAATAAAGAGGGCTCAACCATTAATAAGTTGATGACGAAAGCTGGCTACTCTAATTTCACGCCAAATATCAGTATGACGGCCACAACTAATGGACCGCTGTTAACCTTTTTAGGCAATATGCATGTCGATATTATGGATCAACCAAGTGGCTATAATAAGACAGCTATGAAAAATCTTGTTACTAAATATCAAAATGTTGCTGATAATATTAATCAAGATCGTCCCAATAATAATTTGAGCGACCAAACATTGATCTTTGTTTTGAGTGAAAGTTTTGCTGATCCAAGTCGAGTACCAAATATTAAAATTAGTTCAGAAGCTGCACCCAAGATTATGAATATCAAAAAGGAAAATACTTCTGGATTGATGCTCAGTTCGGGTTATGGCGGGGGAACTGCCAATATGGAATACATGACTTTCACCGGCTTGGCATACAATCAATTTTCGAAATCGTTACAATCTCCATATACGCAGCTGGTTACGAAACAAGATCACCCAGTCAATATCGTCAATAGTTTCAAGAAGTCGGCGGCCATTCACCCATTCCACGGAAACTTTTACGACCGTCAGACGGTATATCCAAAATTTGGTTTCCAAAGTTTTCGCAATATTGATTCTAAAGGAAAACTAGCACTCAAATATACCGATACAATCGGCAATAATCCTTATGTCAGCGATGAAGCCTCTTACAAAAATACTTTGTGGCAAGTTAATCAAAATAAAGGGGGTCAATTTATAAGTTTGGTCACGATGCAAAATCACATGCCTTATAACGTTATGTATGACAATAATCAATTTACCGTAACGAATGGTAAAGGTGCTGAGATTCCACTGCAAGTAGGAAATTATGCTAAAAGTATTAATTTTACTGATAATTCAACCCAAGATTTCTTGGATAAGTTAGATACAATCAAGAAACCAATTACTGTTGTTTGGTACGGCGACCACTTGCCAGGCTTGTACGCTAAGAATTCAATGAATGATTATAACGTCATTCAGCACGAAACAGATTACTTTATATATAGTAATAAATATGCGATTGACCATAATTATGGAACCAAGAAGTTAACTGATTCAACCAAAATAACCGATCCAAACGGTTTCATTCCGTTGGCGTTGAAACAGATGAATCAACAAGTAACACCTTACTATGCTCTATTAACAAAGGTTCAAGAGAAGATACCAGCAATGGCGAAAAACAGTGTTGGAGAGAATGAGAATCTCTATGTGGATTCCAATAGTAAGCAAGTTTCAACAAAGGATTTAACAGAATCACAGAAGAAATTGTTGCATGATTACAAACTAGTCCAATACGATTTAACAGTCGGCAAAGATTATAGTAAAGCAACAATTAATAAGTAAGTAATATTGAATAGACTACAGTTTTTCCATAATAGGATAAACTGTAGTCTATTTATATACGAAAATGATTCTTAAATATTCTTATTATTATTAATTAAAAAGATAAATTAGTCGGAGGAGCTGAGAGCGAGTATTCACGTGCAGTGAAAGTGGCGTTACGGCTTTAGCCGTTACACCACCGGGCGAGTTTGGAGACTTACCGGTCTTTGGTAAGGCTTCAAACCGAGGTCTGAGACCGTACTTTGGCTCAGGCCAGTCCGCACAGCAGGCGAAATACTCGCTCTCAACTCCGGAGACGGAATAATTTAAGACATGGAAACACTTACATTTTTTGCGACCCAAAAATGAGAGTACACTGAAGATATTCACTTACAAAAAATGGGGATGACATTAAGTTTTGAATTTAAAGGGTTTTCTATACATATTGATACCAACATTCTTGTTCAGCTCAATGGAAATTGCGTTGAAGATTGCTGGAGGACAATTTAATCCAATCGAATTGAATTTCATTAGATTCTTGATTGGTGGATTGGCTTTGTTACCATTTACTATTCTTTACCTAAAGAAGAATAATGTTCGAATCAACAGATCAGGTTGGGGAAAAATTGCTCTAACTGGATTTGTTATCGTAGTTTTGAGTATGACACTTTATCAACTATCAATTGGAATGACTAAAGCTTCTGTCATTGCCATCATGTTGAGTGCCAACCCAATTTTCGGTTTGATCATTGGCTTCGTGTTCCTAAAAGAAAAATTATCCAGAACTAACGTCTTGGCTTTGATCCTAACATTAGTTGGTCTCTTGATTATCATCAATCCATTCCACCTTTCCGGGGCAATGGGGATCGTCTTAGGTCTTTTGTCATCAATTATCTTTGGTATTTATGGAGTTATGTCACGTGTCTATGGCGGCAAGTTAGGCTTGAACGGTCTTTCAATGACTTGTTTAGCTTTCTTGTTTGGTGCTACAGAGCTTGGTATTTTAATGGGTATTACTCATATTCCAGCAGTTGCTAACGCTATTCCTAGTGGCTTTTCAGAATTTGCTAGAATTCCATATTTCCAAGGTATCAGTCTTCAAACATTGCCATTGATTCTTTACATTTCCGTACTTGTCACTGGTGTGGCTTTCGGTTTGTACTTCGTATCAATGGAAAAAGTTGGTATTCTACAAGCATCATTGATTTTCCTCGTTAAACCAGCTTTGGCTCCCGTTCTAGCTTTGTTCGTTCTTGGTGAATCGATGAATGCCAATACTATTTTCGGTATTGTCGTAATCTTACTTGGTTCATTGATCACACTTATGGGCGAAAAGATTGCTTACGGAGTTATGGCTATCTTCAGACGTAATAATCCTGAAGCACATCCACAAGTTGACGAATTGGAAGTTGTTAAAGATAAAATTGAAAATAGCGAACTTGCTAAACGCCGTAAAGCTACGGAAGAGGCTGTTCGTAACTCCTTGGAGGAGAAACGTGAAAGTCGCGAATTACCTTCTGAAGACTAAAATATAAAAATAAGATTATGCTAATTATGCATAATCTTATTTTTTTTGTTTTCATTGAGCTATTATAAAGGTAACGGTTTCAAAACAACCCGATTGTAATGAGGAGGTGCGTTGCTAATGGAGAATTTGATTAGAATTGGTAACACAGATGTGACAAGTAAGAAAATCGGCCTTGGTACTAACAAGGTTGGAGGACATAATCTCTTCCCGAATTTGAAAGATGAGGACGGTTATGCAGTCGTTAAAGAAGCAATTGAGAGTGGCATTACGACTTTGGATACGGCTTACATGTATGGCTTGGGGCGTTCCGAAGAGATTATTGGTGATGTGATTCAAAACTATGATCGGAGTAAGTTAGTGATTGCCACTAAGGCTGCTCAAGATGCAAACAATGATTTAAAGAATAATAATGATCCAAAATTTTTAAAGAATGCTGTTGATGAGGCTTTAAAACGTCTCAAGACAGATTATATTGATATCTTTTACATTCATTTTCCAGATGAACAAACACCAAAGAATGAGGCTGTCGCTGCTTTGAATGAACTTAAGCAAGCTGGCAAAATCAAGGCCATTGGTGTTTCGAATTTCTCATTGGCTCAAATTAAGGAAGCTAATAAGGATGGTTTGGTCGACATCGTTGAGGATAATTACAGTCTGCTACATCGGGATGCAGAAAAGGAATTGTTCCCATACTTGCGTCAAAATAATATTTCATTTGTACCATATTTCCCATTAGCATCAGGTTTGTTGACGGGAAAGTACAGTGCGGCTGATGCTAAAAAATTTAGTCAGTATACACCGGCACAATTCAATCAAGTGTTGGCAGCGATTGACCAAGTTCGCAAGTTGGCTAAAAAGTACGATGCTACCGTTGCACAAGTTATCTTGGCTTGGTACATGAAGAACCCTGATATTTCGATCGTTATACCAGGAGCTAGAAAACCAGCACAAGTTGAACAAAATGTTAACGCATTAAACGTGGATCTAGGAAATACCGACTATCATGCAATTGACGAAGCATTTTCCGATTTCGAATAGAACTTAGAATAAGGGAGAAATAGTAATTATGGCAAAAAAAGTAGTAATCTTTGGTGCAAATGGATTTGTTGGTAGTGAGTTTGCCAAGGCATTTATCGAAAATGGAGATTCAGTAACTAGCGTTTCCAGAACAGGTGAGCCACTAGGCAATGATGCATGGCACAAACAAGTTGATTGGAAAATCGGCAATGCTTTGTCAAAGGGATTCTGGAGTGAAAATTTGAAAGACGCTGACGTTGTAGTAGATACAATTGGTGAATATAAGGAACAACCAAACGAGAATTTAACTTTCGAAAAAGTTAATTATCAAAGTGCTTTGAATATTGCGGACGCTGCTGAAGCAAATAAAGTTCCCGTCTTCGTTTATATTTCAGCCGAAGACATTCCTGGAGCTAACAAGCGTTATATCCAAACCAAACGTGATGCTGAAGATAACTTGAACAAACGCAGTTTCAGAACAGTTGTCATCCGTCCAACAACCATGGTAACAAGTGATGATAAAGTTGATGCAAGCGAGAAGTATCACAGTATTACAGTTGATATGGTAGCTTTAGTCGGAATTGATGCTGTAGAAAACTCTAAGAAGAACGTTACATTAGGAATTGAAGAATTAGATAACGATGAAGTAAATGAATAGATTTTGAAAGCGGGTATCTCATAATTGAGATGCCTTTTTTATTTGGTCCGCTCCGGTCGTCAGTAATATAGTCCTGTTATGGGACTGGCTCGAGCCAGAGAGCGGTCTCGACCCTCGATTTTGAGCTTCGCAAAGTGCGCGAATCTCAAAATTCGTCCTGTGGTGTAACGGCTAAAGCCGTAACGCCACCTTCACAGCTGGACTATATTACTGACGACCTCCGCTTATGGTATTGCTTTAATTTCTTTGTTTTCGAATTAACTTGGGTTCTAAATGGAATAATGACCAGTTCCAAATTTATGTCCTGCTTGTTTAGTGCTTAAAGCAATTTTTGATATTGGTTGTCATTATATATAGTCAGTATCATTTAACAAATGGTAAAAGACAGATTAGTCGGAAGAGCTGAGAGCGAGTATCACATGCTGTGGGTGTGGCGTTACGGCTTTAGCCGTTACACCACCGGGCGAGTTTGGAGACTTTCCGAACTTTGGTAAGGCTTCAAACCGAGGTACGAGACCGCACCCCAGGTTCGGACCGGTCCGCATAGCAGGCGAATACTCGCTCTCAGCTCTGGAGACGGCAAATAAAATCAGAAGTAAGTGTTTTCATCCCTATTGTTGTAATTTAATAAGTTGTAAAATATAAACTTGTGTTTTATATATAAATATTTTATCGGGGAGATTATTTATGGAAGATTTGGAACCAAAAAAGAGCTATATTAGTTGGCCAATTCTTGCCTTAATGGATTTTGTTACCGTAATCGGTTTTGATGATTTAACGTATAACTTTCAAAACCAAGGTATGGGTGTTATTACTTCATGGATTATCATGCTATTTTTATATGTTATCCCATATTCATTAATGGTTGGTCAATTAGGATCAGTTTTCAATCACGAAGGTGGTGGGCTGACTTCATGGGTCCGCGGAACTAGTGGGGAGTTTTTAGGATATTTTACTGCGTGGACTTACTGGGCAGCGTCAATTCCTTACGTTGTTGATACAGCCAACTCAATTGTTGTTGGTTTAGGCTGGGCTTATTATGGTAATGCTCATTTACAAAGCCATATGTCGAACGGCTGGTTTGCCTTTTGGACTTTAATAACTTTTATCGTCTTTATTTTTGTTCAGTCTCGTTTCAAACGTTCACTGGAAGTATTGAGTACGATTGGTGGAATTGCGATGTTCGGAATGACCGTATTATTCGTTCTGATGACATTCACTGCTTTATCAATGGGCGGTCACATCGCAACGCAACCAATGAATATTCATACAATTGTTCCGAAATTTGATTTACATTATTTAACAACTATCGGTTTATTGATTTATGCCGTTAATGGTGCTGAATTGATTGCACCGTTCGTTACGAAAATGCGCCATCCAAAACGTGAATTTCCTAAAGCTATGATTATGTTAGCCGTTATGACGGCCTTTTTAACTATCTTTGGATCATTCTCATTGGGTGTATTCTTTGACGCTTATCATTTACCAAATGATTTGAAAATGAATGGTTCATACTATGCATTCCAAGCCTTGGGTGAACAATATCATCTAGGTAATTTGTTAATGTATATCTTTGCTTGGACAGAAGTTTTCTATTTAGCAGCGTTGTTGGCAGTCTTGTTGGATGCGATGACAAGAATGTTGATTTCAGATACTGGTGCTAAATATATGCCAAAAGTTTTGCGTAAAACCAATGGTAATGGATTGCCAGTTAATGGTTACTTATTAACTTGTGGTTTGAGTGCATTCATCATGTTACTGGGTATTTTCTTGCCAAGTATGAATGATATTTTCAACTGGCTATTAAACTTGAACGGAATCATTTCGCCAGGTGTTACTTGCTGGATTTTCTTTGCATTTATTAAAATTCGTCAAGATAGTAAGAAGTTCCCATCTGATTATGTTTATATCAAAAATGATAAATTGGCATTGTCAGTTGGTTGGTGGTGCTTAATTATCACTGCCGTAGCGACAATTTTTGGTATCGGACCTCAAGATGTTACCTTTGGTGGATCAACTTGGTGGTACGAATTAATTATTAACTTTGTATCTCTGATTGTCTTGATTGGATTAGGGGCATTGTTGCCATACGTTACTCGTCGTGAGACACGTAGTACAACAGGTTCAGCGTTTACACGTCTACAATGGACTGGTATCTTAGCTGCATTGTTCTTAACAATTGTTGGTGATTTATACTTGGGTGGTTCTAATTACGAGCACAACATCGTTTCAATTGTTATGTTAAGTATTTTGGGAATTGCACTTGTAATTGCATTTGGCTGGAAAGAATATAATTTAGCTGAAAAATAATTTGTTTTTTTAGGTATGCCGCCGAAGGTGATCAGTAATGTAGTTCTGCTATGGGGACCGGCCCGAGCCAAAGAGCGGTCTCGAACCTCGATTTGAAGACTTACTAAAGTTCGGTAAGTCTCCAAACTCGTCCCGTGGTGTAATGGCTAAAGCCATAACGCCACCTCCATTGCAGACTGCATTACTGAACACCTCCGGCTAGGATATTAGTTTGACTTATATGTAGTTGAATATTTCAAGCTGAATAATTTGATAAATTAAATTTAATAGAATTCAAAAAGAACGTGGTAAATTAACTTTTATCACGTTCTTTTTTTAATGGTATCGTCAAGAAAAGGTTACATAAAATATTTCTGTATGCTAGCTAGTTTTTTTATGGTAAAATATTTCGAGTTGCTTAACTTTCCATAATGTATACCAAAAGGTCAATCTTTGCGATTGCGGTCATGTCGGGGAAGTAAGCGCTTAATTTTTTTGATATTTTTAAATCATTTTTCTACTATTTATTTTTAAATATTGTATATTTGAAGTAACCGTTAGGTGAATAAATTTGGAAGAATGATTTATTTTCACTTGAGGAAAACGCCATGACAGAATTAGATACAAAGAAGAAGTATATCAGCTGGCCAGTGTTGGCCCTGATGGATTTTGTGACAGTTGTTGGGTTCGATGACCTGACTTACAACTTCCAAAACCAAGGTATGGGCGTTATAACGTCCTGGATCATTATGATTCTCCTTTATGTTATTCCGTACTCGTTGATGGTGGGCCAGTTGGGGTCCACGTTCGATGACGACGGTGGTGGATTAACATCTTGGGTAAGAGAAACTAGTGGAGAGTTCTTAGGCTATTTCGCAGCTTGGACGTATTGGGCTGCCTCGATTCCTTATGTTGTAGATACCGCAAATACTATCGCGGTAGCATTGGGATGGGTCGTTAACGGTAACGCTAAGCTACAGACACAGATGTCAAACAGTCATTTCGCACTATTTACATTGTTGATCTTTATCTTTTTCATAATCATCCAATCCCGTTTCGAGCGATCGCTTGAAATATTGAGTACTATTGGTGGAATCGCCATGTTTGGGATGACGGTCTTATTCGTTTTGATGACCGTAACAGCTCTTTCGATGGGTGGTCATATTGCGACCAAGCCGTTGACCGTCCACACGATTGTACCAACATTTAATTTGCATTATCTGACGACTTTAGGATTTTTGATCTTTGCCATTAATGGTGCTGAAAGAATTGCGCCATTTGTAACGAAGATGCGTAATCCTAATCGTGACTTTCCTAAAGCCATGATTATGTTGTCTATAATGACTGGATTCTTAACGATTTTTGGATCATTCTCATTAGGTGTCTTTTTCAACGCCTATCATTTGCCAGATGATTTGAAAATCAACGGATCCTATTATGCGTTCCAAGCTTTAGGCGAGCGATTCCATATGGGAAATACGCTGATGTATTTCTTTGCCTTTACCGAAATTTTCTACTTAGCTGCTTTGTTGGCCGTCTTGTTAAATGCGATGACGAGAATGTTGATTTCTGATACAGGTAATAAATATATGCCAAAGTTTTTGCGCAAAACTAATTCCGCAGGATTACCTATCAATGGGTATTT
Organism: Companilactobacillus heilongjiangensis; assembly: GCF_000831645.3. NCBI lineage: Bacteria > Bacillati > Bacillota > Bacilli > Lactobacillales > Lactobacillaceae > Companilactobacillus > Companilactobacillus heilongjiangensis. Next base: position 282,294 of record NZ_CP012559.1, read on the forward strand.
ATTAACAGTTGGTTTGAGTGCCTTTATCATGTTCTTAGGTATTTTGTTGCCAAACATGAAAGATATCTTCAACTGGCTGCTAAACTTGAACGGAATTATTTCACCCGGTGTAACTTGTTGGATCTTCTGGTCCTTTATTAAAGTCAGATGGCATGATGACAAGTTCAGTTCGGGATACGTTTATATTAAAAATAAAAAATTATCATTAATTGTCGGTTGGTGGTGTTTGTTACTCACAGGAGTAGCTACAGTCGCTGCCGTAGGGCCACAAGATGTCCCATTCGGTTCATCAATGTGGTGGTATGAATTGGTTATTAATTTTGTAGCCATTATTGTTTTAATTGGATTAGGTTTTGTATTACCATATATTACGAAGAGAGAAAGACGGAGCCAAACTGGGACAGCCTTTACAAGAGTTCAACGCGTTGGAATCTGGGTAGCCGTGATGGCAACTTTACTAGGCGATTTGTATTTAGGCGATACCAATTTCGGCCGTAATATTGGTTATATTATTTTATTGACAGCTGCGGGCCTTGTGCTAGTAATAGCGATGGGTTGGCGTGAACATGATTTGAAGGAAAGTCTTGAATAAAGTATTCAGGGCTTTTTTTGCTTTCCGTCTCCAGGACAGAGAATATTCGTTATTTGAAATTTTATGGTTTTGAAAGCTTCAAGTTGGGTTCGAATTTACACCTTTTGATCTATTGAAATTTGAAAGATTTGAATTGGATATGAGCATCGCCATTAAAACAGATGGTTTAATTTACCATATCTTAAGTATTCGGTGATTAAATATCCTAAATAAAAAATTAGTTGGAAGAGCTGAGAGTATTCATCTGCAGCGAAAGTGGCGTTAGAGCTTCAGCTCTTACACCACCGGACGTGTTGGAGACTTTCCGCCTTTTGGAAAGGCTTCAACCGAGGTTCGAGACCGTCCTTTGGCTCGAGCCGTGCCGCGCAGCAGAATGAATACTCTCAGCTCTGGAAACGGCAGACACATATATAATATTTTTACACCTAGTTTTAGAAACTAGATTGAATAGTTAGAATAACTATGATAAATTATAATGGTAATTACAAAAGGAGAGCGGTTACTTATGGATGAATTGCAAACATGGTTAGATAATATGGAAAACTATCACTTGCCAAGATTTGAGGAACTACCTGAATTGGACTTGTATCGTGATCAATTATTAACACTAGTTGATAAATATATTGGCCCAGTTTGGTTGGAGAATAGTCCAGTTGTCACAACCTCAATGGTTAATAACTATGTTAAAAATGGCTTGTTGCCACATCCTGAGAAGAAACGGTATACTCGTGAACATTTAGCCTATTTGATTGCCATTACTTTTTTGAAACAAGTTGTTTCTATCAATGACATTCAAGAGGGACTTGAAGTTCAGACGAGATCAAAAGGCGGTATTGCTAAAGCATATGACTTTTTCTGTGACAAACAGGAATTGGCATTGAAGATGCTCAATCATCGTGAAGAAGGCCAAGTGCTTTCCGAAAAAGACCAATCATCAGCCTATTTGTTGGTGGAAATGGTCACGATGGCCTTTGCTACGAAATTAATTACGAAAAAAATATTAATGATTGAAACGAATAATTTAGACGAAAAGAGTTAATTATAATGGAAAAGATTGCTGTATTGGTAGATTCCTGTTGCGATTTACCGAAAGAATATCTCGAAAAGCCTGGTATTTATGAATTACCAATGCAAATTGCTTACCATGACCGAACATACCTTGATCGTGTCGAAATTTCGGCTGAAAAAGTTTACCAAGATTTACCAGTTGAAATTCCTAAGACTTCATTGCCTTCAGGTGAGTCGATTCAAGAGACGCTCGATAAAATTGCTGCGGATGGATATGATCACATTGTCTCAATCTCGGTTTCATCCAGTTTGAGCGGAACATTTAATTTCTTGAAAGTCTTTCTTGATGATGACGATAGATTCACTTCAGCTTATTTTGATACGAAGCAAGTTGCTGTAGCGGCAGGTTTGATTGCTGTTGGAGCCAAGAATATGATTGACGATGGCAAAGAATTCGCTGACGTTACAGCTAAAGTTGCTGAAATGATTACCAAAACGGTTGTTTACTTCTGCATTCCAACATTGGAATACTTGCGTGCTGGTGGACGAATCAGTGCTGCCGCCGCTGCAGTTGGTGGAATGTTAAGATTGGCACCAATTATTACATGTAAAACCGATGGCTCATATACGATTGCTGCTAAGGCACGTGGTATGAAGAAAGGTCAGAAGATGTTGTTGAACTTTGCTCAGGAATTCTTGAGTGATGGCAGTGATTGTCTTTTGGCAGTTGGACATGGTGCTGACGAACCTGGTGGTCAAAAGATGCTGGATTTATTGCATGATAATGGAATTAAGGGTAAGCAAGAATTCTTAGGTCAAGTTGGACCTGCTTTGGGAGTTCATACCGGACCTGGTTTGATTGGAATTGGAATCGTTAAAATTTAGAAAAAAATAATAGCGTTGTTAATCACTTTCGTGATTAGCAACGCTATTTTAATGACCAAAATATTATTTTAGTTCTTTTTTCCAAAGCTTAACATCGGACTTCTTATTAGTTAGTTCTTTTTTGATAATGAGTTCACGTCCGTACTGTTCCGGATGATTGACGACCTCAGCTAATTCAAATTCTAATTGGGCAATTTCAAGATTGAGTGTTTTAACTCGTAAAGCTAATAACTGCTTCAAAAAGGTTGGATCCGTATCTCCTAGAAAGTGCAATCGCAGAATAAAGTTGTCGTTATCTAAAGTGGATTCAGGCGAAGATAGTGGCAATTTCAACCATTCCTCAAAAGTATCGCGACCATGCTCAGTTAATTGGTAAGTTTTCTTACGAGTATTGATATCAGTAGGAGGCAAGAGACTGATTAAATCGTTATTCAGCATTCGATTTAATTCGGGATATATTTGGCTGAAAGGTGCTGTCCAAAATTCTGCTTTTTCTTTGTCGAAGGTTTGCTTAATGTCATAACCGGTTAATGGATTACGCGTCAGTAAGCCTAGAATTATGTATTGTAGCGTGTTAGAACGTGCCATATAGAATCTCCTTTACAATTCTAAACTATGTATTAAACTATATATATTAATATATAGTATCGAGGGGAATTATGAAACAAGTTGAGAATAAAAATTTAACGATGATTTTGCTTGGTATCGGCATTGTGATATTCATGTCTACTCTAGATAGTAGCATTGTCACCGTGGCGCTACCAGTCTTGAGTAAGGCATTGAGTACCAATATGAGTTTGATTAACTGGGTCGTGACGATGTATCTAATCGTGATGAGCAGTACGCTGATGATATTTGGAAAATTAGGTGACAAGTATGGCAAGATAAAATTTTTCAAATTAGGAACAGTGATTTTCGTTATCAGTTCAGCTCTGTGTGCCTTGTCTGTGAATTGGCTATCGTTGATTTTGTCACGAAGTCTGCAGGCAATTGGGGCCGCAATGACGATGGCTACTTCAAATGGGATTATTGTAGAAGTCTTTCCAGACAATCGTCGCGGTCAAGCGTTGGGGTGGATGGGTTCATTCGTTTCACTCGGTGGTATTATTGGACCAAGTTTGGGTGGAATTTTATTGAACTTTTTCCCATGGCACATTATTTTCTGGTTGAATGTTCCAATAGGATTTATCGCAACGTATATTTTAGTTAAATATTTACCTAGTAAATTGGATAAAACCTTTGCCAATGATGGATTTGACCTGGCTGGTTCAGTTTTATTATTAGTCGGATTTACCAGTATGTTTATCGGAATTCTCTTGAGTCAACAGTGGGGCTGGGCTGATTGGCGTATTCTCAGTTTGACGATTGTCGGTTTAATCCTGTTAGTTATTCTTTATCGTTATGAGTCCAAGCAAGCTGAACCGATTCTACCAGTTGCGTTATTTAAAAATAAATGGTTTACGATGCAATTGTTAGCTTGTTTCATGGTCTTTATCGTTGATTTCTTCTTCGATGTTTTGGCACCATTTTATCTACAAAATGCACGTGGCTTCAGTCCACTATTCAGTGGCTTTTTCTTGTTGATATTCCCAGTTGTGCAATTGTTTATTGCTCCAATGTCAGGTTCGTTAGCTGACCGTCACGATCCATTTAAAATTACGTTAGTTGGTTTAGCAATTATCAGTTTTGGACAGATTTTCTACGTCATTAGTGGACTCCATAATCCAATCTGGATTTTTGCCATCGGAGCAGCTTTTGCAGGTTTAGGTAATGGATTATTCCATTCGCCAAATAATGTTTTAGTTATGGAAAATGTCGATGAGAAGGACTATGGTTCAGCAGGCAGTGTTTACAGTTTAGCCAGAACAGTCGGGATGGTAGTTGGTTCAGCAATGTCGACAACATTATTATTCGGTTCAATGTCAATTTTGGATGGCAGCCGAGTTAAATCATATATCCCAAGTAAACCGCAACTATTTATTGATGGGATGCACATGACATTTGGCTTATCGTGCCTGATCAGTGTGATATTGTTGTTAGGAATTTTCTTGTGGCATCGTAAGGCTACTCAGAAATAATTTGTTTTTTTTAGAACTGAGATTATTTATCTGCCGTGCGGAGCTGACCGAGTTCAAGAGCAGCCTCGAAACTTGGTTGAATACTCTCAATTCTTCCAACTAATTTATTTTTTTGATGAAGTGTAGTGTTAAGCAATAATTTATTTAAAGATTTATATCAATTATTACAGATTAATTAGTCGGAAGAGCTGGGAAATATTTGTGTGCCGTGGTAGTGGTATGAGTACGGGAGGAATCTCCCGTACTCATACCACCGGACGTGTTTGGAGACTTGACGAACTGTGTCAAGGCTTCAAACCGAGGTTCGAGACCGAACTTTGGCTCGGACCGTTCCGCACAGCTTGAGAATATTTCCCAGCTCTGTAGACGGGATGTTTAAAGTCAGATTTACTAAATTTTTACATTAAATTAACCGTTAATTAATACAAAAATAATAGACTAATACTTATAACGAGTAATCATAAGTATTAGTCTATTTTTAGTTTTGTTTACTATTAACCATTTTGTTAGCAACTAAGTAACAGATTGCTGTGATGAACATTGCTGGGAAAGTTGCTCCGGTTGTAGCGATGATGAATCCCAGTTTATTCAAGATAAGGTAACTGATTACACCGATTGCCCATGTGACGATGGCGATTGGATTGACGCCTTTGGTATACCAGTAACTACCGTTGACTTTAGAGAATTCGGAAACTTGATAGTTCTTTTGTTTAATGACGAAGAAGTCAATTAAGAAGATTGCAATTTCTGGTCCCAAGAACATACCAATCCCATCCAAGAAGGTTTCAAAAGTTGTTAGGAAACTTGCGATGTAAACGGGGATGAATGTCATTACTGTTGCGACTAATGTAACAATCCAAAGTGCAGGTGTTAATTTTAAGCGATGGAAAATATTTGTTAAAGCTGAGCCTGCAGCCATCAAGTTAACGGCGTTGGCAGTTGTACTAGTGATAACGATGACCAACATAGCCAGGATTCCTAAGCCAAGTTTGGCAGCGATTGTACTAGGATCGGCATTATTAGGATCAAACTTATTGATGGTGATGGCTGTGGCAATAGTGGCAATCAGACCGATGAAAGCAAACCAGAATAAACCAACGTTAGCACCTAAGAATGAAGCTGTTGTTGCAGCATGCTTATCTTTTGTAAAACGGCTGAAGTCTGCGGCAGCTGTTACCCAAGCTAAGTTAAAGGCAGCTAAGATATCAACGATTTTTCCACTAGGCAATTGGAACTTAGCAGCTGGTTCATATTTAACGATTTCGTGGAATGGAACAGTCTTCAAAACGACGATTGATTCCCAAGTAACTAGAATAATAACAAGAATAATTCCGACACGTTCGATCCATTTAACAGATTTTTCACCTAATGAAATCGAGATTAGATGTAGAATGGACATAACGACAATGCCGATGATAATACTGAATTGATTGTGGAAGGAAGAACTGTTCCAACCGAGGATATCTTTGAGGATGATACTGATTGATGTTGCGGCGATAAAAGTATTGATAGCTGCCCAACCAATAAATTGGACAACGTTGACGATTGACGGAATAATTGAACCTTTGATACCAAAGGATGGTCGAGTTAGTACCATAGCTGGTAAGCCCGTTTTATAACCCATGTATGATGCGAAGCCTAGTAAAATGTACGAAAGTGAACCAACTACTACTAACAGAGAAGATGCTTTGATTAAACCGACAGCTGCGATAACGCCTCCAATATACCAAGTACCATTATTGGCGTTAGCACCGATCCAAGTCGCAAACATGTCCCATCTGGACATCGCCCGCTGATCTGGTGTAGTTGCTTCAATATGTTCTTTTTTTGTCATTTTTCTACCCCCATATGTGAGCAGTAAAAAAAGGGACTGCTTGGATGAGCAGTCCCCTCGATTGTCAAAATTTACCGCTCTTTTGTCAGCCTCGCTGGACTGCCCTTAAAAAGATCTATATTGCTGTAAAGTCTAAAGTAGAAATTTGGCATTGTCAACTCAAAAATGTATACTATATCAAAAATTCGAAGGAGTGTATCGCAATGTTATTACAACAAGTCAAAATCGAAAATCAGCCGGCTCAAGATATCAGAATTGAAGATGGCAAATTTGCCGAAATTGCTGATCATCTAACCCCTAAAGATGACGAAGAAGTTATTGTTGGTCACGAAAAATTACTTTTACCACCGTTCGTTGATCCACATGTTCACTTGGACAGTACTTTGACTGCCGGTCAACCAGAATGGAATGAAAATGGAACTTTATTTGACGGTATCCGTATTTGGTCTGAACGTAAAAAAGACCTGACTTATCAAGATGTCAAAAAACGTGCTACGTTAGCTTTGAAGATGCAGGCTAGTCACGGAATTCAGTTCGTTCGTTCACATGTTGATGTAACTGACCCCAGCTTGAAAGCTCTCAAGGCTTTGATTGATGTGCGTGAGTCTGTTAAAGACTGGATGACATTGCAATTGGTTGCTTTTCCACAAGAGGGGATTCTTTCTTATCCGAATGGCAAGCAATTGATGGAAAAAGCTGTCGACTTAGGAGTTGACGTTGTCGGTGCCATTCCACATTTTGAGTTCAATCGTGAATATTCAGTTGAATCACTCCACTTTGCTTTTGACTTAGCACAAAAAAATGACTTGTTGTTCGATGCACACTGTGATGAAATAGATGATCCAAGTTCTAGAAGTCTTGAAACCCTTGCAACACTTGCTTATGAAAGTGGTATGGGCGAAAGAGTAACGGCGTCACACACTACCGCTATGGGTTCGTATAACGATGCTTATATGTACAAATTGATGCGCCTTTTGAAGATGTCAAACATGAACTTTATCTCAAATCCATTAGTTAATATGTATCTTGGCGGACGTTTTGATACATATCCAAAGCGCCGTGGCCTAACACGCGTTAAGGAACTAAATGCAAATGGTATCAACGTAGCCTTTGGTGAAGATGATATTAAAGATCCTTGGTATCCAATGGGTAACGGTAATATGTACGATGTTTTGGCAGAAGGCTTGCACGCTACACAAATGATGGGTCACCAACAAATTATGGATTCATACAAATTCATTACAACTAACAGTGCCCGTGCCATGCATGTTCAAGATCAGTATGGAATTGAAGTCGGCAAACCAGCTAACTTTGTCTTGATCAATGCTCATAACTTCTATGATGCTTTGAACAAACGAGCTTCAGTCTTATTGTCAGTTCATAACGGTAAAATTATTGGCAAGACTAAGCCAGCTGAAACAGAATTATATATTTAAACTAAATAAGTATAGAATAAAGACAACCGAGTTGAGGTTGTCTTTTTGTTTTAACGGGGAACGAAAAAAATCGAAATTATTAAATAAGGGCAAGTATATATTATTTACGTGTGGTGTTAGTTAAATATGCCGTCTCCAGAGCTGGGAAATATTCTCAAGCTGTGCGGAACGGCCCGAGCCAAAGTGCGGTCTCAGACTACCACGGCACACAAATATTTCCTAGCTCTTCCGACTAATTAATCGTTATTATTAGAGTGTAAAAGTATTCAAGCAATTTTAGGCTATGAAATGTCTGTAGTAGGTTATCAACTAGCACCATGCGTATATATTGTTAAATTAGAAAATTAGAATATAAATTCAAGAAATAAATTAGCCGGAGAGTTCGAGGAAAAAAGGTGCCAGCAGTGGCAGTGGTGTTATGGCTTTAGCCATTACAGCACAGGACGTCTTTTGAAATTCGCGGTTTTTGCGAAGTTCAAAAACGAGGGTCGAGACCGTATTTTGGCTCGAGCCGGTCCCACAGCAGGCAACTTTTCTCCCTCGAACTCGGAGGCGGAACTCACAATAACTCTAACAAAGGAAAAATGTATGATACTAGAAAGATCGAATTCTATTAATTTAAATAAACTTCAAACTCAATTGAGTGGTGTCGCCAATCGACCAGATATTGAGGAACTTTCTAAAATGATTAAGATGTATCAGCTTTATCAGGCTGGTCAAAGAGAAATCAGTACTAAATTGGAAAATTTGGATGCCGAATTTCAAGTTAATTATGATTACAATCCCATTCATCATATGGAATCACGTATGAAGGATGTCCAAAGTTTGGTACAGAAAGCTGAACGTAAAGGTTATGAATTGACGGCTGACAGTATTCAAGCAAATATTTATGATATTGCAGGTATTCGTGTGATTACCAATTACATGGATGATATTTATAATGTTGAAAAGCTTTTGACACATCAGACCGATGTCACGTTGTTGCGTCGTAAGGATTATATTAAACATCCGAAGGAAAGTGGCTACCGTAGTTTGCATATCGTTGTTAAAGTACCAGTTTTTCAAGCTAAAGGACCGATTGATGTTCCAGTAGAAATTCAGATTAGAACCGTTGGAATGGATATGTGGGCTAGTTTGGAACATAAATTACGTTATAAAACTGATACCAATCAAGAATTAGTTGATAAGTATGGTGACCAATTGAAAGGTTACGCTGATGAACTAGAACAGATTGAACGTGGCATGCAGGGCATTCACAAGGAGTTAATTTAAAAATCAAAAAAGCTCTCTGTAATAATCATTTGATTATCACAGAGAGCTTTTTCATCTAGACTGCTTCTACTTGTTGGTTATCCATAATCCAGTCGGCTTTTTTGAGTTCATAAGCCATAACCTGACGGATTTCTCCAGTGTGTGGTGAAGGGAAAGTGCCCATGGAACCAAGATCGCGCATGCCCATTTTTTGCATAACTTTGCCAGAACGTGGATTGGTGCTGGCGTAGTGAGCTTCAATTCTTTCAAAATTCAAAACGTTAAAGCCGTAGGCCATCATAGCACTGCCCACTTCAGCGACGTAGCCTTTGCCCCAAGCACTTTGTGCTAGAGCGTAAGTTAAAATGCCAGTGGCATCTTCAGGATGGAATTCATAGAAACCGATCAACTTATGTTCATCTTTTGTTTCTATTCCAAATGTATAAGCCGTATTCAAAAAATGGCTTTCAAAAATAGCAGTGAAATTAGTTGGCGTTTTGACGTCACGATACCTTGTATACCGAACGACTGCTGGATCCAACAAAATCGCTTCTAATTCATCATGGTCCACCATGTGAAGCGGACGAATGATTAATCTCTCTGTTGTAATTTGACGCATCCTTCTTATCTCCAAATCATAAATTAGAATTTGAATATAAACTATTATTTGGCCGCTGTAAACAATTTTATTTCGAAAAAAATCAGCCTCAAATTTTAGAAAAAATGACGGAAGTTAAGTTTTGCCCTCAGATAGTCTTAGCAGTCAATATAGCTCGTTCTAACAGAGGTTATAGTGTCATACGGACAATTAATCAGAATAGGAATAATTGATGTTATAACGCTTTATATATGATTTGATTAAAAAAATTTAATTAACGAAAATGCTGGTTAAATATGCCGTCTAGAGAGCTGGGAAATATTCTCAAGCTGTGCGGAACGGCCCGAGCCAAAGAGCGGTCTCGGGCCTCGGTTTGAAGTCTTACCACAGACCGGTAAGTCTCCAAACTCGTCCGGTGGAATAAGTACGGGAGGAATCTCCCGTACTTATTCCACTACCACGGCACACAAATATTTCCCAGCTCTTCCGACTAATTAAGCGATATTAGCTTGACGTACGAATATTCAATTGCTTTTATGTTCAACCAAATTTGTATACTGAAATATTATCTATGAGAATATCTGCAATAAATTATCGACTAGCACTGTGTGGTAACTAACTAAAATACTGGCTGAATATTCCAAGCCAAAGAGTAAGCTTGACCCTTGGTATGCAAGCACTTTCCGGATTATTATAGTGAATACGAAAAATATTCAAATTTTTTTGTATTAAGTTTATTTTAGATATTAAAATATAACTGATACGAATATTTACGCGTTATGTGGATTGGATCAAGACAAGAGTGAGCTTAAATCCTTACTCTCAGCACTGGAGATGGAAAACTTAGTGAAATTTACCTTTTTTAGAGAATTTCAAAAAAAAATTTCACGTGCTAAATCTCAACAAAATAGCTATTATAATACTAATGGAAGTGCTTTTTTGGAAAATTTAAAATTATCAAACGATTGACAGGTGTATAAACATATTATAAACTGTTACGCGTCAAGTAGACTTAAATTAATATTTAAAATGAGGAGTACCGACTTTTATGAAGGAATGGCAAAAAGAAACTGTGTATCAGATTTATCCGCGCAGCTTTCAAGATTCTAACGGCGATGGCGTCGGTGATATCAACGGTATCATTTCTCGATTAGATTATTTGCAAGAATTAGGTATCGGGCTAATCTGGCTAACACCTATGTATCGCTCACCGGGGAATGATAATGGGTATGATATTGCTGATTATTATCAAATCGATCCAATTTTTGGAACGATGGATGACTTTGAAAAGTTATTAAGTGAAGCACATAAGCGTGGCATCAAGATCATCATGGATATGGTTTTGAATCATACTTCAAATGAGAATAAATGGTTTCAAGAAGCGTTGAAATCAAAAGACAATCCTTATCATGACTACTATATTTGGCGTGATCCGGTTGATGGACATGAACCAAATAATTGGGTTTCAAAATTCAGTGGCAGCGCTTGGAAATATGTTCCTGAATTAAATCAGTATTATTTACATTTGTATGATGTAACGATGCCGGATCTAAATTGGCGTAATGAAAAATTACGTGCTGAGATTTTCAAAATGCTGACATATTGGGCTAAGAAAGGTATCGATGGCTTCCGTTTGGACGTTATCAATAATATTTCTAAGGATAAGAATTTACCTAATGATTCTTTCGATACACCGTTAGATGATGGTCGTAATTTCTATACCAATGGTCCACACGTGCACGAATATATTCATGAAATGTACGAGAAAGTCTTTGGACCTAATAAGTTCATTACTGTTGGTGAGCTGTCATCTACACCGATTTCTGAAGCTGTTAAGTATACCAATCCTAAACGTCAGGAACTTTCCATGGCATTCACTTTCCACCACGTTAAAGTCGATTATACTGGTGGCAACAAATGGACTTTGGGACATTATAAATTGACAGATTTGACTAAAATCTTGAGCGATTGGCAAATTAAAATGAATCATCAAGGTGGCTGGAACGCATTATTCTGGAATAATCACGATCAACCACGGGCAATTTCTCGTTTTACTGACGATGACAAATATCGTGATCAATCGGCTAAGTTGTTGGCCATGGTTGAATTCGGTTTGCAAGGAACGCCATATATTTATCAGGGTGACGAAATTGCAATGAAGAATGCCTATTTCACTGATATTAGTCAGTATAAGGACCACGAATCAATCAATGCTTATAATGATTTGATTAAGAATGGTGTCGATAAGAAGTTAGCTATCAAGATTTTACAACAGAAATCGCGTGAGAATTCTCGTTTGCCTATGCAATGGGATTCAAGTAAATATTACGGATTTACCACGGGTAAGCCATGGTTGGAACCACTTTATCATGACGATTATTCAGTTGAAAAAGTCTTAAAAATGAAAAACAATGTCTTTAATTTCTATCGTGCTTTGATTTTCTTACGTAAAAATAAGGTATTATTAGCAGATGGGGAATATAAATTATTAAATGCCCAAGATAATAGCGTTTATAGCTATGAAAGATATGATGACAAGGGTAAAATTTTAGTAATGGCTAATTTTACTGATAAAACCCAAAAGAGGGAAATTTCTGATGGCTTCGATTTATTGTTGGGGAACTATGAAGGCATCGAAATGAGCAATGGGACAGTAACTTTACGACCATATGAATCTGTAATGTTGGAAAATAAAAAACGTTTGTGAGGGGCGTTTTAAAATTTTTTCATTAGAGGGTAATTTATTTAAACTGCAGAACCAATTGAGGAGACATTATGCCAAAAAATTTATATTCAGATATATACCATATATTAAAAGGCGAAATTGACAGCGACGTTTATCCACCAAAATCAATTTTACCTGGTGAAGAAGATTTGTCGTCACGTTTTAGCGTTACGAGAAATACGATTCGCCGTGCCCTAAAGAAGTTACAAGCCGATGGACTAGTTTATACCGTTAAAGGCCGTGGCGTAGTCGTTTTGGAGCCAATTGTTGACAACCGAGTTATCTTTTCAGCTGCCAATCATTTTGGATTCCAAGATTTGATGAGTTTTCCACAAAATAAATTCATCAAAAAACTAACAACTAAGGTCCTAGAATTTAAAGAAATTGAAATTGACGATACACTTTCAAAGCACACATCTTTTACCGTTGGCGACAAAGCTTACTATATTGAGCGTTTAAGAATGGTCAATGGAAAAGCAATGGCTATTGATACAAGTTATTTCAGAAAAGAAAGTATTCCTAACTTATCAATCGTGGATGCTGAAGGCTCAGTTTATCAATATATTCGTGATGAAAATCTTTTCAAAATTGCTGCTGCACGTTCAATCGCATCAGTAGAATCAGCTACTAAGAAAGAATTCGACAATTTGGATCTTGATGACGCTAACTGTGTTGGTGTATTGAAGAAGTATGTTTACACTGACTTGGGTAGTCTCTTTGAATGCACTGAAACAAAATACATTCCTAATCATTATTCATTGGTGGGATTTGAATCTTATTAACCGCCTCCGGTTGGAAGTGATTTTTTGCCAGCTATGGGGACCGGTTCGAGCCAGAGTACGGTCTCGAACCTCGCTTTGAAGCCTTTCCACAGACCGGAAAGTCTCCAAAGTCGTCCCGTGGAGTAAGGACTAAAGTCCTAACTCCACCTCCACAGCAGGCAAAAATCACTTCCAACCTCCGGCTAAATTTATATATTTTTGTAATATGTAGTTATTTTTAAATTTAAAAATGAAAAGAGTAGTACTGGTAATCTAATTTGATTACTTGTACTACTCTTTTTGATATTCATTTTATTTTTGAAATTAAAAAAAGTGTTTTGACTGATGATAGATGAGTATCAACAATCAAAGCACCTCAGATTTATTTTTCATAATTTGCAGCCATTTTCTCAATAAATATATTCGATATATTTAATTAACTATGAAGCAGATTATACGCTAGCCGGAGGTTGTCAGAAATATAGTCTGCAGTGAGGGTGGTGTTATGGCTTTAGCCATTACACCACGGGGCGAGTTTGGAGACTTGCGGTTTTTGCAAGGCTTCAAATCGAGGCGCGAGACCTTGGCTCGTGCCGGTCCCCACCGCAGAACTATATTTCTGACAACCGTAGGCCCTAGAACTTGATAATCTGGTTAAAAATAAAGTTGTCTGGTATGAAATGTGATTCAGTGTATTCAAATTGTTTTCCATCATCATTGAAGGCAAAACTGATCATATTTCCCACACAATTGTTAATACCCAAATTCAAATGTTCATAATCAACTTGTTCGGCATGTTCGATTCGCAACTGACGTTTAACAACGGCAATTTTCATTTGCAATGTGTTTTTAATATATGAATAAATTGATCCTTTGGCAATTTCTGATGTTATATCAGGCACAATTTGAGCGTTAAAGTAATTGAGATCTAAGACGGCATTCTTATTGTTGATTCGGCGAACACGCTTGATGGCGTAGACGGGAATACCGACGGCAAAGGAAGTCTTGTGACTGAGCTTTTCATCGACGATGATTTGTTGAAAGTCAGCAATAATAGTCGTGCGATTGATGTCTTCAGAGTTGTTTAAGGCGTGAAGACTGTCAATTTCTTTGAGGCTCAAATTGATTTCTTGAGTTTGAGGTGTATGTTCCAAAACAACGACACCTTTTCCTTTAACACTGTAAACTAGGCCTTCATCGGATAATTGCTTGATAGCTTTACGGATAGCGTAACGACTAACATTAAATTCGGCAATTAGTGCTTCTTCTGTTGGCAGGCGCATTTTGATATTATATTTTCCATTGATGACACGTGATTTGAGTTCTTGATAAATATCCTTGTTAGTAGTTTCAGCCATATTTCGACGCTCCAATACAATTGTTTGTATATACTATTCAATAATATATTATATTGAAAATGATTTAAACATAATAATGGGATATTGTAATTTAAAATAAAATTAATAAACGTATATTCCATTATCACAAATTAATGGTGAATTCTAGGAATATTTTAAACTTCATCTCGTCCAACTAGTTTATTTTTTTAATGATTCTTCTAATTTTGGATTGATTAAATCATTTTCTTTCTAATTAACTGTTCCTTGATATAATCGGCGATAATTTTGCCACCGTTTGCGGAAAAATGAACGTGATCACCACAATCGAATTCAGGCAATAGCTGATTATCTTTGCCTACCAATGCCGATATGTCGAGAATGTGAGGCATTTTTAGTAGTTCAGAATTGATTTTTTGACGTATTTCTTCTTTTTCAGGTGTCCAACCGTCTGAGTTACCAAAGGGTGAGATGGTCATTGGTACAAATTTAGCGTCATGTTTACGACATTTAGCTTTCAAAATATAAATTGCTTTAACGATTGCTTCGGCTGTTGGCAGTTCGTTTATTGGTGTTCCTGTACCTGGGTGTAGCAGGTCATTAAGCCCTTCCATAAAGATAACTAGGTTAGGCTGATAATTAGTCAGCATATGGTCAAATCGAGTAAACCCGGCTTCGCCAAAGCTTGCGGACCACTGTGAGGTGCTATGGCCGGGACGAAGTAATCGATTGCCTGAGATTCCGTAATTAGCGGTCATGATGTGAAAGTTAGTTTCGAGATCCAAAGATAGAGGAGCTGAATAGTTGCCTTGGTTAGTTAAGGAGTCCCCGAAGAATGCAATCTTTTTGTGCGTTGATTTTGCTTCTACTTGAATAGCTGAGAGACCAAAGAAATACTTTGGATTGGCTGGATCAGTTTCAACGGTTTTGATTAGGTCATTAGAAACAGTCAATCCAGCAGTGTGGATGGTCTTATTTGATGAAAAAATATCAATCGACAAGAAGGCATTTGCTGGTAGAGAAATATCGATCCAATCTGACCACTCGATCAGTCGAGGTTCGATAGTAAATTGTGAAGAACCATCTAAGGTAACGACTTTCTTGGTAGATGTATCCGAATAAATTTCCATCTTTGATATTTCTAACGGAATTTCATCGTACAAATTATTAAGCTGTATTCGGATTTTATCAGTGGCCAATGGCTGGAAAATCTCAAGATGCTGAAGTCCTGAGTTGTTGATGTTTTCGATGTTTTGATAATTAGTTAAGTTGTGTTTCCAAGTTGTAGTTGCAATCATAATTGTTTCCTCACTTTAACTTTCAAGCCAATGAGCTTCTATCGTTATAGTATCATGTTTAAACATGATATATTGACTTTGCGATTAAATTATTAAAATTTTTTTGTTAAAAAATAACCCATAAAATTCTGATTTAGAATTCTGTGGGTTATTGTTAATCTGTTTTGGCTGGTGCAGCATTCAAAGTCCAAGTAACAACGGCGTTCATTTTCTTAGAAGAAACCTTTGTATTATTACCTGTACCAGGAATTTCTAAGCTGGCAGAATCAGGTGTGTTGAAAGTGGCTTTGATGAGACCACCGTTATATGAACCGGCTCTCATATTCATAATGGGAACGGTGTTTCCTGCAGCACTACTGATAGAAGCTTTGTCAGTCTTTAAATCTGTACCAGTAGTTGAAACGTTATTGTTTTCATCATCCAAAAGTGGAACTGCACTTAAATGTAAAATCGCATCAAGTGGGGAGTCGATATCTTTATTGAGCATAGTAGGATTTAATTGTCCCATTGAAGCGGAAAGAGTAAATCCAGGCATCTCTGAAAGACTGTTACGTGAATCAACAACCTCAAGTGTACCATCAGCATTACCATCACGGCCTGCGGTTGCATCTGCTGTATTTGTTCCATTATCTAGCATGAAGCCATCTGTACTAACAGTATTGCTCTTTAATTTACCAATTGATCCGACTGTCATAGTACCAAAGTTGAAATCAGGGACAGCTTCCAATGTAAGGATACCTGAAAGAACATTTACACTAACAGTTGAACTTACGGGTGTATCGGCTGCGGCTGTCGTGGTTGTACCAGTAGTTCCACTATCTGTAGAAGTACTTTCAGTTTCTGGTAGTGCACTGTAAGTCATTCTAAGTTTAGAATTAGCAGTTGATGCTGTTGTTTCATTTTTGACTTGAATAGCATCAACTGCCTTAGCTGTAGTCAAGGGTGTGAAAGACAGACTAAGACTTGTTAATACTAGTAATCTAACGATGTTTTTAAACATTTTCATTATCTGTCCCCCTTAACTTTAATTAATGCGAATCCATAACGGACCCGCTCCATGGTTAAAGTTTAGCAAAATAATACAGACAGATTGTATCGTAATTTATAAATGTTTTTTATCTAAACTGAAATAAGTCTAGAATATCAAAGGCTATAAATAATTTGGCTGATATTTAAAATAATAATTTTGATCGATAATCACATTTTGGCAATATTTCTTCCAGAATCTAAAAAATGAATCGATTATTTTCTATTAAGTAATTTGACCGCAAATTATTGTTAATTGTAAAAATAAAAGTTTACCGTAAAAATCCAATCGATAATAGCAGCGGAATCATTATTTAGGGAATTATTTCTGTTGTTGGGAACGTTACTGAATCACACTTCTGGCTAGAAATGTATTCCAAAGTAATATCTGTTTATAAACTTCTCTCGTTGATGAAGTATCAGTCGTCTTGCAATCAATTTATTTCCACGAGCTGATACGAAAATCGAAAAAATAGTGAAACCTGTTTGTGGATTTAACTTGCTTTATTTTTAGTGACTTGAAATTCAATTAAGTAACCAGAGAATTTAGATCATTAGTATAAGAAAGAATCTATGTCTGGAATATCAATTTGCTCTGAACTTAAGCAGGGATGAAACTTTCAATCAAATATTAAATACTGAATATCAAATAAAAAATACGTAGACTTGGAGGGCGGAGATGTCCATCCGTTAATAAGCAATTATAAAAAATAGATTTCCTTTTGGAAGTCTATTTTTTTATACAGCAAATATTAAAACAATAATTGTTCATCAAACTAGTTATATTCATTATTGTTGATAAATAATTGGGGTCAAGTATCGGTTGATGTAAGCGTATTATCTTACAAAACTGTCACATGAGACTAACACTTTGGTCATTGTAATGATTACTTATTTACTTTTAAATGTCGGGGAACAATAATGAAAAACGGTAATGAGGTCGAGGTTATTTTCGATTTGATTGTCCATTTGGCATATTAGTCGAGTATTAATGAGATCTAATACGGTGCGTATACTTTGAAAAATGCGAAACAATTTCTTATAATGAATTTGTTTAAACAAATAGCTTCAAACCCCGCATTAATACTGTATTTCATTAAAAAAGACAAAATATTTTTACGAAATATGCCGATTAGTCCTACTCAATTTTTTATTATAATGTTTATACAGGTTATATAGAAATAACTATATTTAATAATTTTGATTCATTTTTGGGTTTGACACCATTTATTGACAATGGTTAGATAGTTTCCGCATAAGCAAACTCTTTCAGTGAGGTGTAGATTATGAAAAATAATTTGCTGACTTTTTTAAAGAAACCAGTAACATTTTTTATTATTAAAACAGTTGTATTTTTCGCTATTTTCTTAGTGCTCTTATATATTTACGGATATAACGGCGTGGGAAGTGCCAAATTTATTTATAACGAATTTTAGCAGGAAGAAGGGAAAAATATATGAACTCAATTATTGAAAAAATTACCACCACTGCATTGCAAGCACCTGAAAAGATTTGCTACAAGAACGGTGAAGAAACACATACATATCAGGAGCTATTGCAAAAATCTGATCGTATAGCCAGCTTTTTACAAGATAAATTTTTGCCTGCTAAAAGTCCAATTATCATTTTTGGCGGACAACAATTTGAAATGTTAGTTATGTTCCTCGGTGCTATTAAGGCCGGACATGCTTATATTCCAGTTGATGATGGTTCTGATCCATCACGTGTTATCCAAATCAATGAAGTTGCTAAGCCAGCTTTGATTTTAAACTGGAGCAATATTACAGACTTTGGCGTTGATACTCCACAAGTTACTAAAGAAGAGTTAACGCAAGTCTTGGCATCTGATAACAATATTTATGATAGCAATCGCAGTGTTGGTCCTGATGACAACTTTTATATCATCTTTACATCAGGTACAACCGGAACACCAAAGGGTGTTCAAATTAGTACTAACAATATCTTAGATTTCGCAAACTGGGCCGAAAATGAATTCGACTATTCCGGTGAAATGAAGATGTTGCTGCAAGCACCATTCTCATTCGACTTGTCAGTTTTCGATATTTATCCAGGTTTGATGAGCGGTGTGACACTCAATATTGTTGATAAGGATACGACTAAGAACTTCGGTAAATTACAGGAAGCTATTATCAACTCTGATTTCAACACTTGGGTATCAACACCATCATTCTTCGAAATGTGTCTCTTATTTAGAGGTTTTGATGCTGAGCACATGCCACAATTGAACAAATTTATCTTCTGTGGTGAAGAATTAACTCATGCAACAGCCAAGAAGTTATTGAAGAAGTTCCCTGATGCCGAGCTTTACAACACTTATGGTCCTACAGAAAATACTGTTGCCATTACTTCAATCAGAATTGATCAAGATTCTCTAGAGAAATTTGATCGTTTACCAATCGGTTATTTGAAATCCAATATGGATTACCGTATTAACGGATTGGTCGATGAAACTACTGGTCAATTGACAGGTGAATTGTTGGTCAGTGGACCAGATGTTTCCAAAGGATATTTGAACAATCCTACTCAAACCGAAAAGGCTTTTGAAATGATTGATGGTCAAATGTTCTATCACACAGGGGACATGATCAGTGTTGCCGACGACGGACTCTTGTTCTATCACGGTAGAACTGATTTCCAAATCAAGATGCACGGATACCGAATTGAGCTTGAAGAAGTAGATTCAATGTTGGGTAATCTTGAGCAAATTAAGCAATCATGTACCGTTCCTTTGTACAACAACAAGAAGCAAGTCAGCAAAATGATTGCTTGCATCGTACTTGAAAATGACTTTATCGACGACGACGAAAAAGATTTAGCAGCAGATATTAAAGATTCATTAAAGGCGACAACGATGGAATATATGATTCCTAACGTGTTGAAGTTTGTAAAGCAACTACCAATTAGTAAAAATGGCAAAATTGATAGAAAGACTTTAATAGGCGAGATTAATGAATAACATTACGCCTTACAGTAGTCCGCACTACTTTATCTATCTATTACTACTTTTACTACCAATAATCATCGGATTATGGTTTGGTAAACGCTTTAGAACATATGACTTCTTCGCAACGGTTGTCATTCTAATCACTGCTTTCTTTGGTGGAAATATGTCGCAGGGGATATCGCTACTATGCTACGTCCTCTTAGAAATAATTCTAGTTTCCATCTACCTGTCGTATCGTAAGAAACACAATAGTTTCTGGGTCTTTACGATGTTCGTCTTGCTGGCAATCATACCGCTGGTTTTCGTCAAACTGGATCCATTGCTACAAAACCCAACCATTTCACTATTTGGCTTCATGGGTATCAGTTATTTAACTTTCAAGTCAGTTGAAATCATCATGGAAATTCGTGATGGCGTGATCAAAGAAATTTCACCATATGAGTTTGGTCGTTTCTTGCTATTCTTCCCAACCATCACTTCCGGACCAATTGACCGTTTCAAACGTTTCCAAAAAGATGTTAACAATGTTCCTAGCCGTGAAGAGTATGTTGAACTCTTGCATAGCGGTGTCGATAAGCTGATGAAGGGTCTTCTTTATAAGTTTATTATCGGGTACTTCTTTGGAACATTATTATTGCCAAAGGTTCAAATTTTGGCAATGTCTTACCGGAATCAAGCTCCACTGGGATTATCTTGGTGGGTGCTAGCCTATATGTACGTTTATAGTATGTATTTGTTCTTTGACTTTGCTGGTTACTCGCTATTTGCTGTAGCAATCAGTAATTTCATGGGTGTCAAAACACCAATGAACTTCAATGCGCCATTCAAGGCCAAGAATATTAAAGATTTTTGGAACAGATGGCACATGACACTTTCATTCTGGTTCCGTGATTTTATCTACATGCGTTTGATGTTTACGATTATTAAACATAAGTGGATGAAGAACCGTATTGCAATTGCCAATGTCGGCTATGTAGCACTCTTTCTAATCATGGGATTCTGGCACGGTGAAACTTGGTACTACATTGTTTATGGTATTTTCCACGCCATCGCAATGATCACCAACGATGCTTGGCTAAGATACAAGAAGAAGCATCGTGAAAGTATTCCTAGCAACAAATTTACACATGCGTTTGCCGTCTTCTTGACGTTTAATATCGTATGTTTCAGTTTCTTAATCTTCTCAGGATTTTTAAATACATTATGGTTTAGTTAGGAGAATTTATTATGGATGAAATTACAACAAAGATCGTAGATATTTTACAAGATGTAACAGGTTTGGATGACGCTGGTCAAGATAAAGATCAAGACTTATTCAAAGATGGCGTTCTTGATTCAATGGCAACAGTAGAAGTTTTGGTTAACTTACAGGATGAATTTGATATTACCGTACCAGTTTCAGAATTCGACCGTTCACAATGGTCAACAGTTAACAAAATTGCTCAACAAGTACAAGAATTGGAATAGATTATGAAAAAAAAGTTATGGATGATTTTTGGACCTGTTATAGTTGCTATTGCTGCCTTGTTAATTCTTCTCTGGGCTCCAATCAACTTTAAAACGGTGACTCCACAAAAAGTACAACAAGCTTCGACCTCGTTGGATGTCCGTGTTTTAAAGGGTGAAAGCGTCAAAAACGCTGCCGAGAAGGAGAATTATATTCCTATCATTGGTTCATCGGAACTTTCTAGAATGGATCCGTTCCATCCATCTTCCATGGCGCAGAAATATCATTGGAAGAATAAGCCATTTTTGCAAGGTAATCCCGGAACGGCTTCATTGACACAAGCAATGAATGTCGGTGGGATGACTAGTCTAAAGGGAAATAAGGCTGTTTTCATTATTTCTCCACAATGGTTTACCAAATCCGGTGTCCAATCTGATGCATTTAAATATTTCTTATCACCATTACAATTGACTGGATTTATCTTAAATTCCAGTCATGGCGATAAGGCAATGAATAAGTACATTGCCAACAGAATTCTCGATTTAGGTGTCGACAAGGGACCTATTGAAGATAATGCACTTCAACGTATTTCTGAAGGCAAACAGATTACTGATTTCCAACGTTTCTACATTAAGAGAGTATCTCGTGCCAGTCTCCAAAGTCAGGATGATTTGTTCGGTTCGATTTCGATGAATGATCACGAAAAGCAAATTGACCATGCGGCTGACCAATTGCCTGATACTTATAATTACAAAAACTTGAATAAACTAGCTACTAAACTAGCAGCTAAGCATTCAACTGATAATGATATGCAAATTGGTAATTCCTTCTATAGAAAGCAATTGAAGAAACGTATCGTTAAGTATAAGAATACTCACCGTCACGTTACTTACACGCATTCACCAGAATACAATGATTTCCAAGCTTTGCTTTACATGTTTGCTCAAAACAAAACTGAAGTAATGTTTGTAATTCAACCAGTTAATCCACATTGGATCAAATATACTGGTATGCCAATGAGCACAATCACTAACTTTGATACAAAGATTAAGTACCAATTGAAGTCACAAGGTTTCAACAATATTGTTGACCTGTCGCACGTTAAAGACCCTAATTATATTGCTGAAGATACAATTCACATGGGCTGGCGTGGTTGGTTAATGCTTGATCATCATTTGAAGAATTATTACAAAGATAAGAAAGCCAATCCTAAGAATACTCAGTATAAGATGGACAGTTATTTCTTAACTGACACTTGGGCTAACAATACTGATTTTTCAAACAATAAATAACAAAAAGCTGACAAATTAAAGTTTGTCAGCTTTTTTGTGCGGCCGTCTCCAGAACCGTGAATATCCACCTGCTATGCGGACCGGTCCGAGCCGAAGTGCGGTCTCGAACCTCGATTTTGAGCTTCGCAAAGTACGCGAATCTCAAAACTCGCCCGGTGGTGTAATGGCTAAAGCCATAACGCCACACCCACAGCGGGTGGATATTTACGGTTCTTCCGACTGGTTTGTTTTTTAATAATCTGGTTACTTATGTCTACCAAGTATATTAGAAGAAAGGTGTTGTAGAACTTTCAATATCTGACTAGAAATCGACTTATCGTTTTTATCTTTTAATAATGTATTAAAGGATTGAGGAAATACGGCAATACAAAATTTTATAACAACCAATTAGTCGGAAGAGTTGAGAGTATTCATATGCCGCGAAAGTGGCGTTAGAGCTTTAGCTCTTACACCACCGGGCGTGTTGGAGACTTTCCGGTCTGTGGAAAGGCTTCAACCGAGGTTCGAGACCGTACTGTGGCTCGGACCGTACCGTGCAGCAGATGAATACTCTCAGCTCTGGAGATGGCAAGCAAACACCACACATTATATATGCAAGTTATCGCCGATATATAATATAATTATATTTACAACTAACCATAAATGCTTTATGATGAAATCATCAAAAATATCGGTTGGATATTTTTTTGCACTTATATGTGAAAAAATTAACATACAAGGAGAATTCTGATGGATCAAAAACAAACTAGTAAAGAAATCCTTTTAAGAATGGTTAAATCATT
This sequence comes from Companilactobacillus heilongjiangensis, assembly GCF_000831645.3. Classification (NCBI taxonomy): domain Bacteria; kingdom Bacillati; phylum Bacillota; class Bacilli; order Lactobacillales; family Lactobacillaceae; genus Companilactobacillus; species Companilactobacillus heilongjiangensis. The sequence continues at coordinate 305,609 of NZ_CP012559.1, forward strand.
TACGGAAAATGAAGTGGCCCCATATGATATGGAAATTGACCAGACTCGTTCTTACGTCAATGATTTATTAAATAAAATCAAGAAGTATGATTTTCTAAGCACAATGTTGCCAGAAGAATATGGTGGTGCAGGTTTTGATGGTGAGACTACGGCCGCTATGATTAACGAAATTGCACGTGGTAATGCCAGTTTAGGTGTAACTTTGGAAGGTCATTTCAAGTCAATTGACCAAATTGTTAAATATGGTAATCAATCTTTGAAGGATGAATATTTGCCACAAGCCAAGTCACGTATCATTGCTTTTTCTATGACTGAACCAAGTGGTGGTTCAAATCCATTGGGAATTACTTCGCACGCTGAAAAGAAGGGTGACAAATGGATTATCAATGGTGACAAAATCATGATTACTAATGGTGGTCTAGCTGAAATTTATTGTGTCATGGTTAAAACTGCTCCGAAGGAATTGTCATTCTTTGTGGTTGATAAGGATATGGATGGTTTCGAATTTGGTAAGCAAGAAAACTTCCTTGGCTTAACTGGGGTTCCGGTTGGTGAAATTGTCATGAATAATATTGAAGTTGACGAAAATCATTTGCTCGGAAAAGTTGGTATGGGTAAGGAAATCGGTGATAGTGCTCACAATGATGCTCGTGTTTTAATGGGTGCCGTTTTGACCGGAATTATGGAACATGAATTGAATATCGTAACTGACTACGCAACACACAGAAAAGCAATGGATACACCAATTATTCAGATGCAAGGTATTCAAAGAAAGATTGCTGATATTGCTGTGGCTAAGGAAACAACCAAGTTACTTTATCAAAAAGCTGCTTGGCTAAAAGATCACCGTCAAGATTATGAAGAAGAAGCTGCGATGGCGAAAGCATATGGTAGTAGAAGTGCGGTTAAATCAGGTGATGATGCTCTTCAAATTTTAGGTGGTTACGGATACAGTTTGGATTATCCAGTGGAACATTTGATCAGGGATGCCAGAGCTATGGAAATTGCTGAAGGAACCGTTGAGAAGATGCGGACAGCTATTGCTTTAATTGAAGCAAAGAATCGGGCCTAGGAGGATATTATGAAAATTGTCGTTTGTATTAAACAAGTACCAGAAACTACTAATGTGAAGATTAATGAGAAAACTAAGAATATCGATCGTCGTGGTTTAGGTGGCGTAATCAATTCCTATGACCTACATGCTTTGGAAACCGCTTTGGAAATTAAACGTAATGTCGGTGGTGAAGTTATCACAATGACTATGGGTCCAGATGACTTTGCTGTTTCATTGCGTGAGACTTTGGCTTTGGGTGCTGACAGTTCAGTATTATTGTCCGACCGTGCCTTTGCCGGAGCAGATACTTTGGCAACTGGTTATGTACTTGGAAAAGCCATTAAAAAAATTGGCGATGTCGATTTAGTTTTGCTAGGTCAACAGTCAGTCGATGCCGATACGGGACAAGTGGGACCAATTATGGCCGAGCTATTACAAGTACCTCAAGTAACTTATGCTAATGAAGTTGTCGCCGAAAATAATCAATTATTGATCAAACGTAACTTGGATAATATGGCTCAAGAAATTACTGCACAGTTGCCATTATTGCTGACGGTTACTGATACTATCAACCAACCACAGTATACGAATGTCGTTGAAATTACTAAGAGTTTTGCAAAACCAATTACAACTTGGCATGCCAGTGATCTGCAACTTGATGACAGTCGTGTAGGTCAAGCCGGTTCACCAACAATTGTTCGTTCAATCTCTTCACCAGAGAAAACAGCTAAGGTTGGACATAAATTGGCCGACAATCCGAGAGAAGCTGCCGCCGAATTAGTAGCTGCTTTGAAGAAACAAAATATATTAGCGGAGGAAGATTAAGATGACAGTGATTAAGGAAAACTGGGTTTTTGTGGAAACTGATTTACATAAGATTAATCCGGTTAGTTATCAATTGATTACAAAAATGAAACAAATCAGTCATGACCCTGTCGTAGCAGTCTTGATTGAAAATAACGATGCTAATTTAGAGACAGAATTATCTGAATATGGTCCTGATAAGATTTTGCTGATTAAAGATGATGAATTAGAAGCCGGTGACGATCTAGAATTAACCGACGCTTTGAACAAGTTGATCCAAAAACAAGGCACTCCAAATACTTTTATCTTTCCAGCTACAGTGGTGGGACGTTCAGTGGCACCAAGATTACAAGCAAGATTGAGAACTGGTTTGACAGCTGACTGTTTGGACCTCAAGTTTGAAGACGACTTGTTAGTTCAAACGAAACCATCTTACGGTGACAACATTATGTGTGAAATAACGATTCCAAATCACCATCCACAGATGGCCACAGCCCGTCCCAATGTCTTTACAGCTGAGAAGGAAAACAATCCTGCCCTTAAAGTAGAAGAAATAAGTAATCTTGACTGGGAAAAAGACACTAAATTACAAATTAAGAGCCAGATTTTGCCACCAAAAACAAGTAATGATATTACTCAAGCTCAAAGAATCGTTGCTTTAGGACGAGGGGATAAAACAGATGCTGGAATTGATATGGCTAATAGCTTAGCTAAAAAGCTTCATGCAACAGTTGGTGTAACCCGTCCATTGACAGACTTAGATCAGTACACAATTACTGAACAAATTGGTCAAAGTGGTCAAACAGTGGCTCCAGATTTATTGATTAATTTAGGAGTTTCTGGAGCAGTCCAATATACAGCCGGAATTGCGAACGCTAAAACGGTTGTTTCAGTCAATACTGATGAAAATGCTCAAATCTTCAAATATTCCGATTATTACTTCGTAGGGAATGCTTTGGAATTTTCAAAAGCACTCGAAGCAATACTATAGAAAAACTGAAATTCAATGTGTAATCAAAAAGCTGACAACTAAAAATTGTCAGTTTTTTTTGTGCATATGGGTTTAACACATTATAGGAAGTTTTAGGGGGTTAGATATTATTGATACGAATGTATAAAATGCGGAGATCGACCTGAATTTAAATTACAGATAACATTAGCATCAATTATATTTCAGTATTTAAAATGGTCTGAGTACAAAAGCATTAGAATATTTTTATATTCACTTAATAACAAATAATTAGTCGGAAGAGCTGGGAAATATTTGTGTGCCGTGGTAGTGGTATGAGTACGGGAGAAGCCTCCCGTACTCATACCACCGGACGTGTTTGGAGACTTGACGAACCGTGTCAAGGCTTCAAACCGAGGCCCGAGACCGTATTTTGGCTCGGACCGTTCCGCACAGCTAGTGAATATTTCCCAGCTCTGTAGACGGCATATTTAATTAGCCCTATATGATAAATTAAAAAATAAATAAAATTTTTTTATCCAAAAATGATAAAACTCGTGACCGTATACTGCTATTGCCATTGAGCAATAAAAAAATATGTCAATATTGTCAATTAAACTGCTTACAATAAATCTGATAATTTGCATAAGAAAATTATATTTGTTAGGGTTATATAGGTCGCTGTTATTTACATAGGTTAAATAATAGCTTTTTTATTTCCATATAATGCATGCCCAGTAAGAGGTATGCATTTTCAATTCCAAGAATGGGGGATTTAATGAGTACTCAAAAAAGTACAAAAGTAGAAGTCAAAAACTTAACAAAAATCTTTGGTAAACGTATTAATAAAGCCAAGGAGTTAAGCCGTCAAGGAAAAGATAAAACACAAATACTTAAAGAGACGGGTGCCACAATCGGTGTTGACCAAGCAAGTTTCAAAATTTATGATGGTGAAATTTTCGTTATCATGGGTCTATCCGGTAGTGGTAAGTCAACTTTAGTTAGAATGATTAACCGTTTGATTGAGCCTACTGAAGGTGAGGTTCTGATCGACGGTGAGAACTTAATGAAGATTGATAAGAAAGAGCTTCGTGAAGTTCGTCGTAAGAAAATGAGTATGGTTTTCCAAAATTTCGGATTATTACCTAATCGAACTGTTTTGGAAAATACAGAATATGGTTTGGAAATTCAGGGTGTCGATAAAGCCACTCGCGAACAAAAAGCCAATGAGGCACTTGAAACGGTTGGAATTACTGGTTATAACGAGGAATATCCCGACCAATTATCAGGTGGTATGCAACAACGTGTGGGATTGGCTCGTGCTTTAGCTAATGATCCCGAAATTTTATTGATGGATGAGGCCTTTTCAGCCCTTGATCCATTGAACAGAACTGATATGCAAGATCAGTTATTGGATATTCAAGAAAGATTACACAAGACAATCATCTTTATCAGTCATGATTTGAATGAAGCCTTAAAAATTGGTGATAGAATCATGATTATGAAGGATGCCAAGGTAATTCAAACTGGTACTCCAGAAGACATTTTGACACACCCAGCTAATGAATATGTCGAACAATTTATTGAAAATGTTGATCGTAGTAAGGTTCTTACTGCTGGAAATGTTATGATTCGTCCAACTATC